>NZ_JAJEJT010000001.1:953802-1271736 GCF_021390645.1 Paraburkholderia flagellata
TCACGACGCCGACGCCGGAAAATCAAGCAAGCATTGGCTATGGCTTTTGCTGCTGCCCTGGATCGCGATGATCTGGGTGCCGTCATACAACAAGATCGAGCCCACTCTGTGGGATTTCCCGTTTTTCTACTGGTATCAGCTTCTCTGGGTGCTGATCAGCGCTGTCATTACCGCGCTCGTCTATTTCAAGACGAAGACCCGCAGCAAGGACGATGCAGGGGGCGCGCAATGAACGTTACAGCAACCGTTGTCTTTATCCTGTTCTTCGTCGGCGTTACGATTCTCGGCTTCGTGGCCGCGCACTGGCGCAAGGGCGACCTCGCGCATCTCGAAGAGTGGGGTCTGGGCGGCCGCCGCTTCGGCACGATCGTCACGTGGTTCCTGCTCGGCGGCGACCTCTACACTGCGTATACCTTCGTCGCCGTGCCGGCGCTCGTATTCGGTGCGGGCGCAACGGGTTTCTTCGCACTGCCGTACACGATCCTGATCTATCCGTTCGCGTTCGTCGTGTTCCCGAAGCTCTGGGCTGTCGCGAAGCGCCACCAATACGTCACATCGGCCGACTTCGTGAGCGCGCGCTATGGCAGCCGCATGCTCGCGCTCGCCATCGCCGTGACGGGTATCGTCGCGACCATGCCGTATATCGCCCTGCAGCTGGTGGGTATCGAAGTGGTGATCGGCGCGCTCGGCTTCGACACGACGGGTTTCGTCGGCGACCTGCCGCTCATCATCGCGTTCGCCATTCTCGCCGCCTACACGTACACGTCGGGCCTGCGCGCGCCGGCCATGATCGCGGTGGTGAAGGACATCCTCATCTACATCACGATCATCGTCGCGATCATCGTGATTCCCGCTCAGATGGGCGGCTTCGGCCACATCTTCGGCGCGGTGCCGCCGGCCAAGCTGCTGCTCAAGTCGCCGGATGCCACGAGTTTGAACGGCTATAGCGCCTACGCGACACTGGCGGTAGGTTCGGCGCTCGCGCTGTTCCTGTACCCGCACTCGGTCACGGCGATTCTGTCGTCGTCGTCGGGCAACACCATCCGCCGCAACATGGCGATGCTGCCCGCGTACTCGCTGGTGCTCGGTCTGCTCGCGCTGCTCGGCTTCATGGCGCTTGCCTCGGGCGTGAAGGACATGCCGGAATTCGCACCGTACTTCAAGGCCTTCGGTCCGAACTTCGCAGTGCCGGCGCTGTTCCTGCACTTCTTCCCGTCGTGGTTCGTGGGCGTGGCGTTCGCGGCCATCGGTATCGGCGCGCTGGTGCCCGCGGCGATCATGTCGATTGCAGCGGCCAACCTGTACACGCGCAACATCCACAAGGAGTTCATCAACCGCAACATGAATCACGAGCAGGAGACCAACATCGCCAAGCTGGTCTCGCTGATCGTGAAGGTCGGCGCGGTAGCGTTCATCCTGGGCTTGCCGCTCACGTACGCGATCCAGCTGCAGCTGCTCGGCGGTATCTGGATCATTCAGACGCTGCCCGCCATCGTGCTCGGTCTCTACACGCGCATGCTCGACTACCGCGGCCTGCTGGTGGGCTGGGCGGTCGGCATCGCCACCGGCACGTGGATGGCCATTTCGCTCAAGCTCGCAGGCTCGATCTTCACGATCCACCTGTTCGGCATGGCGATTCCGGGCTACGCCGCGGTGTGGTCGCTGATCGTGAACCTCGTGGTCTCGATCGCCGTCTCGGCGCTCGTGCATCTGGTCGGTATGCAAAAGGGCGCGGACCGCACGCGTCCGGAGGACTATCTCGACGTCGTCGAGGGCTGATCCGCTCACGACAGTTCGGCCCGCCGCGCGCCGCCGGCCCGAACTTGCCGAAAATGCCCGCAACACTTAGTTGCGGGCATTTGTTTTTCTGGTGCACGATGGCGGCTGATTTGGCTCACTTCCAGCCCGCGCCATGGCCTCGTCCGAAACCGAATCCCGTTCCCGATCCGAGCACGGTGGCGCGAGACGCCTGCGGCCGCCGCGCCGCCGTTCGCGCATCGCGCGCATGTGGCGTGCGCTGACGTCGCCGTACTATCGCTATCGGAACGCCAAGGTCATACACAGCGTGCGCGTGGGCCTCGCGATGCTCGCCTCGATTCTCGCGACTTCGGGCATCGATATTCCGCACGGCATCTGGGCGTCGGTCACGCTGCTCGTTGTGATCGGCGGCCTGCAGCACCAGGGCAACATCCGCAAGAAGGCCGCCGAGCGTGCGCTCGGCACGCTGCTGGGCGCCGTGATCGGCTTGACGCTCATCGTCGTGCAGGCCATCACGGGTTCCGCGCCGCTCACCTACGTGCTGATGTCGCTCGTTGCCGCCGTGTGCGGGTACTACGCCATTGGCAAGCCGGGCTACGTCGCGCTCCTTGCCGCCATCACCATGTGCATCGTCGCGGGGCACGGCGACAACCTCATCGATACGGGCCTCTGGCGCACGCTCAATGTGATTCTCGGTATCGTGATTGCGCTCCTGTTTTCGTTCGCGTTGCCGCTGCACGCCACGTATTCGTGGCGCTACAGCCTCGCCGACAATCTGCGTGAATGTGCCCGCGTGTATGCGCAGGTGGCGGACGGCGTGCACGTCGATGCCGACGAGCAGGTGCAGACCTTCATGCGTCTGAACGCACGGCTCGTGCAGCTGCGTGCGCTGATGCCCTCGGTCGCCAAGGAAATCGATGTGCCGATCGCCCGGCTCGAGCAGGTTCAGCGCCTGCATCGCTCGCTCCTGAGCGCGCTGGAGATGCTCTGTACGGGCACAGGCAGCTACGAGCAGGCGCTCGTGCGCGTGGCGTTCGCAGAGCGTAGCGAGACCGTGCGCCGTGCGCTGCTGGCCACGGCGCGGGCGCTGCGATTTGGCGGCGGGCGTCACCCTGAGGCGGCGCAGGAGGCGCTGCGCACGGTTTCGGCACCGGTCGATGGAAGGGGTGACGGCAAGATGGCGGGTGAGGCAGGCGAGGCGGGCGTGGCCGTCCACGAAGGTATGCAGGTGCCGCCGCAGGGCTGCCCCGAGCCGCAGATGCAGGGCCCGTACTGGCTCAGCCTGCGCGTGGAGGAGCAGGTGGAGCGCCTGCGCGCGCTCCTTCTGGAGACCGAGCCGCGCTGGAACATCGAGCGCGCCGCGACGCACCGCATGGTGTGACGCCGGGCGCGCAACGCAGTCGTGGCGCTCGATCAGGCCGCTTGCTCGTGCGGCGCCGAGACCATCCAGGGCACGCCGAACTTGTCGGTCAGCATGCCGAAGCCGGGCGACCAGAAGGTCTTTTGAAACGGCATCGTGACCGTGCCGCCTTTGGCCAGCGCGTTGAAGTAACGCTCCGCCGTGGCGATGTCCGACCCGGTCAGCGAGACGCCGAAGCCGAGGAACTTGTCGTTCTGCGTCATGCAGCCGCCGTCGGACACCATGATCTGCGCGTCGCCGATCTGGAGCGTCGCGTGCATGATCTTTTCGGCGAATTCGGGCGCCATGGGGCGCTCGGGGTCCGGCGGCGCTTCCTTGAAGCGCATCTTGATCACTTCCTTCGCGCCGAGCGCTTCGCCATAGAACGCGATCGCTTCGTCGCAATTGCCGGGGTAAAAGAGATAGGGCTGGATTTGCATCGTCGGTTTCCTTACGGACGGGACGTTGGCCGGCCGTTTTTTGTGCGAGGGTATGCACGGGGCCGGATCGTGCGGCGGGTTGCCGCTGCCCTGATTCTAGGCGCGCGCCCGGGCGTTACCGAGCGGTGTGTCGTCAGGGTTTGCGAGAGCGCAGACGGGAACGGATGTTGCCGGGCCGCCTGCAAAACAAAGGGCCGCACATGCGGCATGTGCGGCCCTCGGTCATCGATATTTCAATGCGCTCTGCATGGAGCGCCGACGCGTTACTTTGCGCGCAGCTCTTCGATCATCTTTTCGAGCTTGATCGCATCGGCAGCGAACGCGCGGATGCCTTCCGCGAGCTTCTCGGTCGCCATGGCGTCGTCGTTGAGCTGGAAGCGGAACGCCGGCTCGTCCACGGCCACGCGCTCGATCTTCGCGTCCTTGAACGCTTCCGGCGAAAGCTTGCGCTCGACCTTCTCGGTGCTGTCCTGGAGCTTTTGCAGCAGGTCCGGGCTGATGGTGAGCAGGTCGCAGCCGGCCAGCTCGACGATCTGGCTCGTGTTGCGGAAGCTCGCGCCCATGACTTCGGTCTTGTGGCCGAACTTCTTGTAGTACGCGTAGATCTTGCGCACCGACTGCACGCCCGGATCGTTCGCGCCGCCGTCCTTCGCGTCGTCCCAGTCGGCGCCCTTGGCCTTCTTGTACCAGTCGTAGATGCGGCCCACGAACGGCGAAATGAGCTGCGCGCCCGCTTCGGCGCACGCGGCGGCTTGCGCGAGCGAGAAGAGCAGCGTCATGTTGCAGTGGATGCCGTCCTTTTGCAGCACTTCGGCGGCGCGAATGCCTTCCCAGGTGGAGGCGAGCTTGATCAGCACGCGCTCGCGGCCGATGCCGGCCTGCTTGTACAGTTCGATGATGTGGTGGGCCTTGTCGATCGACTTTTTCGTGTCGAACGAGAGGCGGGCGTCGACTTCGGTCGAGACGCGGCCCGGAATGATCTTGAGGATTTCGGTGCCGAACGCGATCAGCAGATGGTCGATGATCGACTCGAGCGATTCGCTCGCGTGATCGCGCACGGTTTTTTCGAGCAGCGGACGGTACTCGGCTTTCTGGACCGCCTTGAGGATCAGTGACGGGTTGGTCGTCGCGTCCTGCGGTTTGTACTGCACGAATTGCTGGAAGTCGCCCGTATCGGCGACGACGGTGGTGTACTGCTTGAGCTGGTCGAGTGCGGTAGTCATGTCAGGCCTTGTGGGCGCGTGCGCGCCTGCATCGGTGAGAGTTGAACGGCCGGTGCGCTTCAGGCGTGAACCTGGGGCGCGCCGGGCGGAACGCGAAAAGGCGCTGTGCCGTTCCGGTCTGGCCCGCGCGGATGGGGCGGGAAGCCGGGGGCGCAATTGCCGCGCGTCTGGGCGCGGCTCACTCCATCATTTTATGGCGGAAACGCCTGGCGTTGCGTTTCACGCGCGTCGCGCGTTCAGCACGATCTGCGTGATCACGCCCGCCACGAGCCCCCAGAACGCCGCGCCGATGGAGAGCAGCGTGAGCCCCGATGCCGTCACCATGAAGGTGATGAGCGCGGCTTCGCGCTCCCTGGGGTTCTGCATGGCGTTGGTGAGGCCGCTCATGATCGAGCCGAACAGCGCGAGCGCCGCAATTGACACCACGAGTGCCTGCGGGAACGCCGCGAACAGCGCCGCGATGGTCGCGCCAAAAGTCCCGGCGATCAGATAGAAAATGCCGCACCACACGGCCGCCATATAGCGCTTCGTGCGGTCTTCGTGGGCGTGCGGACCGGTGCAGATCGCCGCGGTGATGGCCGCGAGATTCACGCCGTGTGAGCCGAACGGCGCGAGCACGAGCGAGGCGATGCCCGTGGTGGCGATGAGCGGCGAAGAGGGCGCGGCCGTATGGTCGTAGCCGTCGGCGCGCAACACGGCGATGCCGGGCACGTTCTGCGAGGCCATCGCCACGACGAAAAGCGGAATGCCGATGCTCACCACCGCCGAGAGCGAGAACGCCGGCATCGTGAACACGGGCTTGGCCACCGCCACGCGGAAGTGGCTGAAGTCGAGCAGCCCGAGCACGGCGGCGGCGGCGATGCCGATTACGAGCGTTGCGACGATCGCGTAGCGCGGCACGAAGCGCTTCACGATCAGGTAGCCGAAGAACATCGTGAGCACGAGCGGCGTCTGCACCTGCGCGGCGTGGAAGATCTCGATGCCGATCTCGAACAGGATGCCCGCAAGCAGCGCCGCCGCGATGCCCGCGGGGACGCGCTTCATGAGCGTGTCGAACCAGCCGGTGAGGCCCACGGCTGTCAGCAGCACCGCGCAGACGATATAGGCGCCGATCGCCTCGGCATAGGGCACGTGCGGCAGCGAACTGATGAGGAGCGCCGCGCCCGGCGTGGACCACGCGACCACGATCGGCGCGCGGAACCACAGCGACAGGCCGATGGTGGTCAAAGCCATGCCGATGGAAAGCGCCCAGATCCACGAGGAAATCTGCGCGTCGGAGAGATGCGCGGCCTGGCCGGCCTGGAACATCAGCACGAGCGAACTGGTGTAGCCGGTCATCATCGCGACGAAGCCCGCCACGATGGTGGCGACCGAGGTGTCGGCGAAGGGCCGCAACGGTCCTGGCCTGAAACTCGCTGGCAGGTCAGGGGAAGAGGGGGCGGTCATGCTGGTGGTCTCCAGATTTTGCTTAGGTATGGCGGCATCGGGCGGCGCGGCCTGATGAAACACTCAGGCACGCGCCGCCTTGAAAAAGCGGAAAAGGGCAGGAGTGGTGGCGCCTATTTGCTCAGCACGCGCATGGCCGTTTCGAGCCCGGCGACGGTGAGCGGATACATGCGGTGGCCGAGAATCTCGCGGATGACCGACACCGACTGGCGGTACTCCCATAGTCGCTCGGGCTCGGGGTTGAGCCAGGCGAAGTGAGGGAACTGGTCGGCGAGACGCCGCAGCCAGACAGCGCCCGCTTCGGGGTTGGTGTATTCGACCGAGCCGCCGGGCTGAAGCACCTCATACGGGCTCATCGTCGCGTCGCCGACGAAGATCAGCTTGTAGTCCGGCGTGAACTTGTGCAGCAGGTCCCACGTGGGCGTGCGCTCGGCGTGGCGGCGGCGATTGTTCTTCCACAGGTAGTCGTACACGCAGTTGTGGAAGTAGTAGAACTCCAGGTGCTTGAATTCGGCTTTTGCCGCCGAGAACAGTTCTTCCGTGCGCTTGATGTGATCGTCCATCGAGCCGCCCACGTCGAGCAGCATCAGCACTTTCACGTTGTTGTGGCGCTCCGGCACCATCTTGAGATCGAGCCAGCCCGCGTTCGCGGCGGTGCTGCGGATCGTGTCGCCCAGGTCCAGTTCTTCGGCGGCGCCTTCGCGCGCGAAGCGGCGCAGGCGGCGCAACGCGACCTTGATGTTGCGCGTTCCGATTTCGACCTGATCGTCGTAATCGCGGTATGCGCGCGCGTCCCACACTTTCACGGCGCTGCGCTGGCCGCCTTCGCCGCCGATGCGGATGCCCTCGGGGTTATAGCCGCCATGGCCGAAGGGCGAGGTGCCGCCCGTGCCGATCCACTTGCTGCCGCCCTCGTGGCGCTCCTTCTGTTCCTCGAAGAGTTCCTTCAGGCGCTCCATGAGCTTGTCGAGCCCGCCCATGGCTTCGATCTGCGCGCGCTGCTCGGGCGTGAAATCGCGTTCCAGACGCTTCTTGAGCCAGTCTTCGGGAATCTCGAAGGCCAGCTCGGACTTCTTCTCGATGCCGCGAAAATACGCGCCGAACGCCTGATCGAAGCGATCGAAGTATTGCTCGTCCTTCACGAGCGTCATGCGCGCGAGGTAGTAGAAGTCGTCGAGCGAGGGCGCGATCACGCGCTCCTTGAGCGCTTCGACGAGCGTAAGGTACTCCTTCACGGAAACCGGCAGCTTCGCGTCGCGCAGCGTGTAGAAGAAGTCGATCAGCATGCGGTGTCTCCGTCCCTCTCTCGCGTGGTCCTCGTCAACGGTTGTGACGGTTCATGTAGATGAGGCGCTCGAACAGCGTCATGTCCTGCTCGTTCTTGAGCAGCGCGCCCGCGAGCGGCGGCATGGACTTCGAGCCGTCGGCCGCGCGCAGCGCCGCAGGCGGAATTTCTTCCGCGAGCAGGAGCTTGAGCCAGTCGAGCAGTTCAGACGTTGAAGGCTTCTTCTTCAGCCCCGCGACATTGCGCAGTTCGAAGAAACTTTCCATGGCCGCGTTGAGCAACTCCTTGCGGATGCCCGGATAGTGCACCTCGACGATGCGCTGCATCGTCGCCGGATCGGGAAAGCTGATGTAGTGGAAGAAGCAGCGGCGCAGGAAAGCGTCGGGCAGTTCCTTCTCGTTGTTCGACGTGATGATGACGAGCGGGCGCTGCTTTGCCTTGATGAGCTGGCGCGTCTCGTAGACGTAGAACTCCATGCGGTCGAGTTCGCGCAAGAGGTCGTTCGGGAACTCGATGTCGGCCTTGTCGATCTCGTCGATCAGCAGCACGCTTTGCTCTTCCGACTCGAACGCCTGCCACAACACGCCTTTCACGATGTAGTTGGCGATGTCCTTCACACGTTCGTCGCCGAGCTGCGAATCGCGCAGGCGCGAGACCGCGTCGTACTCGTAGAGCCCTTGCTGCGCTTTCGTCGTGGACTTGATGTGCCACTGCATGAGCGGCATATCCAGCGCCGCAGCCACTTCTTCGGCCAGCATGGTCTTGCCCGTGCCGGGCTCGCCCTTGATGAGCAGGGGGCGCTTCAGCGTGATCGCGGCGTTGACCGCGAGCTTGAGATCGTCGGTGGCGACGTACTGCGATGAGCCTTCGAAACGCGTGGCGCGCATGGTGAATCCGCTCGCTGGGAAAAAAACCAAGTATAAGTCAGATGGGGTGTTGCGTCGGCGCGCCACCGCGTATCGTTGGGTCCGCTCTTTGGGGCAGGGTTGCGGCGGCTGCCACGCGTGTGCGGCGAGTCCGTTGCGCTTGCCAGGGTTCCTCCGGGTTGCTTGCGGGCGAGCCAGCGCGACAAGGCGCTGCGTGGCCGATGCGGGCCAGGCGCGGGGTCCTGCGAGGCGCTCCGAGGCCCGCCAGGCGTGGCGCGGCCGGTGGACGGCCGGCGCGGCGTCGCGGTATACTCGGACCGATTTTTTTCGGCCTGCACGGCGACCCCAAAAGTAAAACAGCAGTAATGCGGCGCAGGCCGTGGCCTGCGGTTCGGGCGTTCGAATCCCCTCAAGCCAGGTTGGATGCTATGAAAAAAATTGTCGGCAAGCACGTCATCACGGGCGCAATAACCATGCTGGCGTGCTTCGCGGTCACGGCTCACGCGGACGTCGTGGGCAACGCGAAGGCGGGTCAGGACAAGGTGGCGATGTGTATCGGCTGTCATGGTATTCCCGACTACCGCACCGCTTACCCCGAGGTCTACCACGTGCCCATTCTGGGCGGCCAGAACGCGCAGTACATCATGAACGCGTTGCTCGCCTACAAGAAGGGCGACCGGCATTTCGAGACGATGCACGCGATCGCGACCTCGCTCACCGAGCAGGATATCGCCGACATCGCGGCCTACTATGCGTCGCAAACGGCCGCGTCGAAAGACAATCCGAATAAATAACCGGCAGGTGGAGAACCCATGAACAAGCCCTACACGGCTACGCCTTCGTTTGCCGGTGCAACCATCAAGCTCGCGGCAGCCGGGCTCGCAGTGGCCGCCGCGCTCGCGCTCCATCCCGCGCACGCGGCCGACGCCGCCAACGGCAAGGTCCTGGCCGACAGCCACAATTGCGCGGCCTGTCACGGCCCGGGCCTGAACAAGCCCGTGACCGGCGAATATCCGAAGCTCGCCGGCCAGCATGCCGACTACATCTACTGGGCGCTGCGCCAGTACCAGATGGGCACGAGCAATCCGCTCCTCGGCCGCAACAATCCGATCATGCAGGCGCAGGTGCAGAGCCTTTCGCCAAGCGACATGAAGGATCTCGCGGCGTACATTGAGTCCCTCAGCGGCGACCTGGTCGACAAGAAGTAAGCGTGAACGCGGCGCGCGCCATGCGTGCCGCATCATGTGAAGCACCCCGCGTGGGCCTCGTTTTCGGCGAGGCGTTCGCGGGGTGTTTTTTTTGCGGCGTCTTTGCTTCAGTCGCGCTTTTGGACGTTCTCAGTCGCGTGAAGCGCGGCGCTCGATGCGCATGAGATAGGCGTCAGTGTCGGGCGGCGTGTTCGTGCGCTGCGCTTCCCAGATCGTTTCGCCGAGGCACTCCATGATCGCGTGCTGCGCGTCGTGCGTGGAGCCCATGCGCGCGGCGAGCCGGTCGTGCGCCGCGCGGATGCCGGGCGGCTGATCGATGGAAAGCTGCTCGCTGATCGCGAGATGCATCGACAGATGCAGGAACGGATTGCTCTGGCCGCGCTCGGGCGAGTAGTCCTGCGCGGCGGCCCCATCGGCATTGGCGAGTTCGGCGTGATATTCGGGGTGCTCGACGATCCAGTCGGCGGCGATCGCCTCTAGCGGCGTGAGGATTTCGCCCGCGCGCTGCTTGCGCCAGGTCTCGGTGAAAAAGCGGCGGACTTCGTCGCGGCTGGGATTGAACATCTTGAGTCGGTCGAATGGGTGAGGCGCAGTCGTGCGACGGCTGAATCGATTATTTTACGCCCGGGCGCTCGCGTTCGCTCAGAGCTCCGGCGGCGGCGTCTTCGGCTTGAACTCGCACAGCGGCTCGATCACGCAATGCCAGCATTCGGGGCGGCGCGCCTTGCACACATAGCGCCCATGCAGGATGAGCCAATGATGCGCGTCCTGGCGGAATTCGGGCGGCGTGAACTTCTCGAGTGCGGTTTCGACGGCGCGCACGTCCTTGCCGGGCGCGAGCCCCGTTCGGTTCGCAACCCGAAAGATATGCGTGTCGACGGCGATGGTCGGCTGGCCGAACGCCGTGTTGAGCACGACGTTCGCGGTTTTGCGTCCGACGCCGGGCAGGGCTTCGAGCGCCTCGCGCGTTGGCGGCACCTCGCTGCCGTATTGCTCGATGAGAATGCGGCAGGTCGCAATGACGTTTTTGGCCTTGGTGCGATAAAGGCCGATCGTCTTGATGTAATCGGCGACGCCTTCCTCGCCCAGCGCAAGCACCGTTTCCGGCGTGTTGGCGACAGGAAACATCCGGCGCATGGCCTTGTTCACCGAAACGTCGGTGGCCTGCGCGGAGAGCATCACGGCAATCAGGAGTTCGAACGGCGTGCTGAACTCCAGCTCGGTAGTGGGATGCGGATTGAGGCTTTGCAGCGTTTCGTAGATGGCGCGGCGCTTGGTGGCGTTCATGCTCGTTGTGCGTGGGGCCCGTTGGCAATGCGGTGCGCTAGCGCGCGCTCTTGTCGTCATCGGGCGCTGAGTTCGACGCATCCGGTGCATTCGACTCGATACCAATGCGTTTGCGGCGCGCCTCGGCGGCGTCGATTTGCGCCTGAACCTCGGCGCTCACGTGCTCGACGTTGCGCGGTCCCTCACCGTGTTCGGCCATTTCCGCCTTCTTGCGGCGCGCGCGTTCGAGCGCCGCCTGGATGATCGCTTTCTTCTTCGCTTCGGCGTCGTCGGCGCTCGGGCTTGCGGGTTGCGTAGCGGCGTCTTGCGGCGCCGGGGTCTGAGGCGCGCTCGTGGCCGCGCGGCGCGCTGCGGCGCGTGCCTCGGCCGCGTTGCGTTCGGCGGTTTGGCGCGCTGCGCGCCGGTCATGCCGCACGCGGGCTTCGTCGGCCTGCTGTTGCGTCCATGCCTCCCACCCGGTCGCTTCGCCCGTAACGGGAATCATTGCGATGCAGTCGACCGGGCAGGGCGCGACACACAGGTCGCAGCCCGTGCACTGATCCTTGACGATGGTGTGCATCTGCTTGGGCGCACCCACGATCGCGTCGACGGGACATGCCTGCATGCACAGCGTGCAACCGATGCACAGTTGTTCGTCGATGAACGCCACCGGACGCGGACGCTCCACACCGTTGTCCGGATTGATCGGGATGACGGGTTTGCCGAGCAGTTGCGCGAGGCGCTCAACGCCTTCCAGACCGCCGGGCGGACACTGGTTGTGGTTGGCGGTGCCGGCGGCGACGGCTTCGGCATAGGGCCGGCAGCCGTCGTAGCCGCACTTCGTGCATTGGGTCTGGGGCAGCAGATCTTCGATGCGATCTGCGAGTGTTTTGGGATCGTTCACGTTCGCTACATCGGGGCGGGCGGTGGCGTGACCTTGGGCGCGCATAGCCGCGCGCATGGTTGCGCAACTGGCTTGACAGGGCGCACACGCACAGCGCCAAAGCTTGCATTATCGCCGATTTCCCGCATTGCCATCGGCGGGCCATGTGCCATAATCAAAGCGCTTAATGCGAAACGCTTTGCGGTAGAGGGGGAATCAGTAGACGTAAAGCGTGGGCGCAATGCATGGGCTGCTCGTATTGCATCTCGCAAGAAGCGACAGGGGGAAGAACGATGTCGGCTCGCAACGACATCAAACAAACAAGAAGGAACGCAAGACCGTAGGTCGGAGGGTGTCTGTCCATTAACCTGGCGCGCCCCGCACAACGTTGTCGATACCAGGGCTAGGAGAGGCCCGGCGTGATATTGCCCGACAACGTAAACCGGACAACGCGGCTTAACGAGATCCTGCCACCATGAATCAGCCAAAAATCAAAAGAGATCCTGAAGGCACCCGCCGCCGCATTCTGCTCGCCGCGGCCGAAGAATTCGCCAATGGCGGCCTGTTCGGCGCACGCGTCGACCAGATCGCGCGGCGCGCGGAAACTAATGAGCGCATGCTCTATTACTACTTCGGCAGCAAGGAGCAACTGTTCACGGCAGTCCTCGAGCACGCGTTCGGCGCGCTCAACGAAGCCGAGCGTGCGCTCGATCTCGCGGGGCTCGCACCCGTCGAGGCGATCACGCGGCTTGCGCATTTCGTGTGGGACTACTATCGCGACAATCCCGAACTGTTGCGGCTCGTGAACAACGAGAATCTGCACGAGGCGCGATATATGCAGAAGTCCACACGAATTCGCGAGATGATCTCGCCGATCGTGGCGACGCTCGGTTCGATTCTCACGCGCGGTGAATCTGCGGGATTGTTCCGCCCGAGCATCGATCCATTGCGGCTCTATGTGACGCTTTCGGGCATGGGCTACTACATCGTATCGAACCGCTATACGCTCAACGCCACGCTCGGTCGCGACTTCAGCACGACTGCCGAGCGAGCGGAAATCATTCAGCTCAACACGGAAATGCTGCTCGCATATCTCATGCGCAAGTAGCGCCAGGAAGCGCACTAGAAGCGCACGACGCTAGATCGTTTCACGCTCCACAAACGCCGCGCGCCGTCCTGGGACGGCGCGCGGATTGTGCTGCTGGCGTGTACTTCATCCGCTCGAGTGGAGCGCGAGCCTTTGTCAGGCGACAGCGCCCTGTGCGGAGCGGCCGCGGGCAGGCGACTCTTTGCCCGTGTTGCCGGCGGCCTGCTGGTGATGACGGATGAAGTCGCGCAGTTGCGGATAGATGATCGTGCGCCAGCGGCGGCCCGAGAAGATGCCGTAGTGGCCGCACTTCTCGGCAGTCAGATGATGCTTGTTCGCCTCGGCAATGCCCGTGCACAGGTCGTGCGCGGCGCGCGTCTGGCCCGCGCCCGAGATGTCGTCGAGCTCGCCTTCGATCGTGAATAGCGCCGTGTCGCGAATGTCCTGCGGGCGCACGCGTTCGCCGGCCACGTCCCACGTGCCTTCAGCGAGACTGAAATCCTGGAACACGGTGCGGATGGTGTCGAGGTAATACTCGGCGGCCATATCGAGCACCGCGTTGTATTCGTCGTAGAACTGGCGATGTGCTTCGGCGTCCTCTTCGTCGCCGCGCAGCAGGCTCTTGTAGAAGTCCCAATGCGCCGTGGTGTGGCGGCCCGGATTCATCGCGACGAATCCCGCATGCTGCAGGAAGCCCGGATACACCTCGCGCCCTTCGCCCGGATAGTTCGCCGGTACCGTATGGATCACATTGTTCGCAAACCAGTCGAGCGAGTGCTCGGTGGCGAGCGAGTTGACGGCGGTGGGGCTGCGGCGCGCGTCGATCGGGCCGCCCATCATCGTCATCGTGAGCGGGGTGTCTTCGCCGCGGCTCGCCAGGAGCGAGATGGCCGCGAGCACGGGCACCGTCGGCTGGCAAACGGACAGCACATGCAGATTCTTCGCGCCGATGTGGCGGATGAATTCCTGGATGTACGCAACGTAGTCGTCGAGATGGAACGCACCGGCCTCGAGCGGGACCATGCGCGCGTCGACCCAGTCGGTGATGTACACCTTGTGGTCCTGCAGCAGCGTGCGCACGGTGTCGCGCAGGAGCGTGGCGTGGTGGCCCGAGAGCGGCGCGCACACGAGCACGGCAGGCTCGTCCTTGAGCGCGGCCACGGCGGCGGTGTCGTCGGCGTAGCGCTTGAAGCGCAGCAGGCGGCAGAACGGCTTTTCGATGATGGTCTGCTCGACGATCGGAATATTGAAGCCGTCCTTCACGATCTGGCGAAGGTTGAACTCGGGCTTCTCGTAGTCCTTGCCCAGGCGATAGAGCAGTTCATAGCCTGCGGCGAAGCGCGTGGCGCCCGGCACGAGTGAAAACGGGCTCGTCGGATTCGAGAACGATTTCGAGGCGGCCTGGGCCCAGGCGGTCAGCGGGCTGAGCAACGCGCGCTGGAATTCACGGATTTGATAGAGCATGGGCGCTCCGGCTTCTTCAAGGAGCGGTTCGCACCCGGATCGCGCGTGGTTGATGCGCGGAGCAGATGCGGGCCGGCAAGGTTGGTCGGTCAATCAGTCAGGTTGTTTATCGGCCGCCGCACGGAGGGCTTTAGCGCGAGTAGACCCGCATGCGTCCCGCAGCGGTTGGCTGCAAGCGCGCTGCAAGGCGGCACACGCGTTTCGCCCCGTTGCCAGACGGCGCGGACGGCACTGTGCCATCTGGTTGTTGTGCAACGCAGCATTGCTAGTGTACCCCAGCTCGCGAAAACGTCCAGGCGCTTTCGAACATTACGACGCGGATGCAACAGCTGGCTCGGCCGACGCGCCGTCGACCGCCGGATGTCCCGTTTCCTTCGCCATATCCTGTTCGTGCCGCATGAGGTTCAGGCCGGTGTGCACCAGCGCCACATGCGAGAACGCCTGCGGGAAGTTGCCGACCAGACGCCCCGCAATGGGGTCATATTCCTCGGCGAGCAATCCCACGTCATTGGCGAGCGAGAGCAGGCGCTCGTACATGCGGCGTGCATCGTCCATGCGGCCTTGCAGGGCCAGGTTGTCGACCATCCAGAAGCTGCACGCAAGGAAGGTGCCTTCCCCCGGCGGCAGTCCATCGTTGAATTCCGTGGTGCGATAGCGCATCACAAAACCTTCACACATGAGATCGCGCTCGATCGCCGCGACCGTGCCCGCAATGCGAGGATCTGCCGCAGGCAGGAAGCCGACCAGCGGCATGAGCAGCAGGCTCGCGTCGAGATCGGTGCCGCCATAGATCTGCGTGAAGGAATTCAGATCCTTGTTGAAGCTGCGCTCGCAAATGGTCGCGTGGATCGTCGAGCGCAGTTCGCGCCAGTGGTCGAGCGGCCCGGGCAAGTCGAATTTTTCCGCCGATTTGATCGCGCGGTCGAATGCGACCCATGCCATCACCTTCGAGAACGTGAAGTGCTGGCGGCCGCCGCGCGTTTCCCAAATGCCTTCGTCGGGCTTCGTCCAGATCGTTTCAAGGTGTTCGAGCATCGCGCACTGGATCGACCATGCGGTCTCGTCGGCCTGCAGGCCGCCCACGCGCGCGAGGTGCAAGGCGTTCATCACTTCGCCGTACACATCGAGCTGCAGCTGGCCGACTGCGTTGTTGCCCACGCGCACGGGTTTCGCGCCTTCGTAGCCTGGCAGCCAGTCGAGTTCGAATTCGGGCAGGCGTCGCTCGCCGGCGAGCCCGTACATGATCTGCAACTGCGAGGGTGAGCCCGCCATCACACGGCCGAGCCACGCGCGCCATGCGCGCGCCTCGTCGTAGTAGCCGCCGCGCATCATTGCAAGCAGCGTGATCGTCGCGTCGCGCAGCCAGCAGTAGCGGTAGTCCCAGTTGCGCGTGCCGCCCAACTGTTCCGGCAGCGACGTGGTGGGCGCGGCGACGATGCCACCGGTGGGCTCGTAGGCCAACGCCTTGAGCGTGATGAGCGAGCGGCGGATGGGTTCGGCCCAGCGTCCTTCCACGGTGCTGCGCGAGGCCCATTCGGTCCAGAAGTTTTCCGTACGCGCAAGCGCCGTGAACGGGTCGCGCGGCGGCGGCAGACGCAAGTGCGAGGCCGCATAGGAAAGCGAGAACGGCACGCGTTCGCCTTCTTTCACGTCGAACTGCGCGACCGTGTGCATGTTTTCGCCCTGGAGGTCGACGGGCGTGCGCAGCACGACCGTGTCCGGGCCCACCGTCGCCTTGATGCCGCTCTCGTAGGTGAGACGGCTGACCCACGGCACCGAAAAACCGTAGTCGAAGCGCAGCACGAGCTGGCTTTCCATACGCACGGTGCCGCGCCGCCCCACGACGATACGCACGAGTTCGGACCAGCCGTTGCCGGGCGGCATGAAGTCGATGAGCGTTACCGCGCCATCGGGCGTTTCGAATTCGGTTTCGAGGATCAGCGTGTCGCCGCGATAGCGGCGCGTGGTCTTGACCTCAACTTTCGCGCCATCTTCGGGCTGCGCGGGCGCGATGAGCCAGCGGCCGTTTTCCTCGGTGCCGAGCAGGGCGGCGAAGCAGGCGCCGGAGTCGAAACGCGGCCAGCAGAGCCAGTCGATGGATCCGGCGCGGGAAACGAGCGCGGCCGTGTGGCCGTCGCCGATCAATGCGTAGTCTTCAATGGGTGCGGGCATAGTAAGCAGATTGACAGCGTTGCTCGAAAACAAAAGCCGCTCGCCGCGGCGACGCGGCATGCACGCACAAGAGTAGTGGCAGCGGGGCCGCCTGCGCAATGCGTTTTGCGCGGCAGCACGCGCAAATACTCATCTCGCCTGCGTCAACAAACGTTCGCGAGTGTGACCACATGGGTCACAGATGGCCGCCCACGCCGAAAAGCCCGATGATCCCGATGATGATCAGATACAGCGCGACGATGTAATTGAGCAGGCGCGGCACGGCAAGAATCAAAATGCCTGCGATGAGCGCGACGAGCGGCCCGATGGCGACGTGAATGTTCATGACGGCTCCCTGGTTGCGGCTGGTTTCGATCCTTTGCGTTGATCCCTTTATTGCTTCAATTTTTCGCGCTTTTCCCGCCAGCACACGCCGCTGCGCGCTTGCGGGGCGGGCGTGCGCGACCTCTCTTATACTGGCCGGTGTCCCATGTATCAGACGAAAGCGAGACGAATCCGGGACCCGCTCCCCAGCATCGAGAAGAAAAAGGAGGTCGACATGTTCCTTCGCCGTGCCGTCGCAAACGCCGTGCCTGCGCCCTCCCGTTCATCTGCGCGTGCGCGCCGGACTGCGCGCGGACCCGCGCATCTCCTTACCCAGCTCATCAAAGGTGTTGTCATCATGGCTTCCGTCGCCGCGACGCACGCGTTCGCGCAATCCGCTTCCACGACCGCGCCCGCGGGCGGTGTCTACAATCTGATCGTCGGCACGTATACGGGCGGCAAGAGCGAGGGCCTCTACGTCTACCACTTCGATACGCAGACTGGCGAGATGCAGCCGGTGAGCGTGGCGAAGACGGTGAATCCGTCGTTTCTCGTGGTGAGCAAGGACAACCGCTTCGTCTACGCCGTGAACGAACTGCCCGGCGACAATGGTCCCGCGAGCCTGCGCGGCGACGTGAGCGCGTTCAGCTTCGACGCCGCAAGCGGGCAGCTCACGTTCCTCAACAAGGTGTCGGCGCAGGGCAACGATCCGTGTTATCTGAGCCTCTCGCCGGATGGGCGCTATCTGTTCGTAGCGAACTATTCGGTCGCGGCCGACCCGGGCGGCAGTTTCGCAGTCCTGCCCGTGCAGCAGGACGGGAAGCTCGGCGAGTCCGTGCTGACCGTGCATCACGAGGGCGGTGGCCCCGTGAAGGGGCGTCAGGACAACGCGCACGTGCACTCGACGGTGTTTTCACCGGATGGGCGCTACCTCTTCACGCAGGATCTCGGCACCGACAAGCTCTGGACCTACCTCTACACGCCGGACGGCAGCCGCGGTCTCGTGAGCCCGACCGAGTGGCGTTATACCGATGTGAAGTCTGGCAGCGGTCCGCGTCACCTGATCTTCGGCAATGACGGCCGTCACGCGTATCTCACGAGCGAGCTGGCTGCCACCGTGACGGTGTTTGCGTATCAAGATGGCCACATGAAGCTGGAGCAGGTCGAGAAGCTGGCGGAGCCGGGCTTCAAGGGAACGCAGGGCGCGGCGGCGCTGCATCTTTCGCCGGACGGCAAGTTCCTCTATGTCTCGAATCGCGGCGACGCCAACGACATCTCGATCTTCGCCGTCGATGGTGACAGCGGGAAATTGAAGCGCGTGGGGCGCCAGTCGAGCCTCGGCAAGTCGCCGCGCGAGTTCGCGATCGATCCGACCGGACAGTGGCTCATCGTCGGCAATCAGAACAGCGATACCGTCTACGTGTTCCGCCGCGATCAGCAGACCGGTTTGCTGGAGCCGAACCCGAAGCGCGTCGATATCGGCTCGCCGGTCGATTTCAAGTTCGCCGCGAAGTAACGGGCGCAGTTGCTTGTTGAGTTGAAGAAAGAAGGCGCGAGGCGCGCCTTCTTCACTCGCCCTGGCCGCCGCCGGGCACGAGCACTTCGCGGCTGCCGTTGATGCCCATCGGCGAGACGAGGCCCGCCGCTTCCATTTGCTCGACCAGACGCGCGGCGCGGTTGTAGCCGATGCGCAGTTGCCGTTGCACCGACGAGATCGACGCGCGCCGCGTGCGCACGACGAAGGCCACGGCCTCGTCGTAGAGCGGGTCGGCCTCGGCGTCGGGCGACTCGCCGAAGAGGTCCTGCGGCGCGCCTTCGGAAGCCGGGCCTTCGAGAATGCCCTCGACGTACTCGGGCTCACCGAACTGCTTCAGGTACTCCACCACTGCGTGCACTTCCTCGTCGGCGACGAACGCGCCGTGCACGCGCTGCGGGTAGCCCGTACCCGGCGGCAGGAACAGCATGTCGCCCTGGCCGAGCAGCGACTCCGCGCCCATCTGGTCGAGGATCGTGCGCGAGTCGATCTTCGACGACACCTGGAACGCCACACGGGTCGGAATGTTCGCCTTGATGAGACCCGTGATCACGTCCACCGAAGGACGCTGCGTCGCGAGGATCAGGTGAATGCCGGCGGCGCGCGCCTTCTGTGCGAGACGCGCGATCAATTCTTCGATCTTCTTGCCCGCGACCATCATGAGATCGGCGAGCTCGTCGATCACGACCACGATCATCGGCAGCGGCGAGAGCGGCTCGGGCGCTTCCGGCGTGAGCGAGAACGGGTTGCCGATCTTCTTTTCCTGCGCCTGGGCGTCGCGGATCTTCTGGTTGAAGCCCGCGAGATTGCGCACGCCCACGGCCGACATCAGCCGGTAGCGTTTTTCCATCTCGCCTACGCACCAGTTGAGCGCGTTGGCTGCGAGCTTCATGTCGGTGACGACCGGCGCGAGCAGATGCGGAATGCCTTCGTACACGGAAAGCTCGAGCATCTTCGGGTCGATCATGATGAGACGCACGTCCTCGGGCGTCGCCTTGTAGAGGAGCGAGAGGATCATCGCGTTGATCGCCACCGACTTGCCCGAACCGGTCGTGCCGGCCACGAGCATGTGCGGCGCCTTGGCCAGATCGGTGACGATCGGATGGCCGACGATGTCCTTGCCCATCGCGATCGTGAGCTTCGACTGCGAGCGATGGTACGGCGCCGATTCGAGGATCTCGGACAGGCGGATCATCTGGCGGCGCGCGTTCGGCAATTCGAGGCCCATGCAGGTCTTGCCGGGGATTGTTTCGACCACGCGGATGGACGTGAGGCCGAGGCCGCGCGAGAGATCCTTCATGAGTCCGACGATCTGGCTGCCGCGCACGCCGAGCGCGGGTTCCACTTCGAAGCGCGTGATGACGGGACCCGCCGACGCGCCGACCACGGTCACTGGGACCTTGAACTCCTGAAGGCGCTGCTCGATGAGCTGGCTCGTTTCGGCCAGCTTCTGCTCGGAGACGGGCTCGATCTCGGACGACGCGCGCTCGAGCAGTTCGAGCCCCGGCAGTTCGACCGCCGATGCGCTGAGTGGCTCGAACACGAAGGACGTGGGCGCGTGGCCGCGCACGGCGGGGCGTTGGGGGACAGGTTCGGGGGCGTCGACTGCTTCGGGTGCTTCAATCACTTCGGGTTCGGCCTCGAAGCCGGAGCTTGCGGCGCTGGGTTCGGTCGCGATCGCGGGGTAGGCCGCCACGATCGGCGTGGTAACCGGCACTGCGGGATGCGAGGGGTTCGGCGTGAACGTCGCTTCGCCGGGTGCACGACGGCTTTCCGGCTGCGTTTCGGCGACCCACGGCGGCGTTGCTGCGGGTGCCGGTGCTTGCTGCACGGGCGTCACGTCAAAACCCTGCGCCTGAGTTGCCGGTGCGTCAAATGCCGGCAAGGCGTCGGCCGCCGCGCTCGCAACCCTATGCGCTTCATCGAAAGAAGCGGGGTGCTCGTCGACGATGGGCGCAACAGGGGCGATAGCAGGGGCGACAGACTCGCTCGCGTTTTTCTCTGCTGGCGACGAAGGCGCTGCGTCGAACGGTGTCACGGGAGCTGCATGCGCGGGCGCAGGCGCGACATGTGCAGGCGTCGCGCGCGAGGTGGTTTCGAACACGCTGCCGTAAGTGCCGTACGCAGACTCGTCGCAAGTCGCCGTCGACGCCGTATCGACGACGTCGGTGCGGGCACTCACGTCGAGCGGTTGCTCGCTAACGGGCGTTGCGTGACGCACAGGCGCCGCGGCGGCCTCGGGTTGTGCCTCGCGAGCAAAGCGGGGGAAGTGCACGATGTTCGACGCGGCCGAGGTGTCGTGCCCATTCTGCGATTCGGCTGGAGCGTTTTGCCAGGCTTGCGCGCTTGCTGCTGCCGGTGTTTGCGTTGCCGTGGGCGCTGGTGCCGCAACGGGAGCAACTGCCACCGCAGGCGCGCTCGCCGGTTCCTGCGCGGTCGAAGGGGTGAACGTGTAGAACGGCTCGGCGGCGTGGGTTTCAGCGGGGGCGGCGGCCGACGGTTCGTCGTCGAGCAGGATCCACGGCATGCCGTGATCCAGCGTCGGCCAGGATGTGGGCGTTGCGGCTTCTTCCGCAGCTTGCACGGACTCGACGCGCGTCGCCGCGCTAGAGGCGCCTTGCGTGGCTTCGTCCCCATGCGTGTGCATCGGTTGCTGCGGGCTTGGCAGAGCCGTGTCGTCGGCGCTGACCGACTTCGGCTCGCACGCTCTGGTGCTGTGAGTCTCGGCAGGGTAGGGGGCAGCATGCGCTGCGGGCGTCCAGCCTGTCGACGTATCGTGCGGTTGCGGCGCGGCGTGCGCCTCCTCCAACGATCGCACGCCCGGGTTAGGCGAAACGTAGTCACCGTCCTGCTGTGTGAGCGGAGCGAACTTCGTTTCCAGCGATTCGTCCGAAGGCGTCACCGGCGCCGCTGCCTTCGACATGTCCGTCGATGCGCTCGGCAGTTGTGGGTGCGTTTCCTCCTCGCCCGCGAGCGTGCCCGCATCGTCGAGTGTGCGGCGTGCGAGGCTCGCGCCTGCGAGTGTCGTCCAGCGTGCGGCGTTCTCTTCGATCGAGCGCAACGTTTCAAGGACGCTCATCGACAGCGGCGCTTCCGCCTGCGACGCGCTGGTGGGCGCGGGACGCGAGTAAGCGGGCGTCGCGGGCGGCGTTTCGGCAAGTTGCGAGGTGAACGGCGCGGTGCGCGGCGCGGCCATGGGCGGGCGCGGGTTCACGCGCGCCGGCTGCCCCTGCCAGACGTACGGGCGCGGCGGTTTCGCGACGCGGGGCGGCGCGGCGGCCGCAGCGCGCGCTGCCGTGCTGCCCGCCGCGGGCGGCGGCGCCGTGCGGCGCGGCATGACTGGCTGCGCGAACGGCGATGTCAGCGGATCGAGCGGTGCCTGCGCCGAGCCGAACGCGGCGCTGCGCGCGGCGGCGGCGGCACCGGCCGCGAGCGGCGCACCGTGCACCGCAGCCGAAGCCGCGCGCGCACCGGTCATTGCGGCAGCCATGGCTGGCCGGCCATGGCTCGGCTCAGCGCGCCACGGCGCATTGGGTTGCGTGGGGATGCCTGGCGCGCCCGCCATTTCTGAGGCAGCGCTCGTGTCACGCGCCGGCTGGCGGCGCGCGTCGCCGAACGGCGAGCCTTGGTGCAACGGCGTGCGCGGCGGCGCCATCGGTGCTCGCGGCGCAGCCACAGGCGGCGTTTGCACCGGGGCACGTGTGCCGCGCAGCCAGTCGGCTGCCGCGGTCGGCTCGGTACGCGCCCATGCCGACGAGGGATCGGCGGGACCACGCAAACCTGGTTCGGCGCGCCACGACGCGCCCTCCGCGAAAGCCTCCTGCGCGACGCCAGCGGTCGACACTGCGCCAACTCCCGCGGCCATCGCGCCGGCTGTGCGCGAGTTATCGCGACCCTCGCGCACTTCGCGTACAGGCGGGCGCCAGATCGTCGGACGCTTGCGTCGCGCACCGTCGCCTGGCATCGGCGGGTTGACGGTGGCCGCGCTATGGGCGGGAAGTCCGTCTTCGGCCGCCGCGCGGCGGCTGCGGCGCTCGCGGCGCGGGCTCTCGTCGGTCTCGCGCGTGGCGCGGATGTTCAGGCCGAGTCCGAGCGAGATGTCCGCCCAGGCGAGGAATTCGCGCCAATGGAAGTCGAGCAGCCACGGCAAGCTCACGAGGAGGAGCGCCGTCATGGCGAGCGGCGCGGCCACGTGGCCGATGAGCTTGCCGAGCCCGCCCGAAAGCGCATGGCCGAGCGCGTCGAAACCAGCGATGTCGATAAGCGTCGCCTCGAGCGCGCAGCTCGCGACGAGCACGCCAACGAAGCCGAGCCAGAGCCGGATCGTGCCCGGGCCGCGCAGGCCCGCGCCGCCGGGCAGCACGGACTTGACGAGACGCCAGATCAGAGGGATGAACCAGACGGCCGAAACGCCGAACCAGCCAGGAACTACCGTGTGCATGCCAAAGATGTACGTAGAGAAGGTGTGCGACGTGTGGAGTGTAACCGCTCGGCCCCTGCGCGCCGCCATCCACCTGAAGGCAGTGTTGCGCTCGGCCCGACGGGCGTTGCGTGCCCGACACGCCAAAGACCCTGCGCGCGACGCTTTGGTTCGCGCGCAACAAAAAAAGAGCCGCGCCGGGCAAGGGCGCGGCGGTTCATGCGGACAGCGTTCACTGCGCCGGTTTGGTGTCGGAGGCGGCGCCCGGCGCAACGCCAGGCTTGGGCTCGGCGCTTTGCTCTGCGAACGTCAGGCGGTCGCCGTTTTCGAGCACGAGAAAGAGCGATTGAGGATGGCGCATCTGCACGCCCGAGCGCGCGATATGCGAGAGCGCTTCCAGATAGGCGCCCTCGATCTCGCCACCCGCGCCGATGCACGCCATGCGCGTGCCGCCGAGCTGGCTGAACGCGAGCAGGCCGTTCTTTAGCGAATAGGCGCCGAAATAGCGGTTGCAGCCAGAGAAGCCGCTTGCGCGGCGTTGGCCGCTCTCGGTCGACAGGTCGAGCGTGATGGGGCGAGCATCGGGATTTTCGGTGCTGCCGGCGTCGGCGTTCGGGCCCGGCACCGCGCGCAGCGTGCCGTCGGCGCGCTTCCACTCCGTCAGTTGCCAGTGCGTGTTGTCGAGCAGTTGCGTCGTGGCGGGGTTGAAAGGATCGGGCAGCGGCGCGGAGGCGTCCGTGTGCACCGGCAGCTTGCACGCGCACACCAGCAGAGCCGCAGCGAGCATCGCCGTGCGCGAAGCCAGCTTTCGTGCGAATACGCCATGGGCCGCGCGCAGGCGCTGGCGCAAATTCGCGCGCGGACTCTGGCTCGGCGTTTGGGTGTGCGTCTGGCTCAGCGTCTGGCTGATAGGCATCGCATCGTTCCTCGTAATCGGCGAAGGCGTAAGCGTAACGCACCGCGCTGCAGCATGCGAGCGCAAACGTGCGTGCAAGGCGCTTGAACCGGGCGGCTGCCGGCGGTCCAAAGCGCCTCGCCGCAGCAATGCCGCGTGTTAACATCGGCGCTCTTACGCATTTGCGCCATACCGCCATTCTGGAGACATCATGCAGACCCGCCCCCGCATCGGCACGCCGCTTTCCGCTTCCGCCACCCGTGTCATGCTGCTCGGCGCGGGCGAGCTTGGCAAGGAAGTGATCATCGCGCTCCAGCGTCTTGGCGTTGAGGTGATCGCCGTCGATCGCTACGAAAACGCGCCCGGCCATCAGGTCGCGCATCGCGCGCATGTGATCGACATGGCCGATCCCAAGGCGCTGCGCGCGCTCATCGACGCCGAGCGCCCGCATCTCGTCGTGCCCGAAATCGAAGCGATCGCTACCGACGCGCTCGCTGCCGTCGAAGCCGAGGGCGTCGCCGAGGTGATCCCCACGGCGCGTGCCGCGCAGCTCACGATGAACCGCGAGGGCATCCGGCGCCTCGCCGCCGAGGAACTCGGCCTCGCCACCTCGCCTTACGCGTTTGCCGATTCGCTCGATGAGCTGAAGGCCGGCGTCGCCAAGGTCGGTTATCCGTGCGTGGTGAAGCCGGTGATGTCCTCGTCGGGGAAAGGGCAGTCGGTCGTGCGCAGCGACGCCGACGTCGAGCGCGCCTGGGAATATGCGCTGGCAGGCGGCCGCGTGAATCGCGGGCGCGTGATCGTCGAGGGCTTCATCAACTTCGACTATGAAATCACGCAGCTCACCGTGCGCGCCATCGACCCGGCCAGTGGCCAGGTGCAAACCTATTTCTGCGATCCGATCGGCCACCTCCAGGTGGACGGCGATTACGTCGAATCGTGGCAGCCGCAGCCGATGAGCGCGAAGGCGCTCGAGCGCTCGCGCGAGATTTCGCACAAGGTGACCGAGGCGCTGGGCGGGCGAGGCCTCTTCGGCGTGGAGCTGTTCGTGCGCGGCGACGAGGTGTGGTTCTCGGAAGTGAGCCCACGTCCCCACGACACGGGGCTCGTCACGCTCGCCTCGCAACGCTTCTCCGAGTTCGAACTGCACGCGCGCGCGATCCTCGGTCTGCCCGTCGATACGACGGCGCGTGGTCCGGGCGCGTCGGCGGTGATCTACGGCGGCATGGACGCGCGCGGCATCGCGTTCGAGGGCGTCGCTGACGCGCTTGCCGTGCCGGGTGCGGATCTGCGTCTCTTCGGCAAACCCGAGAGCTTCGTGAAGCGCCGCATGGGTGTTGCGCTCGCCACGGGCGCCGACACCGACGAGGCCCGCTCGCGCGCCCGCGAAGCGGCCGCGGCGGTGCGTCCGGTGCCGGGTGGCGCCGCGCAGTGAGCGTGCGGCCAGCACGGTGCGGTGGCCGCGCGCAAGGCGGCTGTCGCGCGTGCCGGTTATCGTGTGAGCCAATCCTTCACGCGTATGCCCTGCGGCGTGCGGCGCGGGGGCAACGCAACACACGGAGAACACGATGATCGATGGTCGAAGCGGCGCAATCCGCGCATTCCGCGCATTCCGGTCAGGCGGCGCGCTCGCGCTGACAGCGTGCGGTCTCGCGGCCGCGCTGCACCTTGACGCGGCGATCGCGGCCCCGCTAGAAGTGCGCGACATCCAGGTGCAATCGCGCCACACGTTCAGCTACACCTGCGCAAACAGCAAGACCTTCAAGGTCACCTATCTCAACGCGGCCAACGGCCAGAGCTTCGCGCTCGTGCCCGTGGAAGGCCGCAAGCTGCTTTTCGTCGGCGTGATCGCCGCCTCGGGCGTCAAGTACGTCGCCGAGCGCTACACGTGGTGGACCAAGGGTCCCGGCGCGGATCTCTACGACGTCACGTCCGACGCGAGCCCGAAGCCGGTGCTCTCGGGCTGCGCGACGATCATGCGCTGACACCGGACGCACGCTTCACGACACATTCCGCCTTGCGGGAGTAACCTGTCGGCCTGTTCGCGAAGGCCGGCTGCCGTCCGCGCCGCCGGCCACGCTCTTGCCAACGAGGTGGTCGATGAAAGCATCGGATCTGTTCGTGAAGGCGCTCGAAGCCGAAGGCGTCGATTATGTGTTCGGTATTCCAGGGGAAGAGAACCTCGATCTGCTCGAATCGCTGCGGCGTTCGAAGATTCGTCTGATCGTCACGCGCCACGAGCAGGCCGCGGGCTTCATGGCCGCCACATACGGACGGCTGACGGGCCGCACCGGCGTGTGCCTCGCCACGCTCGGGCCGGGCGCCACCAACTTCGTGACCGCCGCCGCGTACGCGCAGCTCGGCGGCATGCCCATGCTGATGGTCACGGGCCAGAAGCCCATCAAGTCGAGCAAGCAGGGCCACTTTCAGATCGTCGACGTGGTGCGCATGATGGAGCCGCTCACCAAGTACGCGCGGCAGATCGTCTCCATCGGCAATATTCCGGCGCTCGTGCGCGAGGCGTTCCGCCAGGCCGAGCAGGAGCGGCCCGGCGCCGTGCACCTCGAACTGCCCGAAGACGTGGCCGACGAAGAGGGCGATGGCAAGCCCATTCCCAAGAGTTTCAGCCGCCGGCCGATCGCCGAGGAAAAGGCCGTCAGCTATGCAGTCGGCGCGATCTGCAAGGCGCGTCATCCGCTTCTCATGATCGGCGCTGGCGGAAATCGCAAGACCACGCGCAATGTGTTGCGCGAATTCGTCGACGAAACCGGCATACCGTTCTTCACCACGCAGATGGGCAAGGGCGTGATCGACGAATCGCATCCGCTCTGGCTCGGCAATGCCACGCTCTCGGACGGCGACTTCGTGCACCGCGCGATCGAGCACGCCGACTGCATCATCAACGTCGGCCACGACGTGATCGAAAAGCCGCCGTTTTTCATGCGCAGCGCGGAAGAGAAAACCGTCATCCACGTGAATTTTCTCGGCGCGGAAGTCGACCCCGTGTATTTCCCGCAGATCGAGGTGGTGGGCGACATCGCCAACGCCGTGTGGCAGCTCAAGGAAAGCCTCAAGCCGCGCGAGCACGCGTGGGACTTTGCCCGCTTCGAGGAAATCAAGCGCCATTTCGAGGCGCATCTCGCCCGGGGCCAGCACGACGAGCGCTTCCCCATGTACCCGGTGCGGCTCGTGCACGACGTGTACGGCGCGATGCCCGACGACGGCATCCTGTGCCTCGACAACGGCATGTACAAGATCTGGTTCGCGCGCTACTACCGCGCGCGTGAGCCCAATTCGATCCTGCTCGACAACGCGCTCGCCTCGATGGGCGCGGGGCTGCCCTCGGCGATTGCCACGAAGATCGTGCATCCGCAGCGCAAGGTCGTGGCCGTGTGCGGCGACGGCGGTTTCATGATGAATTCGCAGGAGCTGGAGACGGCGGTGCGCCTGAAGCTCGATCTCGTCGTGCTGCTGCTGCGCGACGACGCGTTCGGCATGATCCGCTGGAAGCAGGAAAACATGAATTTCCCCGACTACGGGATGACGCTGCAGAACCCCGATTTCGTCGACTATGCGCAGAGCTACGGCGCGCATGGCCACCGCGTGGGCTCGGCCGACGAATTCAAGCCGCTCGTCGAGCAGTGTCTCGCCCAACCCGGCGTGCACGTGATCGACGTGCCCATCGATTATTCGGACAACGAGCGCGTGCTCAATCGCGACATCAAGCGCCTGAGCGCGCAGCTTTGACGCTGCACTTCGGAGAACCCGTCATGCTCAAACCGACCTATCCGTACTACCTGGCCAACGAGGCCGTCGCCGCCAACACCGACCTCGAAGTCACCGACAAATACAGCGGCGAAGTCGCCACGCGCGTCGCGCTCGCCGACGCGAAAGCGATCGACAAAGCCATCGCCGCAGCCGAGGCCGCCATGCCCGCCATGCGCGCGTTCCCGCCGTACAAGCGCCAGGCCGTGCTCGATCATTGCGTGGCGCGTTTTCGCGAGCGCTTCGACGAACTGGCGATGGCCCTTTGCATCGAGGCGGGCAAGCCGATCAACGACTCGCGCGGCGAGGCCACGCGCCTGATCGACACGTTCCGCGTGGCCGCCGAAGAGAGTGTGCGCATCGACGGGGAGATCGTGAATCTCGAGATTTCCGCGCGCGCGAAGGGTTATCACGGCTACGTGAAACGCGTGCCGATCGGGCCGTGTTCGTTCATCTCGCCGTTCAACTTCCCGCTCAATCTGGCGGCGCACAAGGTCGCGCCGGCGCTGGCCGCCGGCGTGCCCTTCGTGCTGAAGCCCGCGAGCCGCACGCCCGTGGGTGCGCTCATCATGGGCGAGGTGCTGGCGGAAACCGATCTGCCCAAGGGCGCGTTCTCGATCCTGCCCGCGCACCGCGACGGCGCCGACCTTTTCACGACCGACGAGCGCTTCAAGCTGCTCTCGTTCACGGGCTCGCCCGCGGTGGGCTGGGACCTCAAGAAGAAGGCCGGCAAGAAGAAGGTGGTGCTGGAACTGGGCGGCAATGCGGCGGCCATCGTCGACGCCGATCAGGGCGGCAAGCTCGATTACGTGGTCGAGCGCCTCGCGTTCGGCGCGTACTACCAGTCGGGGCAGAGCTGCATCGGCGTGCAGCGCATTCTCGTGCACGCGTCGATCTACGATGCGCTGCGCGAGAAGCTCATCGCCAAGGTCAAGACGCTCAAGATGGGCGACCCGAAGGACGAGAAAACCTTCGTCGGGCCGATGATCTCCGAGTCCGAGTCGAAGCGTCTCGCGGGCTGGATGGAGAGCGCGGTGCTCGCGGGCGCGAAGATCGTCGCGGGCGGCAAGGTGGACGGCGCGATGTTCGAGGCCACGCTGCTCGAAGACGTGCGCCGCGACACCGACCTCTACCGCAAGGAGGCGTTCGGGCCGGTCGCGATCCTCGAGCGTTTCGACGACTTCGGCCGTGCGCTCGAAATCGTCAACGACAGCGATTTCGGCCTGCAGGCAGGCGTGTTCACCGACTCGCTCGCCAACGCGCACCGCGCGTGGGACGGCCTCGACGTGGGCGGCGTGGTCATCAACGACATTCCGTCATTTCGCGTCGATAACATGCCGTACGGTGGCGTGAAGGACTCCGGGCTCGGGCGCGAGGGCGTGCGCTACGCGATCGAGGACATGACCGAACTGCGGCTGATGGTGATGCGCGAGACGTGGTGAGCAGCGGGGCTGACGAAAAAAGGGCGCGATGTTTCGTCGCATGGCGCATGGGGATTTCCCGTGCGCCGCTTTGCAGAACACATGGCCTGCTGCCATAGGGATTTATGCCAAGGTGCTACAATACCGGCCTTTCGGCCCTTTGCGCCTGCTGCAAAGGGCGGGCAGAACGCCGGCAGCAGCCGCCCCGAGGCTTGCCGGATTGGCCTGAAAAGCCGATCGAGCCGTTTTGACCAATCCGGTGCGCGCCAGTCGATAGACCAGGACGGCGCCGGAACCATCTGGAATCGAGTGAGTCTGGCCGGGTTGAACCCGAGCGAGCGCGGCGTTGGAGCCAGCGCCCCGTCCCCGGCAGATTCTCTCGTCGTACACGGGCCATCCCCGGCCATGCGTTTGCCGGGAGGCCCTCGCGGGCGTGCGTTCCGCCCGTCGCAGCAGGGTGCCTGATGGGATGTCCGGCGCCTTTGCATCGACCTGCAATGCCAAGCAGTGACCTTTTGAGGCGCTTCCGCGCCTTGCGCGAATAGCGCCTTTATAGCGAAGCCACCATGTCCGACACAGCCGTCACGCCCAGCACTGCGAACTTTGACCAATTTGGTCTGGCCCCCGAAATCCTCAAGGCCGTCAAGGAGCAGGGCTACACGACGCCCACGCCGATCCAGGCGCAGGCGATTCCCGTGGTGCTCACGGGGCGCGACGTGATGGGCGCCGCGCAAACCGGCACGGGCAAGACCGCGAGCTTCTCGCTGCCGATCCTGCAACGCCTCTTGCCGATGGCGAGCACGAGCGCTTCGCCCGCACGCCATCCGGTGCGCGCGCTGATTCTCACGCCTACGCGCGAGCTGGCCGATCAGGTCGCTAACAACGTGCGCACGTACGCGCAGCACACGCCGCTGCGCAGCGCGGTGGTGTTCGGCGGGGTCGACATGAATCCGCAGTCCGATGAGCTGCGCCGCGGCGTGGAAATCCTGATCGCGACGCCTGGCCGCCTGCTCGACCATGTGCAGCAAAAGACCACGAACCTGGGTCAGGTGCAGATGCTCGTGCTCGACGAAGCCGACCGCATGCTCGACATGGGCTTCCTGCCCGACCTGCAGCGCATCCTGAACCTGCTGCCGAAGGAGCGCCAGACGCTGCTCTTCTCGGCCACGTTCTCGCCCGAGATCAAGAAGCTTGCCGCGACCTATCTGCGCACGCCGCAGACCATCGAGGTGGCGCGCAGCAACTCCACGGCGACCAACGTCACTCAGATCGTGTACGAAGTCGCCGAGGGCGACAAGACCGGCGCGGTCGTTCAGCTGATCCGCGACCGGGGGCTCAAACAGGTGATCGTGTTCTGTAACAGCAAGATCGGCGCGAGCCGCCTTGCCCGCCAGATCGAAAAGCAGGGCATCGTTGCGGCCGCGATTCACGGCGACCGCTCGCAGAGCGAGCGCATGCAGGCGCTCGACGCCTTCAAGCGCGGCGAAATCGAAGCGCTCGTGGCGACCGACGTGGCCGCGCGCGGCCTCGACATCGCCGAGCTGCCCGCTGTCATCAACTTCGACCTGCCTTTCAACGCCGAAGACTACGTGCACCGTATTGGCCGCACGGGTCGCGCAGGCGCATCGGGTGACGCGCTGTCGCTGTGCAGCCCGAACGAGAAAAAGCAGCTCGCCGATATCGAGAAGCTCATCAAGCGTCCGCTGACCGTGGAGCGCCTCGTGGTCGACGTGCCGGTGCCGCATCACGAGGGCGGCAGCCGCCGCCGCGAGCGCGACGGTCATGAAAGCCGCGAAGGGCGTGGCGAGCGCGGTGTGCACCGCCGCGCGGCGTCGTTCGACCGTCCGCATCATCATCGTGCGCAGCCCATCGACGACTTCTTCCTGAAGCCCTACGAGCCCTCGGCGAGCGCGCGCAGCAAGGCTGAAGACACGCCCGCGAACGCCGCACCGCAAAAACCGCAGTCGAAGCAGCCGCTGGCGGCGTTGCTGGGCGGACTCGGGGCGTCGTGGCGCAACAAGCCGACTTCGTCGTCGTCGAATTGAGTTTGAGCGCGAGTCATCGCGCAACGCAGAAAAAACCGGCATGTCGCTTTTAACGGCATGCCGGTTTTGTTTATGTGGCTGGCAATTGCGCGAGCCGCCACTTCCACGCCTCGACCGCGTCTAGCTGGAACGCTTCAAGCGTTGTGGGCGCGCGATCGTGCAACTCGAGACCCAGATGCCGCGCCGCGGCCACCAACGCTTCCAGCGGGCGTGATGCGTCGAGCGCTTGCGCCCCGGTCTGCTTCGAGAGCTTTTCCCCTTCCGCGTTTGTCACGACAGGCACGTGCAGGTACGCGGGCGTTGGCACACCAAGACACTGCTGGAGCCAGATTTGCCGCGCCGTCGAGTCGAGCAGGTCCGCGCCGCGCACCACGTGCGTGATGCGTTGTTCGGCGTCGTCGACGACCACGGCGAGCTGGTAGGCCCATTGACCGTCCGCGCGCAGGAGCACGAAATCGCCGACTTCGGTCGCGAGATCCTGTTGCTGCGAGCCCTGCCAGCGATCGTCGAAGCAGATCAGTGCGGGATTGTCTTGTGCGCTGGTGGTTTCGTCCGCCGTTTGGTTGGCAGTTGCGTCGTCAGGCACGCGCAGCCGCCACGCGCGTGCGGTCTTGCCGTGCAGGCCGTCGCGGCAGGTGCCTGGATAGATCAGCGTGGCATTGCGCTGGTGCGCCCGCAATTGCGAGTCGGCGATTTCCTTGCGCGTGCAGCCGCACGGGTAGACGCGGCCCGAGGCGATCAGACGGTCGAGCGCCGCGCGGTACAGAACGGTGCGGCGGCTCTGCCATTGCGGCGGCTCGTCGGCGTGAAAGCCGAAGGCCGTGAGCGTCGCGAGAATGTCCTCGGCTGCGCCCGGCACGGTGCGCGGGCCGTCGATGTCCTCCACGCGCACAAGCCACGCGCCGTGATGCGCTCGCGCGTCGAGCCAGCTCGCGAGCGCCGAAACGAGCGAGCCAAAGTGCAGCGGGCCAGTGGGCGAGGGCGCGAAGCGCCCGCGATACCCTTGCGGCGATGCGCTCACGCGCGCGGCTTAAGCGGCAGCCTGGGCCGCGGGCGCTGCATCCGCCGCGCCCGCGCGCTCCGGATGGCATGCCGGGCAGCTCTTGCCGGCCACGTAGAGCGGCGAATCCTGCTCTTGCGGCGTGACGACGGCGCGGCACGCGAAGCACTGCACGGTGTCCGTCGGTTCGAGTTGCGGATTGAGCGCGGTGCGCTGGTCGAACACGAAGCAGTCGCCGTTGTAGTGCGCGCCGCCCACTTCCTCGAAGTACTTGAGAATGCCGCCTTCGAGCTGATACACATGCTCGATGCCAACTTCCTTCATGTGGATCGCCGCCTTTTCGCAGCGAATGCCACCCGTGCAGAACGACACGACCGTCTTGCCTTCGAGGTCGGCGCGGTTCGCTTCGATCACGCCGGGGAATTCGCTGAACTTGTCGATGCGGTAGTCGAGCGCCTTGTCGAACGTGCCGACATCGATTTCGAACGCGTTGCGCGTGTCGAGCATGACGACGGGGCGGCCATTGTCGTCGAAGCCGCGGTCGAGCCATTCCTTGAGCACGACCGGTGCCACGGAAGGCGCGCGGCCTTCTTCGGGGCGGATCGCGGGCTTCTTCATCGTGATGATCTCGCGCTTCAGGCGCACGAGCATGCGGTTGAAGGGCCGCGTTTCGGAGAGGCTTTCCTTGAACCGCAGCGTCGCGAACTTGCCCTCGAAGAGCGGGTCATGGTTGATGTAGTCCATGAAGGCGCGCACGTTGCCTTCATCGCCAGCGACGAACAGATTGATGCCTTCCGGCGCGAGCAGGATCGTGCCCCGCAAATCAAGCGATTTGCAGCGCTCGAGCACGAGCGGACGCCACTCGGCGGTCTTGTCGAGCGTGGCGAACTGGTAAGCGGAGAGATTGAGGATACGCATGGTGCAACTGGAAAAGCGCCACAAAAGCGCGTGAAACTGGAGCCGGACGCGCGTGCTGTCTCGTTTGCTGACTGCTCACTGCCGGTCCTCCGAAAACGGGAATTGGGGCAGGGCGCGCGGCGGGCGCAATCCGCTATTATCCCTCAATCGCGCCTCGCGCCGCCTGCGGCGTAGTCAACACATCGCGCCGCCGCCCCGCGCTCGCGCAAGCTCCTGGCTAGATCGGCTGGGCCGCCCCGGCCAACGTCACGTGCGCATGCGAGCGAGCGCCGAAAATCGCGTGCCCCTGAAGGTACAATGACGGCCATGTCAGATCCCCGCTTCGTCCATCTCCGCGTCCATTCCGAATTCTCGATTGCTGACGGCATCGTGCGCCTCGACGACCTCGTCAAGGCGGCGGCCGAAGACGGCCAGGGCGCGCTCGCGCTCACCGACCTCGGCAACGCATTCGGCCTCGTCCGTTTCTACACCGAAGCTCGCGGCAAAGGGGTCAAACCCATTGCCGGCTGCGACGTCTGGATCACGAATCCCGACGACCGCGACAAGCCGTCGCGCCTTCTGCTGCTGGTGAAGGACAAGCGCGGCTATCTGAATCTGTGCGAGCTGCTTTCCAAAGCGTGGCTCACGAACCAGTATCGCGGCCGCGCGGAAGTCGACGTCGCATGGCTCGAAGAAGGTCTGGCCGAGGGCCTGCTCGCGATCTCGGGCGCGCAGCAGGGCGACGTGGGTCTCGCACTCGCGGCGGGCAATGCCGAAAGCGCGAATCGCCATGCGCAGCGCTGGGCGAAACTGTTTCCGAACGCGTATTACATCGAGCTGCAGCGCTGCGGGCAGCCCGGCGGCGAGCAGTATGTCGGGCAGGCAGTGGCGCTCGCGTCGCAACTCAAACTGCCGGTGGTCGCCACGCACCCCATGCAGTTCATGACCGACGAGGAATACACCGCGCACGAAGCGCGTGTGTGTATCTCGGAAGGCGACATCCTCGCGAATCCGCGCCGCCAGAAGCGTTTCACGACCGATCAGCGTTTTCGCACGCAGGACGAAATGGCCGCGCTGTTCGCGGACATTCCGTCGGCCATTGCGAACACCATCGAAATCGCGAAGCGCTGCAACCTCACGCTCGAACTCGGCAAGCCGAAGCTGCCGCTCTTCCCAACGCCCGACGGCCTTTCGCTCGACGACTATCTCGTGCAGCTTTCGAGAGAAGGCCTCGAAAAGCGCCTCGTGCAGCTGTATCCCGATGAAGCCGAACGCGAGCAGGAGCGCGCGCGCTACAACGAGCGGCTCGAATTCGAGTGCGGGACCATCATCAAGATGGGTTTCCCGGGCTACTTCCTGATCGTTGCGGACTTCATCAACTGGGCCAAGAACAACGGCGTGCCGGTTGGGCCGGGCCGGGGTTCGGGCGCGGGGTCGCTCGTCGCATACGCGCTGGGCATTACCGACCTCGATCCGCTGCGATACAACCTGCTGTTCGAGCGCTTCCTGAATCCGGAACGCGTCTCGATGCCCGACTTCGACATCGACTTCTGCCAGCACGGGCGCGACCGCGTCATCCAGTACGTGAAGGAGAAGTACGGCGCCGATGCGGTGTCGCAGATCGCCACCTTCGGCACGATGGCGGCGAAGGCGGCCGTGCGCGACATCGGCCGCGTGCTCGATCTCGGCTACAACTTCACCGACGGCGTCGCCAAGCTCATTCCGTTCAAGCCGGGCAAGCACGTCACCATCGCCGATGCGATGAAGGAAGAGCCGCTCCTCCAGGAGCGCTACGACAACGAAGACGAAGTCCACCAGCTGCTCGACCTCGCGCAGCTCGTGGAAGGGCTCACGCGTAACGTGGGCATGCACGCGGGCGGCGTGCTGATCGCGCCTGGCAAGCTCACCGACTTCTGTCCGCTCTACACGCAGGGCGACGAAAGCGGCGTCGTGAGCCAGTACGACAAGGACGACGTGGAAGCCGTCGGCCTCGTGAAGTTCGACTTTCTGGGCCTGACCACGCTCACGATTCTCGACTGGGCCGAGCGCTATATCCGCATGCTCGATCCGTCGAAGAAGGACTGGTCGCTCGCCCAGGTACCGCTCGACGACGCGCCGTCGTTCCAGATCCTCAAGAAAGCCAACACGGTCGCCGTGTTCCAGCTGGAAAGCCGCGGCATGCAGGGCATGCTGAAAGACGCGCAGCCCGACCGGTTCGAGGACATCATCGCACTCGTGGCGTTGTATCGTCCGGGCCCGATGGACCTGATTCCGAGCTTTTGCGCGCGTAAGCATGGCCGCGAAGTGGTGGAGTATCCCGATCCGCGCGTCGAACCTGTTCTGAAAGAGACCTACGGCATCATGGTCTACCAGGAGCAGGTGATGCAGATGGCGCAGATCATCGGCGGCTACTCGCTCGGCGGCGCCGACTTGCTGCGTCGCGCGATGGGTAAGAAGAAGCCCGAGGAAATGGCCAAGCACCGCGAGATTTTCGCGGAAGGCGCGGCCAAGAACGGCCTCACGCGCGAGAAGGCCGACGAAACCTTCGACTTGATGGAGAAGTTCGCGGGCTACGGCTTCAACAAGTCGCACGCGGCCGCTTACGCGCTCCTCGCGTATCACACGGCGTGGCTCAAGGCGCACCATCCGGCGGAATTCATGGCGGCGAATATGTCGCTCGCCATGGACGACACCGACAAGGTGAAGATCCTCTTCGAGGACTGCCTGACCAACAAGATGGCCGTGCTGCCGCCGGACGTGAACGCTTCGGCGTATCGCTTCGAGCCTGTGGCCGATTCGAACGTCGCGGAAGGCAAACGCTCACGCACGATCCGCTACGGTCTTGGCGCGATCAAGGGCAGCGGCCAGAACGCCATCGAAGAAATCTTGCGCGCGCGCGAAGAGGGCGGCCCCTTCAAGGACCTGTTCGACTTCTGCGAGCGCATCGACCGTCGTCTCGTGAATCGCCGCACGATCGAAGCGATGATCCGCGCCGGCGCATTCGACACGATTCACGCAAACCGCGCGCAGTTGCTCGCCTCCGTGCCGATGGCGATGGAAGCCGCCGACCAGGCGAGCGCCAACGCCATGCAAGCGGGCCTGTTCGATATGGGCGACGCGCCGCTCGCCGCGCACGAACTGGTCGATGAACCCGCATGGGGCGAGAAGCGCAAGCTTCAGGAGGAGAAGGCCGCGCTCGGCTTCTATCTCTCGGGGCACCTCTTCGACGCTTACAAGGACGAAGTGCGCCGCTTCGTGCGCCAGAAGATCGGCGAGCTGAAGGAAGGGCGCGACAAGCTCATCGCGGGCGTGATCGCTTCGTTGCGCACGCAAATGACCCAACGCGGCAAGATGCTGATCGCGCTGCTCGACGACGGCACCGGACAGTGCGAAGTGACGGTGTTCAACGAGCAGTTCGAAGCGCACAAGGCGCTCTTCAAGGAAGACGAGCTGCTCGTCGTGCAGGGCGGGGCGCGCAATGATGCATTCACGGGCGGCATTCGCTTCACCGTCGATACGGTGATGGATCTGGAGCGTGCGCGCAGCCGCTACGCGCAGGCCGTGAAGCTGCAAATGAACGGCAACGCCAATGCGCTCGCGCTGCGCACGGTGCTCGAAGCGTATCGCGCGAAGCCGGACGATTCGCTGCCGGCGCCCGCTACGCAAACGCGCGGTCGCGGCGGCTTCGGTCGCGATCGCGGAGAGCGCGCGCAAGCGGTCATTCCAAACGGGCTCGCGGTGCAGATTGCTTACCGCAACGATCGGGCCGAAGGCGAAGTGCGTCTGGGCGATGCCTGGCGCGTCAAGCCCTCCGACGACCTGCTCGCCGCGCTGCGCGGCGAGTTTGCGGGCAGCGAGATCGAGATCGTGTACTGACGGGATCGGGCGGCAGGCGGTGCAGAAGTGTTCACGCTGCCATGCCGTGCCGTCGTTCGGGCAAGCGCGTGTTTAACTCGCGAGTTCGGCCAGCCCGCGTTCGGCACGCACGGTGCCGTCCGCAATGCGCATCTTGACCCGCTCCTCATTGGAGCTAGCCTGCGCGCGCGGTTGCTCGCGGTGCCACAAGTGGAAAATTTCCGTGGCGTAGGCGCCGAGCTTGCGTTGCACGCCGCAGTTGGCGAGGCGCGCCACGAAATCGGCGTCCTCGTGCCCCCAGCCGGTGAAGCTGGTGTCGAATCCGTTCACGCGCTCGATATCGCTGCGCCAGGCGCTCATGTTGCAGCCCTTGATGCCGCGCCACTTGAACTGCTCGATCACGCGCCACTTGCGGTCCGGCAGCTTGACGAAGAGAGGCGCGATCTTGTTGACGTGGCCAGCGAGGCGTTGCTGCACCCAGAAGCCGAAGCCCTGATCCGCCAACGGCAGCGTCTGGCCGATCACCTGTTGCGTGAGCGCTTCGTCGAGCAGGATGCGGCTGCCGGTGATGATGACGCGCTCGCTCGCGAGCTGCCGGTGGCGCGCAACGAAATCGTGCTGCACCACGCAGTCGCCGTCGAGGAAGATCAGGTAGTCGCCACGGGCCTGCACGATGCCCTTGTTGCGGATCTCGGCGAGACGGAAGCCATCGTCCGGATGCCACACGTGCTCCATGCGCACCGGGGTCGACGCAGCGCAGCGTTCCACGGTCTCGCGGGTGGCGTTGGCCGAGCCATCGTCGGCGACGATGATTTCGTAGTGCGTGTCGGATTGCGCGCTCAAGCTCGCGAGCACCCGCTCGAGCGCATCGGGCCGGTTATAGGTGCTGACGATCACCGAAACCAGCATGTCGCGGCGCGCGTTCATCGGCTCTCCGGTGCGGCGTCGCGAGTTTTTGCCGCGGCGGACTGCTGTGTCTCGAGGAGCATGAGCTTCAGGTAGCGGTAGTAGGTGCCTTCGGCGTTGGAGATCGCCAGCACGAAGCCCATCTTGCCGTCGAGAAAGCCGCGCTGGATGATCCAGCTGCGCACGAAAGACCAGAAGCCGTGTAGCAGCGCCTTGCGCAGGCCGCCGCGCTTGCCGCGCGCCGCGCCCTGGGTTGCGCCGTAGGTCGAATAGCTGTCGATCTTTCCGAGTACTTCGGAGAAGTCGCGAAAGCTGTAGTGAATCAGCGCCTGAGCGAGCGTGCCGACGCGCGCCTCGGGCGCGGCGATCACGCGTTCGTGCACGAGATCGCTCGAGAAGCGCGCCGCGTCGCGGCGAAAGAGCCGCGTCACATAGTCGGGCGACCAGCCGGAATGGCGGATCCACTTGCCGCAGTAATTCGACTGGCGCGGCACCCGGAACAGGTCGGCCCCGTTCGCCTTCACGCTGGCGAGAATCTCGTCGCGCAATGCGGGTGACACGCGTTCGTCGGCGTCGAGCGAGAGGATCCAGGGGCCGCGGGCCGTGTCGAGCGCACGCTGTTTTTGCGGCCCGAAACCGGGCCAGTCGGTTTCGACGACCGTCGCGTCGAACTCGCGGCAAATCGCCTGGGTGCCGTCCGTGCTCCCCGAATCGAGCACGACGATTTCGTCCACCCAGCCGTGCGCGGAAGCGAGGCAGTCACGAATATCGTGGGCTTCGTTTTTGACGATGACGATGACACTGATCGCATCGGGTTTGGCGCTGTCGTTCATCGGCGCTGGCTCGCGATGGCTGGAAGAAGGTGAAGAAGGCAGGAAGGCCGGCTGGAGCCAGCCTCGCGTTCGGAGGGAACCTCGTGCACAAGCTTGTTGCGCGCGCGTTCGTGCCCCGAAGCCGAATCGGTGAGTATATACAAAAACGTCGGACGCTACGAAACCGCGCCGGCGCAGACCACGGCCGGGCGGATACATCGCCTCCTGGGCCGAACGTTTACAATGGCGTACCTGTTTGCCGGGGGGCGGGCAGATTACCCGCATTTTTTTCGAGGAAATTTTGAGCGAGAGATCAACCTTGAGCAAGCCGATCGGCTCCGACACCAAGTCGTCGCCGATCGTGATTGGCCGGCGGCTGTGGCCGTATGTGAAGCCGCTAATGTGGGTGCTCCTCGCAGGCGTGATCGCGATGGCCGTGGTGGCCGCCACCGAAGCCGGCATTCCCGCGCTGCTCAAGCCGCTGCTCGATCACGGCTTCGGCACGCGCGGCGACCCGAAAGCGAAATGGCTGGTGCCCACCGCGGTGATCGGGCTGGCGCTCGTACGCGGTCTCGCGCAATACGCGTCCGGTTACTTGCTGCAGTACGTGTCGAACCGCGTGCTGCTCGCGCTGCGGCTCAAGATGTTCGAGCGCATGATTCACGCGAGCGTCGGCTTCTTCCAGCGTGAAACCGCGAGCACGGTCATCAACGCGATCGTGTTCGAGGTCAACCAGATTCTCGGCGTGCTGCTCAGTGTGCTCGTCACGCTCGTGCGCGACTCACTCACGGTCGTCTTCCTGCTTGGCTACCTGTTCTACCTGAACTGGCGGCTCACGTTGATCGTCGCCGTGCTGCTGCCGGCCATCGGCTGGCTCGTCAGCAAGATCAACCGGCGTCTGCGCAGGCTGAACCGAGAGCATCAGATGTTGACGAACGAGCTGTCCTATATCGTCGAGGAGACGGTGGGCGGCTACAAGGTCGTCAAGGTTCACAACGGCGAGCGCTACGAAAAGGACCGCTTCGGCGAAATGAGCAAACGCCTGCGCGGCTACCAGATGCGCATGACGGTGTCGGGCGGGCTCGCACAGCCGCTTACGCAATTCCTGGCTTCGATCGCGCTGGCGATCGTCATCACCATTGCCGTTGTGCAGGCCTCGAACGACCAGACGACGGTTGGCGGCTTCGTGGCGTTCGTCACGTCGATGCTGCTCGTGATCTCGCCCCTCAAGCACCTGATCGACGTGAACCAGCCGCTTCAGCGCGGCATGACCGCGGCCGAGCTGATCTTCGGGCTGATCGACGAGCCGCCCGAGCCCGTCGGCGGGGGCTTGCCGCTCGAACGCGCGCGCGGCGAGGTGGAGTTCCGCGACGTGTCGTTCGCCTATGGCGCGAGCCATCGCGTGACGCTCGACCATGTGTCGTTCCGCATCAATCCCGGCGAAATGGTGGCGCTCGCCGGTCCGTCGGGCAGCGGCAAGACCACGCTCGTGAACCTGTTGCCGCGCTTTTTCGATCCGAGCGGCGGCCAGGTGATGGTCGACGGCGTATCGATTGCCGACTACGACGTGCATGCGCTGCGCAACCAGATCGCGATGGTGAGCCAGGACGTGGTCCTGTTCAACGACACGGTCGCGAACAACGTCGCCTATGGCCAGACGGCGGACCGCGAGCGCGTGGAGCGCGCGCTGCGCGCCGCGAACCTGTGGGAGACGATCTCGGCACTGCCCGAGGGCATGGACACGCTGATCGGCGACAACGGCATGAAGTTCTCGGGCGGTCAGCGCCAGCGCCTGGCGATCGCCCGTGCGATCTACAAGGATGCACCGATCCTGATTCTCGACGAGGCGACGTCGGCACTCGATTCGGAATCGGAGCGCCACGTGCAGGCGGCGCTCGAAACGCTGATGCGCGGGCGCACGACGCTTGTGATCGCGCACCGCCTCTCGACGATCGAGCGTGCGAACCGCATCCTCGTGATGGATGGCGGCCATATCGTCGAATCGGGCACGCACCAGGAACTGCTCTCGAAGGGCGGTATGTACGCGCACCTGCACAAGATCCAGTATCAGCAGAGCGCGGCCTGACGCGCCAGAGCGATGATGCGGCGCGCGAGTGTGGGCGCGCCGCCGTCATGAAGCCGCGCTCGTGCGCGGCGTGGGACCGAGCGGCCCCGTTTGGGGTTGTCAGGCGGCGGCGGGCGCCGTCGCGGGTACGAGCGCGGCGAGTTGGCGCAACGCCGCGCCAACGACCTGTGCGGGCGGGATGGTGTCCACGTTGCCGCTGCCCTGCAAGCCGATGGATCGGCAGGCTTCGGTCAAGCGCAGGTAGGGCGGCTCTTGACGCCTGAACAGCGAAACGCTGGGCGTTTGCGTGGTGTGGGCGACGTGCATCAGGCCGCCGTCCGCGCCCAGGAACAACTCGGCGTGCGCAACGATCTCGCGTGCCTGAAGGAACGTGAGCTTGCCGGTCAGCGATCGGATGCGCACGTTGGCAGGCGCGCTCGCGCACAACTGCTGCGCGATTTCCGTGCCGTTGTCCGAACCGAGCACGACGATTTCCTTCGCGGCGCTCGCGTTTTCGTACTTGCTCAACAATTCGATGACTTCGGACCAGCGGTGGTAGGTGCGATCGGGGTCAACGCCACCCGCCGCGAGCGCGATGTACTCACGCGCGGGCAAGAGAGCGCGCACCGATTCACGTGTTGCGGGCGTGCTGGCGAGATAAGGCTTGCTGCGCGCGGCAAGCGAGCCGGCGTCGTGGCCGAGCGAGAACACGTCGTTCACGCTCGCGAAGCTGAAGCAGGTCTGGTTGCGGTCGGGGCCGTTGAAGTAACGGAAGAGGCCCGCATAGGGCAGCTTCGCGAAGTGCTGGGTCTTGATGCGAATCGAGGGCAGGTTGTACTCGGAGAGCAGAATCGCGTCATAGCGGCTCGCATCGACCTCGCGCGGGTCACCGTAGATCTTGCCGAACACGTCGTCTTCGCTGAACAGCGGTACCAGCGACGGCAGCGCGAGCAGATCGATGCGCACGCCCAGGCCCTTGAGCAGCGCGCGGCCGGCCGTGTCCATCGTCGCGTCGCCGAAGTTGCGTTTGGCATAAACCCACAGGATTCGCTGCGAAGGGTCCAGATGTGTCTGTTCGAGGCGCGTCTGGCCATGCGCCCTCAAAAGAAACCGCTTGTGCAGGTATTTCTTCGCGATCTGGAGGCGACTGGTGCTGCGAAGAAACGCCTCCGGCTCGTAAGGCACGCCCTGATAGGGGATCATGCAAGATCGCGAGACGGCGCGATCGAGCCAGCTTGCCGGCGAACCCCACGAAGTGTTTGAGTTGATCTGCTGAAACACGGGCCAATCTTTATTCAAGATAACCGCCCATTGTCGCATGGCGGGCGCTCGCGCGCTGCACAAATAATTAGGGATAGCTGGCTTGGCGGCCATCGCGCGGTACGAACTTCTGCGGTAAGTCCGGGCGAGAAGAATGTATGCGTACAATATCGCGTTTCTCGTCATGCTTCACACCCAGAAAGCTGCGTAGTGAGGACGTTTTGACAGAACCCATTTTCTACGCGTCCATGCTGGCCGTTCTTGCGGCGATCACGGAGCGCACGGATGTCACATCTGACCCTTTATGGGGCAAATCTTCATGTTCAGCATTCTGATCCCGACCTGGAATAACCTGCCGTACCTCAAGCTGTGCGTCGACAGCATCCGGCGCCACTCTGCGTTCGAGCACGAGATTCTCGTGCACGTCAACGACGGCAGCGACGGCACGCTCGACTGGGTCCGCGAACAGGGCATTCGCCATACGTGGAGCAAGGGGAACGTGGGCGTATGCCTCGCCGTGAACGATGTGGCCCGACTCGCGTCGCACGAGTGGATCCTGTTCATGAACGACGACATGTTCTGCACGCCAGGTTGGGATTCGGCCTTCGTCGATGCATTGCGCGAAATAGGCGAGGCGCCCGCCTATCTCGCCTCGCAGATCATCGAGCCCACCGACACCGGTAACGGCCTCGTGACGGTCGCCCACTTCGGCACCGGTCCCGCCGACTTCAACGAGGCGGGGCTACTCGAATTCGCCGCGAAGATGAATACCGCCGACCGCAACGGCATCGCACTGCAGCCGACGCTCGTGAGCCGCGAACTTTGGCTGCGCGTGGGTGGCTACAGCATCGAGTTCGGGCCGGGCATGAGCAGCGACGACGACTTTCTGATGAAGCTCTGGCTGGTCGGCTGCCGCACGTTCCGCTCGGTGGGCGCGAGCCGCATTTACCATTTCGGCTGCCGTACGACGGGACGCATTCGCCGCAATCGCGGCGGCCGCGAGTTCCTCATGAAATGGGGCGTGACGCAGCGCGATTTCAAGTACAACTACATGGCCCGCACGGCCGACGCCGCGCCGGGCACGCTTCCCAACGTGCCGCGGCCCAACTTTGTGAGCCGTCTCAAGCGGGTGATGTATGCGTTCGGCCTTTACCCGACTCAAGATCTCGAAGCGTGGGAGCCCGATTTGCCCGCGCAGCTTCAGCACACCGCTTCGTTGACTGAAAGCGCCACGCCGCGCCAGTCGTCGCGCTAACGCCGCGTTATCCCAAGGTAGCAGGCTGGCGGCAGGCGCCGGCCGCGCTCTTCGGCGACGAATCGCGCAGACTTTGCCTCGAATTGGAACAGTGCCTTAGGATTCTAGGGGTTAACCCTAGAGAGTCACGGGCATACGATGCGTACATCGGTCGCATGCACATACCGTCGCACGTCGACCGCCTGATCCAACTGGAGGTCGTTTCCATGAAGTCCCTGATTCAAGCCGTTGCCGTTTCCGCCGCTCTTGTCGCTGCTGCTCTTCCCACCGCATCGTTCGCGCAGTCGCATTCGACCATCACCCGCGCCCAGGTGCGCGCCGAACTCGTGGAGCTTCAGCAGGTGGGCTACCGCGTCGGCGATGGCGACAACGCTCACTATCCCGAAGCGATCCAGGCCGCCCAGGCAAAGGTCGCCGCGATCAATGGTGCAAACAGCAGCTATGGCGGCGTGGCGAACGCCTCGCAATCGGGCGGCCGAGCCACGGTCTCGCCTGAAGACTGGAACGCGATGTACTCGCGCTAAGTCATCGCGTCGCGTGTGTTGTTGATGAAGTGCGCGAAGAGAAGGGGAGACGTCAGACGGCGCGAGGCGCTTCGACTTCGCTGCCCGCAGGTTCTGCGGTGTACGACGTTTCCTCAAGCTGCGCGAGCAGCGTGCGGGCTTGCACGAGCGTGTCGCCCTTCATCGGCTGGAACGCGAAGTGCAGCGACTTTTCGAGCTTCGCGAAGTTGCGCCGCGTGCTGCGCGTGTAGGCGGGATCGTAGTGCTGCGCGACCAGCGCTTCGTAAAGCTGCGCCCTGCGATCTTCGTCGAGCAGCTTGCACCACGATTCGATGCGCTCGCGCCCGTGCAAAGGCGTGAGCTTGTTCAGTTGCTCGCGGAAATACCCGCGCTCGTCGAACAGGTGTCCATACTCCTCAAGCAGCAAGTCGATCCGTTCCTCGCGCGCCACATCGAGCACGACACAAGGCGCGGCGTGCAGACGTTCCACGAGCGCGGGCGGCAGCGTGATGACGCCGATGCGCCGGCTCTCCGCCTCGACGAACACGGGGCGGGTGGCGTCGAAGGCGCGCAGCGTCTGCACGAGCGCCGTGTCGAACGACTTCTGCGAGGGCTGCGCACGCGTGAGCAGCGCGCCCAGCAGCGAACCGCGGTGCGCGGCGAGCGCTTCGAGATCGAGCATCTGCGCGTTGGCTTGTCCCAGCGCCTTCAAGAGGCGCGTCTTGCCGCTACCGGTCGGGCCGGCCAGCACGATATAGCGAAACGCTGCGGGCAACGTGCCAAGCGCCTCCACGACCGTGTGCCGGTACGCCTTGTATCCACCGTCGAGCTGACGCGCGCGCCAGCCGATCATGTTGAACCACGCCGTCATCGACCCGGAACGCTTGCCGCCGCGCCAGCAGTAGATGAGCGGACGCCAGTTGCGCGGACGGTCGGCGAACAGCGTATCGAGATGCATGGCGATGTTGCGCGCCACCATGGCGGCGCCCACGCGCGTCGCCTCGAACGGCGACTCCTTGTACATCGTCCCGACGATCACGCGCTCTTCGTTGCTGAGCACGGGCGCGTTGATCGCGCCGGGAACGTGGTCCTCGGCGAATTCGAGCGGCGTTCGTACGTCGACGATCTCGTCGAATTCGCCGATCTGTTCAATGGTGACGCGCTGGTGATTCAACTGCGATGCTCCGGTGGTGCCTGCGATGGCGTCGCGCTACATGAGCACGATGTCGTACTGTTCCTGACTCAAATTCGATTCCACCTGCAACGAAACCGGCTTGCCGATGAAGTCGATCAGCATCGCGAGATGCTGCGACTCCTCCTCGAGAAAGAGGTCGATGACCTGCTGTGAAGCGACCACGCGAAACTCGCGCGGATTGAACTGCCGCGACTCGCGCAGAATCTCGCGCAGCACGTCGTAGCAGACGGTGCGCGCGGTCTTCACCTGCCCCTTGCCGAGACATGTCGGGCACGGCTCGCACAGCACATGCGCAAGCGATTCGCGCGTGCGCTTGCGCGTCATCTCCACGAGCCCCAGTTGCGAGAAACCGTTCACGGTCACGCGCGTGCGGTCGCGCGAGAGCGCCTTCTTCAGTTCGCCGAGCACCTGGTCGCGATGCTCGACGTTTTCCATGTCGATGAAGTCGATGATGATGACGCCGCCCAGATTGCGCAGACGCAATTGCCGCGCGATCGTATGCGCCGCTTCGAGATTCGTCTTGAAGATCGTGTCGTCGAAGTTGCGCGCGCCCACATAGCCGCCCGTATTCACGTCGATGGTCGTCATCGCCTCGGTCTGGTCGATCACGAGGTAACCGCCCGACTTGAGGTCCACGCGACGCGACAGGGCACGCTGGATTTCGGCCTCGATGTTGTAAAGGTCGAAAAGCGGCCGCTCGCCCGAATAGTGATGCAGCTTCGGCAGCACGTTGGGCGTGAATTCGGTGGCGAACTCGGTGAGCTTCTGGAACGTTTCGCGCGAATCGACCTGAATGCGCGAGGTCTCGTCGTTCACGAAGTCTCGCAGCACGCGCTGCGAGAGATTCAGGTCCTGATAGAGCAGGCTCGTGGCGGGCACGCGCTGCGCCTGGGCAAGTATCGTCGCCCACGTTTTGCGCAGATACGCGACGTCCGCTGCGAGTTCTTCGCTCGTAGCGTCTTCGGCGATCGTGCGGACGATATAGCCGCCTTTTTCATCGGCGGGCAGCACGGCCGTGAGGCGCGCGCGCACCGCTTCGCGCTCGGCCTCGCTCTCGATCTTCTGCGAGATGCCGATGTGCGGCTCCTGCGGCAAATAGACCAGTGTGCGCCCCGCGATGCTCACCTGCGTGGAAAGCCGCGCGCCCTTCGTGCCGATCGGATCCTTCACGACCTGCACCATGAGCGTTTGCCCTTCGAACACGGTCTTTTCGATCGGCTGATGATGCACGCTCGCATGCGTTTCGCCGGCAATGCGCGGATGCCAGATGTCGGCCACATGAAGGAACGCGGCACGCTCGAGACCGATGTCGATGAACGCGGACTGCATGCCCGGCAGCACGCGCACGACCTTGCCGAGATAGACGTTGCCGACGCGCCCGCGCGACAGCGTGCGCTCGACGTGAAGCTCCTGTACTGCGCCTTGCTGGACCAATGCGACGCGCGTCTCCTGGGGCGTGACGTTGATCAGGATTTCTTCGTTCATGATTTGTTCTAGAAGTCGATGCCCGCGGCGCGCAGGAGGGCGGCCGTTTCGAATAATGGCAAACCCATGATACCCGAATAGGACCCGTCGATTCGCTCGACGAATTCCGCCGCGCGACCCTGAATGCCGTACGCGCCGGCCTTGCCGAACGGCTCGCCGCTCGCCACGTAACGCGCGATCGCGGCGGGCATCGCCGGCGCGAAACGCACATGCGAACGCGAGACCGCAACCGGCAGGCACACGCCTTCGGCGTTCACCACGGCCACGGCCGTGAGCACTTCGTGCTCGCGGCCGGCGAGGCGTTCGAGCATCGCATAGGCATCGGCCGCGTCGTGCGGCTTACCGAGAATATGGCCGTCGATGGAGACCGTGGTGTCGGCGGTGAGAATCGGCGCATGCGTGTGCGCGCCCGCGACGAGGCGCGCGCGGGCGGCATCCGCCTTCGCGGCGCACACGCGCTCGACATAGACGGCGGCTTGCTCGCCGGGCAGCGCGGTTTCGAGCGCTTCGGCGTCTTCGTCGGGACGCGGCAGCAGCAGCTCGAAGCGCACGCCGAGCTGCTGCAGCAGTTCCTGGCGGCGCGGGCTTTGCGAAGCGAGATAGACGAACGGATAGGGCGCGTTGGTGGGCATCGGAGCGTCTTTGTCGTTACGGACTTCGGGTTGACGTGCGCGCCTGCTTTCCGGGGCTCGAGCGGGGCTCAAGCTGGCCGCAAGCGGGGCGCAGGCGCGCTTTATACCTGCATTACACGCGATGATAGGGGTGATTCTGCGTGATGGTCCACGCTCGGTAAAGTTGCTCGGCGAGCAGCACGCGCACCATCGCATGCGGCAGCGTGAGGGACGAGAGGCGCAGGAGCGTGTCGGCGCGCGACTTGAGCTCGGGGTCGAGGCCGTCCGCCCCGCCAATCAGGAACGCCACGTCGCGGCCGTCCTGCTGCCACAGCGGCAGCGCCTTGGCGAGTTGCATCGTGGTCCAGTCCTTGCCGCGTTCGTCGAGCGCGACGATGCGCGCGTTTTTGGGCAGCGCGGCCTCGATACGCGTGCGCTCGGCGGCCATCACGCTTTCGGCAGGGCGGCCCGACGAACGCTGCTCGGGTTTCACCTCGCGCAGCTCGATGCGCAGCTCCGGCGGCATGCGCTTCGTATATTCCTCGAAGCCCTCGGCGATCCAGTCCGGCATCTTGTGGCCGACGGCGACGATATGCAGTTTCATCGTGCGTGACGATTGTCGTTCAGAAGCGCCGCGCTTACTTCGCGGCCTTACGCGCAGCGGTCTTGCGCGCGGGCTTCTTGACGGCCGGCGCAACTTCCTCGTCTTCGTCCTCGTCGTCCATCGGCTCGCTCGCGCGTGCGCCCATGAAGCCCGTGTTGGTCGCGAGCTTCACGCGCACCGGCTTGTCGCCCCAGATTTCCTCGAGGTTGTAGTACTGGCGCAGCGCGGGCTGGAGGATGTGGACGACCGCGTCGCCGCAATCCACGAGCACCCATTCGCCGATGTCCTCGCCTTCGGTGCTCACGATATCGCCGCCGGCTTCCTTGACCTTCTCACGCACGCTGTTGGCGAGCGCCTTGGTCTGGCGGTTCGATGTGCCGCTCGCGACGACCACGCGGTCGAACAACTCGGTCAGATGGCTGGTGTTGAAGACGCGAATGTCTTGTGCCTTGACGTCTTCGAGACCGTCGACGATGGCGCGTTGAAGTTTGCGGATGTCCATAGTTACCCGTGATGCAGATAGAGATGATGTTGAAGGATATAGTCCCACACGGCTGCGGGAAGCTTGTCGGCGGCGGTGCCGCGACGTTGCCCGCTCGCCACGCAGGCCGGCAGGTCGCGCCGGATTTCGGTCGCCGAAACGTCAAGTGCGAGCGTTTCGTCGACCAGCAAGTGGCCGTGCGGCGTTGCCGCAAGCACGGCAGCGTTCGCGCGGCGCGCGGCGCCTTCACGCGCGACCTCGGGCGGCAGCGCCGTGAAGTCAAAGCCCGGGCGGCTCGCCACGCCCAGATGCGCGAGCGCGAAAAGCTCGCGCCATTCGTGCCACGAATCGAGATGCAGCAGTTGATCGGCGCCCATTAGCAGCGTGAGCGCGGCGGTCCGGTTGCTGTCGCTTTTTGCGCGCCAGCGGCGCAGGGTTTCGACCGTGTAGGTCGGGCCGTTGTGCTCGATTTCGTCGGCGTCCACCGTCATCGTCACGCCCGGCAGCGCGAGCGAGGCAGCGGCGGCGCGCGTCATGGCGAGCCGATGCTGCGCCGCGGTCACGCCCGGCTTCTGCCACGGTTGGCCGGCCGGCAGCAGGATCAGTTCGTTCAGGCCCAGCACGCGCGCAAAATGGCGCGCGAGCGCGAGGTGGCCCTCGTGGATCGGATCGAAGGTGCCGCCGAGCAGCCCGACGCGCCTCTCGAGCGCGTTGGGCGGGACGGTGAAAGCGTGCGTCACGGCGTCAGATCCAGTCGCGCACGGGCAGGAAGTCGCTGTAGAGGCGCGCTTCCGGCGTGCCGGGCTGCGGCTGCCAGTCGTAGCGCCAGGTCGCGCACGGCGGCATCGACATCAGGATCGATTCCGTGCGGCCTCCGCTTTGCAGGCCGAAATGCGTGCCGCGGTCCCAGACCAGATTGAATTCGACATAACGGCCGCGACGGTACGCCTGGAATTCGCGCTCGGCTTCGCCGTAGGCCGTGTCGCGCCGTTTTTCGATGATCGGCAGATACGCCTTCAGGAAACCGTCGCCCACGCTCTTGAGCATGGCGAACGCCTCGTCGAAGCCGCCGACGGCGTAGTCGTCGAAGAAAATGCCGCCCACGCCGCGCGCTTCGTTGCGGTGCTTCAGGAAGAAGTAGTCGTCGCACCAGCGCTTGAAGCGCGGGTAGAGGTCTGCGCCATAGGGCGCGAGCGCATCGTGGCACACGCGGTGAAAGTGCTGCGCGTCTTCCTCGAAACCATAGTAGGGCGTGAGGTCCATGCCACCGCCGAACCAGAACACCGGTTCCTCGCCTGACTTGGTGGCGAGCAGCATACGCACGTTCATGTGCACCGTCGGGCAATACGGATTGCGCGGATGCAGCACGAGCGAAACGCCCATCGCTTCGAAGCCGCGGCCGTTGAGTTCGGGGCGCGCAGCAGTCGCGGAGGGCGGCAGGGCGTCGCCGGAAACGTCGGAAAAGCCGATGCCCCCACGCTCGAAGAACTGGCCGCCTTCGATGATGCGCGTGCAACCGCCGCCACGCAGCTTCTCGCCGGGCCCGCGCTGCCAGTTGTCCGTGGCGAACGGCGTGCCGTCGAAGGCGCCGAGCGTGTCGGCGATCTGCGTCTGCAGACTGGCCAGCCAGGCGCGGACTGCGGCGCTGTCGGGAGAGGCGCTGTTAGGAGAATCGGTCATCGATGAAATGGGGACGGCAGCGCGCCGGCGCTGGAATCAGGTGAATCGGGTTATGCGACGGGTTATTCGGATAGGCCGCCCGGGGCGGCCTGACAGCGGCAGTGTAGCGCCGATTGTCGCGACGCCCGGCGCCATCGGCGCCCGCGTGGGCTGCATGCTGAGCGCGCTCAGGCTGCAGCGCGGGTTTGCTCGCGTTGGACGGCTTGATGCAGAGCGTAAGCGGACAGACAAAAAAGCCGTGGGCGCGCCGTTGCGCGGTGGCTACGGCGCGCAGCCAGGTGGCTGCCCATGGCCAGTCGTTTCATTCGGGGCCGCATCGACGGCGGCGGCCCCAGGCAAGCGCTGCGTTACTGCTTGCGGCCCGCGGCGCGATAGCCGATGTCGTTGCGATACTGCATGCCGTCGAACGAGATGCGGTTCACGGTCTCATACGCCACGTTCTGCGCGCTACGCACCGAATCGGCGAGACCGACGACACACAGCACACGGCCGCCCGAGGTCACGAGCTTGCCGTCCACCATCTGCGTGCCCGCGTGGAACGTGACCGAATCGGCGGCCTCGGCGGGGATGTCGCTGATGCGGTCGCCCTTGCGCGGCGTGTCCGGATAGTTGTGCGCGGCGAGCACGACGCCCAGCGCCGTGCGGCGGTCCCATTCGAGCTCGACCTGGTTCAGCGTGCCCGCAATGGCGTGCTCCACGACCTTCGAGAAGTCGCCCTTCAGGCGAGCCATGATCGGCTGCGTTTCCGGGTCGCCCATGCGGCAGTTGAATTCGAGCGTCTTCGGGTTGCCCTGCGCGTCGATCATGAGGCCGGCGTAGAGGAAGCCCGTGTAGCGGATGCCTTCCTTTTCCATGCCCGCCACGGTCGGCAGGATGATTTCGCGCATCACGCGCGCGTGCAGTTGCGGCGTGACGATGGGCGCGGGCGAATAGGCGCCCATGCCGCCCGTGTTCGGGCCCTGGTCGCCGTCCTGCAGGCGCTTGTGGTCCTGGCTCGAAGCGAGCGCGAGCACGTGCTTGCCGTCCACCATGACGATGAAGCTCGCTTCCTCGCCTGCCAGGAATTCCTCGATCACCACGCGCGCGCCGGCGTCACCGAGCTTGTTGTCGGCGAGCATCATGTCGATGGCCTGATGCGCTTCTTCCAGCGACATCGCCACGACCACGCCCTTGCCGGCAGCGAGGCCGTCGGCCTTGATGACGATGGGCGCGCCGTTCTTCTCGACGTAGGCGTGCGCCGCCGTGGCGTCCGAGAACGTCTCGTACGCTGCGGTCGGGATGTTGTGGCGCTTCATGAACGCCTTGGCGAAGTCCTTCGAGCTTTCGAGCTGCGCGGCTTCCTTCGACGGGCCGAACACCTTCAGGCCGCGCTGGCGGAACACGTTGACGATGCCCGCGGCAAGCGGCGCTTCCGGGCCGACCACGGTGAGGGCGACGCCTTCGCGCTCGGCGAAATCGGCGAGCTCGTGGATGTCCGTGATGTCGACGTTGGCGAGCCGCTCGTCCTGCGCGGTGCCGCCGTTACCGGGTGCGACGTAGACGAGCTGCACGCGCGGCGCCTGCGCGAGCTTCCACGCCAGCGCATGTTCGCGGCCGCCAGAACCGACGACGAGTAACTTCATGTGAATCCCCGAAAGACCAAGACCAGAAACAGTTGCGGCCGACGCACAGTGCGCCGGCCGTGAAAATCGCATGCGGGAGGCGGGGCCGCCCGGGCCGACGCCTTATTCCTCGGCGATCGACGCGTTGGTGTACACCTCCTGGACGTCGTCCAGGTTTTCGAGGGCGTCGAGCAGCTTTTGCATCTTCACGGCGTCGTCGCCCGTGAATTCGACCTCGTTCTGCGGCTTCATCGTGACTTCGGCCATTTCCGCCTTGAAGCCCGCGGCTTCGAGCGCGGTCTTCACCTTCGTGAAGTCGAACGGCGGGCAGACCACTTCGATGGAGCCGTCGTCGTTCGTCACGACGTCGTCGGCGCCCGCTTCGAGCGCGGCGTTCATGAGTTCGTCTTCGGGCGTGCCCGGCGCGAACACGAACTGGCCGACGTGATCGAACATGAACGCAACCGAACCGTCCGTGCCCATGTTGCCGCCGAACTTCGAGAACGCGTGGCGCACTTCCGCGACCGTGCGGGTGCGGTTGTCGGTCATCGTGTCGACGATGACGGCCGCGCCGCCGATGCCGTAGCCTTCGTAGCGGATTTCCTCGTAGTTCGCGCCGTCCACGCCGCCCACACCGCGCTGGATGGCGCGGTTGATGTTGTCCTTGGGCATGTTGGCGTCGTACGCCTTGTCGACGGCCAGACGCAGGCGCGGGTTCGAGTCGATATCGCCGCCGCCCATGCGTGCCGCGACCTGGATTTCCTTGATGAGCCGCGTCCAGACCTTGCCGCGCTTCGCGTCAGCAGCAGCCTTCTTGTGCTTGATGTTGGCCCATTTCGAATGACCCGCCATACCTTTCTCCGTCTCACGCGCCATGCGCGTGCAGTGTGCAATGTGCTGTTGTCGATGCGATGTTCCCGGGCGCGGTCTTCATGCGTCGTTCGCGCGGCGCGCGTGATTCTGCGCGCGCCTCTCGCACCTCTCCCGTAACGCCCGCGCGGCAGCATGTGCCGACAGGCCGGGATGCAGCGCCCGTTCAGGTGGATCTGAATTTTATCACGCCGGGACCGTCCGGCTTCGCCTGGCTATGTGACGAGGCGCCAGGCGATTGCCGGTAGAACCGGCCGCGGAGCGTGCATATGGGGCGGCATCGGGTGAACCCGAAGAGGGCAGGGAAAGGGGAAAGGGGGAAGGGGGAAGGCGGCCAGCTCCGTCGGCCGCCCCTATGCAACGGTGATGCAGGTTTTAGTTCTTCGTGCCGAAGAGTCGGTCGCCGGCGTCGCCCAGGCCCGGAATGATGTAGGCGTGCTCGTTCAAATGCGAGTCGAGCGAAGCCACATAGAGCTTCACGTCCGGGTGCGCCTTCTGGAACACGTCCACGCCTTCGGGCGCGGCCACGAGCGCGAGGAACAAGATGCGCTCGCCGGGCACGCCGCGGCGCTTGAGCACGTCGATAGCGTGCGCCGCCGAGTAGCCCGTCGCGACCATCGGATCGCACAGGATGAAGGTGCGGTCCTCGAGGTCGGGCAGGCGCACGAGATATTCGACCGGGCGATGGTCGTCGGCCCGGTACACGCCGATATGGCCGACACGCGCGGAGGGCACCAGCTCGAGCAGGCCGTCGGACATGCCCACGCCCGCGCGCAGCACGGGCACGATGGCGAGCTTCTTGCCCGCGATCACGGGCGCATCGACTTCGACGAGCGGCGTCTGCACGCGGCGTGACGCGACCGGCAAGTCACGCGTGATTTCATAGCCCATCAGCAGCGTGATCTCGCGCAGCAACTCGCGGAACGTGCGCGTGGACGTGTCCTTGTCGCGCATATGCGTGAGCTTGTGCTGGATCAGCGGGTGATCGAGGATGAAGAGATTCGGGAAACGGCTGTCCTGTTTCATGGCGGGGCGCACAAGGCTGCAAAAGGATCGGAGAATCGGTCGTGCCGCTGCCGCGCGAACCCGAAGCAGTATGCCCGGGCTGGGCGGTTGCGGCGAGCACGGCCCGCCGCGCGCGGCAAGCGCTCATGGCTTGCGAAGGCGCCGGGCCGCGCCACACGCGCAAGTATACGGTAAGCACGTGCGCACCGGCGCGCGCATGGCGCGCGTATGGCACATTGCAGCGTCGCTTCGCACACGGCTGCCGGGCCTCTGCGCCATCGGCCTCCCACGCGCCGCGCCCGATTCTTCTAGAATCCCAAAAAGGTCGCAGGGCGGCGCGGCGCAAGGCTTGGCCGCGTCCGCCCTGTCACAGGACGGTCATCCACGCAAAAAGGACACGAAAACGATGGACATGGGCATCGCAGGACGCACCGCGCTGGTATGCGCGGCCAGCAAGGGACTCGGGCGCGGTTGCGCCGAGGCGCTCGCCGCCGAAGGCGTCAACGTCACGATCGTCGCGCGCACCGCGCAGACGCTGGAGGAAACCGCCGCGCATATCCGCAAGAGCACCGGCGTGGACGTCAAGGCAGTGGCCTGCGACATCACTACGGAAGCGGGCCGCGCCGCCGCGCTCGCCGCTTGCCCGTCGCCGGACATCCTCGTGAACAATGCGGGCGGCCCGCCGCCGGGCGACTTCCGCAAGTACACGCACGAGGCGTGGATCGCGGCGCTCGAAGCCAACATGCTCACGCCGATCGCGCTGATCCAGTCCACCATCGACGACATGATCGCGCGCGGCTTCGGGCGCATCGTCAACATCACGAGTTCCTCGGTGAAGGCGCCGATCGATGTGCTCGGCCTCTCGAACGGCGCTCGCTCGGGCCTCACGGGCTTCGTCGCGGGCGTGGCGCGCCAGGTCGCCGCCACCGGCGTCACGATCAACAGCCTGCTGCCGGGCGCGTTCGACACCGACCGCATCCAGGCCACCATCGTCGCGCAGGCGAAGGCGAGCCAAATTTCGGAAGAGGAAGCGCGCACGCGCCGCATGAAGACGATTCCGGCCGGACGTTTCGGCACGTCCGAGGAATTCGGGCGCGCCTGCGCGTTCCTGTGCAGCGTGCACGCGGGCTATATCACCGGGCAGAACTGGCTGATCGACGGCGGGGCTTATCCGGGCACCTATTGAGTCAGCGCTGGGCAGATGCGGCGCCCCTGGCGCCGCATCACGACACGCATCACGAACGTACGCAAACCACACGTCAAGGAGACTAACGCCATGCCAACCCGCGTCGCACTGATCGCGCACGACCACAAGAAGGAAGACATCGTCAAGCTCGCGAGCGAGTACGTCGATACGTTGCGCCACTGCGAGATCATCGCGACCGGCACGACCGGCTCGCGCATCGAAGCCGCAACGGGCCTGAACGTCGAGCGCATGCTTTCTGGCCCGCACGGCGGCGACCTGCAGATCGGCGCGCGGCTTGCGGAAGGCAACGTCGACATCGTGATCTTCCTGCGCGACCCGATGACGCCGCAGCCGCACGAACCCGACATCAACGCGCTCGTGCGCGCGTGCGACGTGCACGACGTGCCGTGCGCGACGAATATCTCGACGGCGCGCATGCTCCTCGACGTGCTCACGCTGCGCCAGAAAAACGCGGTCTGAAGCGCGCGGGCGGGATGCGCCATGCAGGTAGGCAACAATTAGCCAGGCGGTAGGCAACAGCCAGGACAACACCAAGGAGGCGTGATGACCAAGGCAATCCGATACGACAAAACAGGCGGCCCCGAAGTGATGAAGTGGGTGGACGTCGACGTGGGCGAGCCGGGCGAGGGCGAGGTGCGGCTGCGCCAAAGCGCGTGCGGCCTCAATTACATCGACGTGTATTTCCGCACCGGGCTCTATCCGCAGCCGCTGCCGGGCGGCCTCGGCATGGAAGCGGCCGGCGAGGTGACGGCTGTGGGAAAAGGCGTGAGCGCGCTGAAGGTGGGCGACCGCGTGGCGTATGTCGGGCGTCCACCGGGCGCCTACGCGCAGGAGCGCGTGCTGCGCGCCGAGCAGGTGATCAAGCTGCCCGACGCGATCAGCGATGAAGCGGCGGCTTCGATCATGCTGCAAGGCCTCACGGCGCAATACCTGCTGCGCCGCACGTATCGCGTGAAGGCCGGCGACACCATCCTCATTCAGGCGGCGGCGGGCGGCGTGGGCCTGCTCGTGTGCCAGTGGGCGAAGGCGCTGGGCGCGACCGTGATCGGCACCGTGGGCTCGGACGAAAAGGCCGCGATCGCGAAGGCGCACGGCTGCGATCATCCGATCGTCTACACGCGCGAGGACTTCACGGCGCGCGTGCGCGAGATCACGAATGGCGCGGGCGTGCCCGTGGTGTACGACTCGATTGGCAAGGACACCTACACGAAATCGCTCGACTGTCTCGCGCCGCTCGGCATGTTCGTGAGCTTCGGCAATGCATCGGGTCCGCTGCCGCCGATCGATTCGTCGGAGTTCGCGGGGCGCGGTTCGCTCTTTTTCACGCGCCCGACGCTCTTCACCTATATCGCGAAGCGCGCCGACTACGAAGCGATGTCCGCCGAACTGTTCGACGTGGTCGCCTCGGGCAAGGTCAAGACGTCGATCAACCAGCGTTATGCGCTCGAGGACGTCGGCCAGGCCCACGCCGATCTCGAAGCGCGCAAGACCACGGGTTCGACTGTCCTGATCCCGTGACGTAGAAGTTGACGCACTGCCGCGCCGCATGGGGCATGCCATCGGCGCGGGCACATTGATTCAACCTTTACGTTCCCTGACTCCGTCATGGAGACCCAAAAGGCGCGCAACGGCAATGTTGTGCGCCTTTTTTCTTTCCGCCCCTGCCGCCGCGCACTTTCGCTCCCGCGTTTACACGTTCTTTATACGGGCGCCAAAACCTTTGATCCGGATTTAATGCCATAGCGGGTAACTTTCAGCCATCCGTCATCCGCGAATGGAGAACACGACAATGGATGTGCTGTATATCGGGGGGCTGGTGGTTTTCGCCGCGCTCACATACGCGTTGATCGCGGGCTGCGAGAAGCTGATGCAGTACCGCCGCGATCAAGGTGCGAAGGGGGTGCGGCCATGACCTGGATCTTCTGGCTATCGGGGGCGGCAACACTGTTGCTGTTCGTTTATCTCGTCCATGCGCTCCTGCGCGCGGAGGATATCGAATGAACGCCAACAATCTGCTCCAGGCGGGGCTTTTCCTCGTCATCCTGCTCGCGCTCGCGGTGCCTGTCTCGGGCTACATGACGCGCGTGCTCGACGGGCGCTCGCGCGTCGTGCGTCTGTTCGCGCCGCTCGAAAACCTGCTCTATCGCATGGCCGGCGTCGATCCGGCCGCCGAGATGAACTGGAAGCGCTATGCGCTCGCCACCATCTCGTTCAACGTGCTCGGCGTGGGCTTTCTTTATGTGCTGCTGCGTATTCAGGGCTGGCTGCCTGGCAACCCGCAGCAGTTCGGCCCGATGACGGTCGACGGCGCGTTCAACACGGCCGTGAGCTTCGTCACCAACACCAACTGGCAGGACTACACGCCCGAGCAAACGGTGAGCTATCTCACGCAGATGCTCGGTCTCACCGTGCAGAACTTCCTTTCGGCGGCGACGGGCATCGTGGTCGTGATCGCGCTGATTCGCGGCTTTGCACGCCACTCGGTGCAGACCATCGGCAACTTCTGGGTCGACCTCACGCGCACGACGCTCTACATCCTCGTGCCGATGTCGGCGATCATCGCCGCGCTTCTGATGAGTCAGGGCATGATCCAGAACTTCAAGGCGTATCAGGACGTGCCGGTGCTGCAAACCACGACCTACGCCGCGCCGAAGCTCGACGCCCAGGGCAACCCGGTGAAGGACGCGAAGGGCAATCCTGAAACCGTCGACACGAAGGTCACGTCGCAAACGCTCGCCATGGGCCCGGTCGCTTCGCAGGTCGCGATCAAGATGCTCGGCACCAACGGCGGTGGCTTCTTCAACGCGAACTCGGCGCATCCGTACGAGAATCCCACGCCGGTGTCGAACGTCATCGAAATGTTGGCGATCCTGATCATTCCGGCCGCTCTGTGTCTCGTGTTCGGTAATGTGGTGGGCGACCGCAGGCAGGGCGTGGCCGTCCTCGCGGTGATGACGGTTGCGTTCGCCGTGGCCGTGGGGGGCGTGCTCTCCGCCGAACAGACGGGCAATCCGATGTTCACCACGCTCAACGTGGACCAGCACGCAAGCGCGCTGCAAGCGGGCGGCAACATGGAAGGCAAGGAAACGCGCTTTGGCATCGCGCAAACGGGCATCTTCGTCGTCGCCACCACGGCGGCCTCGTGCGGCGCCGTGAACGCGGCGCACGACTCGCTCACGCCGCTCGGCGGCCTCGTGCCGATGCTCTTCATCCAGCTCGGTGAGGTGATTTTCGGCGGTGTCGGTTCAGGTCTCTACGGCATGCTCGTGTTCGCGCTGCTCGCGGTGTTCGTGGCGGGGCTCATGATCGGCCGCACGCCCGAATACGTCGGCAAGAAGATCGAGTCGTTCGAGATGAAGATGGTGTCGATCGTCGTGCTGCTCACGCCGTTGCTCGTGCTGCTCGGCACTTCGATCGCCGTGCTCTCCGATGCGGGCAAGGCCGGTATCGCCAATCCGGGCGCACACGGCTTCTCCGAGATCCTGTATGCGTTCAGCTCGGCGGCCAACAACAACGGCAGCGCATTTGCCGGCCTCACCGTGAGCACGCCGTTCTACAACTGGCTGCTCGCCATTGCGATGTGGTTCGGCCGCTTCGGCACGATCATCCCGGTGCTGGCCATCGCGGGGTCGCTTGCGAGCAAGAAGCGCATTGCGGTGACGGGCGGCACGCTGCCCACGCATGGTCCGCTCTTCGTCGTGCTGCTGCTCGGCACGGTGCTGCTGGTCGGTGCGCTCACGTATGTGCCCGCGCTCGCGCTCGGTCCCGGCGTCGAGCATCTGATCATGATGGGCGTGCATTGAACGGGGGCCTTCGCAACATGAGCGAAACGAAAATGAATCAGCATAGTGCAACTCGGTCCATGTTCGATCCGGCGCTGGTGCGTCCGGCTATCGTGGACTCGTTCAGAAAACTCAACCCGCGCACGCAGTTGCGCAACCCGGTGATGTTCTGCGTGTACGTGGGCAGCGTGCTCACGACGATCCTCTGGGTCGCAGCGCTCCTCGGCCAGGCCGAGGCGCCCGCGGGCTTCATCCTCGCGGTCGCGCTCTGGCTGTGGTTCACGGTGCTGTTCGCGAACTTCGCGGAAGCGCTCGCCGAAGGGCGCTCGAAGGCGCAGGCCGCATCGCTGCGCCAGGCCAAGAAAGACGTCATGGCCAAGAAGCTCAACGAGCCGCATCCGAAGGCGCCGATCCGCATCATGACGGCTTCCGATCTGCGCCGCGGCGACGTGGTGCTGGTCGAGACCGGCGACACGATTCCGGCGGACGGCGAAGTGATCGAAGGCGTGGCGTCAGTGGACGAATCGGCCATTACGGGCGAATCGGCGCCGGTGATCCGCGAGTCCGGCGGCGACTTCTCTTCGGTGACGGGCGGCACGCGCGTGCTCTCCGACTGGATCGTCGTGCGCGTCACGGCGAATCCGGGTGAAGCCTTCCTCGACCGCATGATCGCGATGGTCGAAGGCGCGAAGCGCCAGAAGACGCCTAACGAAATCGCGCTCACGATCCTGCTCGTCGCGCTGAGCATCGTGCTGCTGCTCGCCACCGCGACGCTGCTGCCGTTCTCGATGTTCTCGGTCGAAGCCGCGAAGATGGGCCACGTCGTCACGATCACGGCGCTCGTGGCGCTGCTCGTCTGTCTGATTCCGACGACGATTGGCGGTCTGCTTTCGGCAATCGGCGTGGCCGGCATGAGCCGCATGATGCAGGCCAACGTGATCGCGACTTCGGGCCGCGCGGTGGAAGCCGCTGGCGACGTGGACGTACTGCTGCTCGACAAGACCGGCACGATCACGCTCGGCAACCGTCAGGCGTCGATGTTCGTGCCCGCGCCGGGCGTGACCGAGGAAGTGCTCGCGGACGCCGCGCAACTCTCGTCGCTCGCCGATGAAACGCCGGAAGGCCGCAGCATCGTCGTGCTCGCGAAGCAGCGCTTCAACATTCGCCAGCGCGACATGCACTCGCTGCACGCCGTGTTCCTCGCCTTCAGCGCACAAACGCGCATGAGCGGTGTGGACATGCCGGGCCGCGAGATCCGCAAGGGCGCCGCCGACGCCGTGAAGCACTACGTCGAATCCCACGGCGGCCGTTTCCCCGGCGAAGTCGACAACGCCGTGGACGACGTGGCGCGCCGTGGCAGCACGCCGCTCGTGGTGGCCGAAATGCATGACGGCGCCGCACGCGTGCTCGGCGTGATCGAACTGAAGGACGTGGTGAAGGGCGGCATCAAGGAGCGTTTCGCCGAGCTGCGCAAGATGGGCATCAAGACCGTGATGGTGACGGGCGACAATCGCCTGACCGCCGCTGCGATCGCTGCCGAAGCCGGCGTGGACGACTTCCTCGCGCAAGCCACGCCTGAAACCAAGCTCGCAACGATCCGCGAACACCAGGCGCAGGGCAAGCTCGTGGCGATGACGGGCGACGGCACCAACGACGCCCCGGCGCTCGCGCAGGCCGACGTGGCCGTGGCGATGAACACGGGCACGCAGGCCGCGAAGGAAGCGGGCAACATGGTCGACCTCGATTCGAACCCGACCAAGCTCATCGAGATCGTCGAGATCGGCAAGCAGATGCTCATGACGCGCGGCTCGCTCACGACGTTCTCGATCGCCAACGACGTCGCGAAGTACTTCGCGATCATCCCGGCGGCGTTCGCTTCGACGTATCCGCAACTGCGTGTGCTCGACGTCATGCACCTGACTTCGCCGTCGTCGGCGATCCTCTCGGCGGTGATCTTCAACGCGCTCATCATCGTGATGCTGATTCCGCTCGCGCTCAAGGGCGTGAAGTACCGTCCGCTCGGCGCGGCGACGCTGTTGCGCCGCAATCTGTTGATCTACGGGCTCGGCGGCATTCTCCTGCCGTTCCCGTGCATCAAGCTGATCGACATGGTGCTTGCCGCGTTCGGCTGGGTTTGAGTCGCGCAGACAGACACACGGATAGATACATAGGAAGCCAAAATGAAATCGCAGTTTCGTCCTCTGATCGTGATCTTCGCCGTACTGACGGTCATCACCGGCCTCGTGTATCCGGCCGTGATGACCGCGTTCGGCCAGGCCGCGTTCCACCGTCAGGCCAACGGCAGCCTCATTGAAGTCGACGGAAAGGTGGTGGGCAGCGCGCTCATCGGCCAGCAGTTCGACGCGCCCCAGTACTTCTGGGGCCGTCTCTCGGCCACGTCGCCGATGCCGTACAACCCGACGGGGTCGGGCGCCTCGAACCTCGGGCCGACCAATCCGGCGCTCGCCGACGAGCTCAAAGGCCGCATCGCCGCCCTCAAGGCCGCGGGCACCGATGTCTCGCAGCCCATTCCCGTCGACCTCGTGACGTCCTCGGGCAGCGGCCTCGACCCGCAGATCTCGCCGGCCGCCGCCGCGTACCAGGTGGCACGCGTGGCGCAAGCGCGCCACATGAGCGCGAACGATGTGCAGGCGCTCGTGGACCGCTACACGAAGGGCCGTCAGTTTGGCCTGTTCGGCGAGCCGCGCGTGAACGTGCTCGAGCTGAACCTCGCGCTCGACGGCAAAGAGGTTAGCTGAGCGACGACGTAGAGCCGCACCGCACGCTCGACGCCTTGCGCGTCGAGCGTGCGGTTTGCCATTTCCGCGCCACGGTGAGACGATCTTTCGTGCCCCAGGTGCAATCCACGTGAATTCCATTCCGATTTCCGCATGAACCGCCCCGATCCCGACGAACTGCTTGACCGGCTGCAGCGCGACGAAGAAAAACGCCGCCGCGGCAAGCTGAAGATTTTTTTCGGCGCGTCAGCAGGCGTCGGCAAGACCTATGCAATGCTGCAGGCCGCGCGCCGCCGCGCCGAGGAAGGCGTGGATGTGGTGGTCGGCATCGTCGAGACGCATGGCCGCAGCGAGACCGCCGCGCTGACCGCCGGTCTCGACGTCATGCCGCGCCAGCGCATTGCCTACCGCGGGCGCCTGCTCGAAGAATTCGATCTCGACGCGGCGCTCGAGCGCAAGCCGCAACTCGTGCTCGTCGACGAACTCGCGCATTCGAACGTGGCCGGCGCGCGTCACATGAAGCGCTGGCAGGACGTGTACGAGCTGCTCGACGCTGGCATCGACGTCTACACGACCGTCAATGTGCAGCACCTCGAAAGCCTCAACGACGTGGTGGGGCAGATCACGGGCATTCGCGTGTGGGAGACCGTGCCCGACCGCGTGTTCGATCGCGCCGACGAAGTCACGCTCGTCGACCTGCCCGCTGAAGAGCTGCTCGACCGCATGCGCGACGGCAAGGTCTACATGCCGGCACAGGCCGAGCGCGCGGTGCGCAACTTCTTTCGCAAGGGCAACCTGATCGCACTGCGCGAACTGGCGCTGCGCCGCACGGCCGACCGCGTGGACGCGCAGATGCGCGAGTATCGCGCCGACCGCTCGATCCAGCATGTCTGGCAGGCGCGCGAGCGCCTGCTCGTCTGCGTGGGGCCGGGGCCCGAGGCGAACGCGCTGGTGCGCGCTGCCGCGCGGCTCGCCGCGAGCCTGAAGGCCGACTGGATCGCCGTGTATGTGGAGACGCCGAAGCTCCAGCGTCTGCCCGATGCGACGCGCGAGCGCACGCTCGGCGCGCTCAAGCTCGCCTCCGAACTCGGCGCCGAAACGACGACGCTCGCGGGCGAGGACGCCGCGACGACACTTGTGGGCTATGCGCGGCTGCGCAATGTGTCGAAGCTCGTGGCGGGCGGCTCGTTGCGCACGGGCTTTTCGCGCTGGGTGAAGCGCCCGTTCGGCGAGCGCCTCGCTGAAAAAGCCGGTGACGTCGATCTCACGCTCGTGCGCGCGAGCGCGGGCGACGCGGTGCGCTCGGGCAGCGAGCCCAACGCGGTGAGCGCCGCAACGCGCGCCGCCAACGCATGGCGCGAGGCGCTCGCGGTGGGCGGCGCCGAGCGCTCGCCGCCGCGTGCGTACGCGGCCGCGCTCGTGATCTGCGCGTGCGTGACGCTCATCGCGAGCCAGCTGATCGACCGCATCGACCTTGCGAATCTCGTCATGCTGTATCTGCTCGGCGTGATTTTCGCGGCGACGAAGCTCGGGCGCGGACCGGGCGTCATGCTCTCATTTGCGAGCGTGGCGGCGTACGACTTTTTCTTCGTGCCGCCGCGCATGTCGTTTTCGGTGACGGACACGCAATATCTGCTGACCTTCGTCGGCATGCTGCTCACTTCGCTCGTCATTAGCCATCTCACGTCGAGCCTGCGCCGCGAGGCGAGCGTCGCGCAGCGGCGCGAGCAGCGCACGGGCGCGATGTACGCGATGGCGCGCGAGCTGGCCGCCGCGCTGACCACGGAGCAGATCGTGGCGATCGGCAGCCGTCACGTGAGCGAGGTGTTCGGCGCGCGCGTGGCGCTGCTGTTGCCCGACAGCGCCGACAAGGTGCAGCAGAAGATCGAGGATCCCGATCCGAAGATCATGCTCGACGCCGAAACCCTCGACATCGACGTCGGCCAGTGGGTGTACGACCAGCAAAAGCCCGCTGGCAACGGCACCGACACGCTGCCGGCCGCGGTTGCGCGCTACCTGCCGCTCAAGGCGCCGATGCGCACGCGCGGCGTGCTCGCGGTCGTCACGCGTGACGCGCGCGAGCTGCAGGTGCCCGAGCAGCAGCGCATGCTCGACGCGTTCGCCGCGCAGATCGCGCTCGCGCTCGAGCGCGTGCACTATGTGGACATCGCGCGCGACGCGCTCGTCAACATGGAGTCGGAGCGGCTGCGCAACTCGCTGCTCTCGGCCATTTCGCACGACCTGCGCACGCCGCTCACGGCGATCGTCGGCTTCTCGTCGATGCTCGCGCAAACCCATGAGCCTGAGGATGCGCAGGACGCGCGCTCGGGCGAGCTGATCGAGGCGATTCACGACGAGGCGCTGCGCATGACCGGCATCGTCACGAACCTGCTCGACATGGCGCGCCTGCAGGCGGGGAGCCTCAAGCTCAATCGCCAGTGGACGCTGCTCGAGGAAACCGTGGGCGCGGCGCTCGCCGCTTGCCGCCGCGTGCTCGCGCGGCACCCAGTCCAGGTGAAACTGGAAGGGGGCTTGCCGCTGCTGCAGCTCGACGCGGTGCTGATGGAGCGGCTCTTTTCGAACCTGCTGGAGAACGCGGCCAAGTACACGCCCGCCGACACGCCGCTCTCCATCGTGGCGCGCCGCGTGGAGGAGGGCGGCCAGCCGTTCGTGCGCGTCTCGATCGAGGACAACGGGCCGGGCTTGCCGCCCGGCATGGGCGAGCGTGTGTTCGAGAAGTTCACGCGTGGCGAGAAGGAGTCGGCCAAACCCGGCATCGGGCTCGGACTCGCCATCTGCCGGGCGATCGTGGAGGCGCACGGCGGTACAATCGGCGCGGCGAATCGCGTTGCCGCCGACGGTCATGTGGAAGGCGCGACGTTCTGGTTTGCGCTGCCCGTGGAGTCGCCGCCTCCGCTGCCCGCCGATGTGGCCGATGCGTCTGAGGCGCACGAAGCGCTCGAGCCGCTTGAACCGCTCGAGCCGTCTGGCGATGCGCAACGCGCGAGCGCCACTGAACGCGTCATGGGCGAATCGGCCCCACGGATGCCCGGCCCACGGGACACCGCCCCCCAACAAACCGTCGATCCCAAAACCGCAAATGAGTGACCCGAGCATCGCCGTCGTTCTGATCGAAGACGAAAAACAGATTCGCCGATTCGTGCGCGCAACGCTGGAGGGCGAGGGCATCGTCGTGCACGACGCCGAGACCGGCAAGCAGGGTCTCGTCGAGGCCGCGACGCGCAAGCCCGACCTGGTGATCGTCGATCTTGGCCTGCCAGACACCGACGGCCTCGACGTGATCCGCGAACTACGCGGCTGGAGCGATCTGCCCGTGATCGTGCTTTCGGCGCGCACCCAGGAAAGTGAGAAGGTGGCCGCACTCGACGCCGGCGCCGACGACTACCTGACCAAGCCGTTCGGCGTGTCCGAGTTGCTGGCGCGAATCCGGGCGCAACTGCGCAGGCGCAATCGCGGTGGGGCGAACGAGGTGCCACAGGTGAGCTTCGGCGCTGTGAACGTCGACCTCGGGCTGCGCCAGGTGACGCGCGATGGCGCACCCGTGCATCTCACGCCCATCGAGTACCGCCTGCTCGCCACGCTCGTGCGCGACGCCGGGCGCGTGCTGACGCACCGTCAACTGTTGCGCGAGGTGTGGGGGCCATCGCATGTGGAGAGCAGCCATTACCTGCGTATCTACATGGCGCACCTGCGGCAGAAATTGGAGCGCGATCCCGCGCAGCCCGAGCACATCATCACCGAGACGGGCGTGGGGTATCGGCTTGTCGGCGTGCAGTAAGCCCGCGCGGCGCCGGTGCTATAATTACAGTTCTGTAAGGACGGCCTTATAGATTATTTTGTCATCGGGGACGGCCCCATTTTTGAATGGAGCGTTCCCCATGTCCTGGTTTCTTCTTCTCATCGCTGGCCTGCTCGAAGTGGCGTGGGCCGCCGGTCTCAAATCTTCCGAAGGATTCACGCGGCTCTGGCCCTCGGTGTTCACCGTGGTCACCGCGCTGGGCAGCTTTGTCCTGCTCGCCATGGCCATGCGTCAATTGCCGCTCGGTACCGCCTATGCGGTGTGGACGGGCATCGGCGCGGTCGGCGCGTTCGTGTTCGGCATCGTCATGATGGGCGAAGCAGTGAGCGCTGCGCGTGTGGCGAGTGCCGCGCTGATTGTGCTCGGCCTCATCGGCCTCAAGCTTTCTTCGTCCGCCTGATTAAACCCGCTGCGCATACATCGGTCGGGCCCCTTTGCCGCGGCCGCGCAACACCGCTGCGGCGCTGCAGCGAGCGTGGCTATAATGGAACGGTCATAACCCGATAACACTCCGTGCCGCATGGGCGGCGAGCGTGTGCGCACAGCGCCTGCTCTCCCGTTTCGCGCGTGGAGCGCCGGCGCCCCGGCCGCGTCGCGCGAGGAGGCAGCCATGCTGGAACCACTTTCGCTAGCAGCGGGCCTGTCCTGGGGCAGCGGCCTCCGCCTCTATCTCACGGTGCTGATGGCCGGCGTACTGCAACGTCTCGGCCTGATCCATCTGCCCGACACGCTTGCCGTGCTCGCTTCGCCGTGGGTGATCGGCATCGCCGCCGCGCTCACGGTGCTCGAATTCCTCGCCGACAAGATCCCCGCGTTCGATTCGCTCTGGGACGCGGTGCACACCTTCATCCGCATTCCGGCCGGGGCCGTGCTGGCGGCCGGCGCGCTCGGCCATGCCGATCCGGCGCTGCTGACCGTCGCCGCGCTGGCGGGCGGCACGCTTGCGGGCACGGCGCATCTCGCCAAGGCGGGCACGCGCGCGCTCATCAATCTTTCTCCTGAACCGGTGTCGAACGTTGTCACGTCGAGCGCCGAGGACGGCATGACCTTCGTGGGCGTCCTGCTCGCTCTCTTCGTGCCGCTGCTCTTCCTCGTCATGCTCGTGGCGTTCCTGTTGCTTGCTGCCTGGGCGCTGCCGCGCCTGTGGCGCGGCGTGCAGGGCGGTTTTCGCGGCATGGCGACGCACATGGTTTCGCGTCTTTCGCTGCGGGGTCGTCACGATTGAGCGGCGGCGCACCTTCTTCTTCCAACGCAAAGCCTCCGCGCACCGAAGGCGGCCCGGGCTTCGTGCAGGCTGAGCCGCCGGGTGCAAGCGGCGGCGGCCAAGGGGTTCCGCGCGGGCCCGTGGCCGTGCGTACCACCCCAAGCTGGTCCGATCTCGTCCATCTTGCCGCGCGTATGACGGCGCGCGACTGGCGTGCGGGCGAACTCACCATGCTGCTGCTCGCGCTCGTGCTCGCCGTGGCGGCGCTCGCAAGCGTGGGCTTTCTCGCCGACCGCCTGCAGCGCGGTCTCGAACGCGATGCCCGGCGCATGATCGCCGCCGATTTCATCGTGCGCGCCGATCACCCCGTCGATCCCATGTTTGCGCGCGAGGCGCAATCGCTCTCGCTGCGCACGGCGACCACCGCGATCTTTCCGAGCATGGTGAGTGCGGGTGCGCCCCCCGCTGCGGCAACGGCGGGCGCTTCCGCCGCCCCGGGCGCAACGGCCACGCGCCTTGCCGCGGTCAAGGCCGTCTCGGCGGGCTATCCTCTGCGCGGCGCGCTGCGCATCGCCGCGGCGCCGGGTGCGCCCGATCATGCGGCGCAGGGCATTCCGCCGCCCGGCACCGTCTGGGTGGACGACGAACTGCTCGACGCGCTCAAGCTGCATGTTGGCGACACGGTGAAGGTTGGCACGCGCACGTTTACCGTGAATGCGCTCATCACGAAAGAACTCGATCGTGGTTTTTCGTTTGTGAACTTCTCGCCGCGCCTCATGATCCGCACGGACGAAGTCGCGTCGACCGGTCTGCTCGGCTATGGCAGCCGCGTGACCTACCGCCTGCTCGTGGCGGGCGCCGATCCGGCCGTCGCGCAGTTCGCGTCCTGGTCGCGCGCGCGCGTGGATGGCGGAAAGATGCGCGGCGTCGCGCTCGAATCGCTCCAGGACGGCCAACCGCAGGTGCGCCAGACGCTCGATCGCGCGCGCCACTTCCTCACGCTCGTTTCGCTGCTCACGGCGCTGCTCGCCGCAGTGGCGATCGCGATGGCCGCGCATCGCTACACGCGCCGCCATCTCGATGCGTGCGCCGCGATGCGCTGTCTCGGCGCAAGTCAACGCACGCTGCGCACGCTCTTCGTGCTGGAGTTCGCGGGGCTCGGACTCGCGGGCGGTGCGGTTGGCGTCGCGCTGGGCTACGCGGGCCATCTCGCGCTGCTGGCGTGGCTCGGCAATCTCATCGACGTCGTGCTGCCGCAGCCCGGACCGCTGCCCGTGCTCGAAGGCATCGCCGCTGGCCTCGTGTTGCTGCTGGGCTTCGCGCTGCCGCCGCTCTTGCCGCTCACGCGCGTGCCGCCGGTGCGCGTGCTGCGCCGCGAGTGGGGCGATGAAGGGCGTGCCGCGTGGGCGGCTTATGGCGTCGGCATTGCACTCTTTGCTGGGCTGCTCGTGATCGCGGCGGGTGAGTTGAAACTGGGCGGCATCGTCGCTGGCGGTTTCGCGATCGGGCTGCTCGTGTTTGCCTGCGTGGCGCGCGCGGCGCTCTGGTGTGCGGCGCGCGTGGCGCGCAGCGCACGCCTGTCCGGTCAGGCTCGCGCGAGCGTGGGCTGGCGCTATGCGCTGGCGTCGCTCGAGCGTCGGCCGGGCGCAAGCGCGCTGCAGATCACGGCGCTCGCCATCGGCCTCATGTGCCTGTTGCTGATCGCGATGACGCGCAACGACCTCGTCGAGGGCTGGCGCAAGTCCACGCCGCCGGACGCCCCCAACGAGTTCCTCATCGATATCCAGCCCGACCAGCGCGACGCCGTGGCGGCCTGGCTGCGCACGCATGGCATTGCCGGTGCTGCAGATAGCGATCTCCAGCCGATGGTGCGCGGGCGCCTCATCTCGATCAACGGCAAGCCCGTGAATCCCGACTCGTACAAGAGCGAGGACGCGCGCCGCCTCGTGGATCGCGAGTTCAATCTCTCGTACACGACGAAGCTGCCCGACGACAACCGCATCGAGGCGGGCACCTGGTATGGCGATTCGAGCACGCCGCAACTCTCGATCGAGCAGGGCTTGGCAAAGCTCATCAACGTGAAGCCCGGCGACGTGCTCAAGTTCGACGTGACCGGCCTCGAAGTCACGGCGCCCGTGACGAGCGTGCGCAAGCTCGACTGGGGCTCGTTCAAGGTCAACTTCTTCGTGCTGATGCCACCCGGGCTGCTGCGCGATTTTCCGGCGACCTACATCACGAGCTTTCACCTGCCGCCCGGGCAGCGCGAGGTCGTGGACGGTCTCGTGGCCCGCTATCCCAACGTCACCGCGATCGACATCGCGCCGATTCTCGCGCAGATCGAGCGCGTGCTGGAGCAGGTGATCGGCGCGGTGCAGTTCCTTTTTCTCTTTACACTCGCCGCCGGCGTGCTGGTGCTCTACGCGGCGCTCGCGGGCACACGCGACGAGCGCATGCGCGAGTCGGCGCTGCTGCGGGCGCTTGGGGCATCGCACCAGCAGGTGCGCGCGGTGCAGGTGGCCGAATTCGTCTCCGTGGGTGCGCTCGCGGGGCTCCTGGCTGCGATCGGCGCGCAGGCGGTCGGCTCGGTGCTCGCCACGCATGTGTTTCTGTTCTATCTCCCGTTCGATCCCTGGCTGCTGCCGGCTGGCATCGCCGCAGGAGTGCTGTGCGCGGGCGTGGGCGGCTGGATCAGCTTGCGGCACGTGCTCGCGCGGCCGGCGCTGCAGTCGTTGCGCGACGCGTGAGGCGCGGGGCGACAACCCGCCGTCGCGCGCCGCTATGCGAGAATAATCGGTTTGCGGCAGTGCGCTGCCGTCCCTCTTTTTGTCCTGATTCAACCGTATGACCGATCCAGCCGACGAAGCGCCGCAGAAACCCACGGCCTTCGAACTCGTCGGCGGCGAGGCGCGCGTGCGCGAGCTCGTCGACCGTTTCTATGACCTGATGGACCTCGAGGCCGACTTTGCGGGCATTCGCGCGATGCATCCGCAAACGCTCGACGGTTCGCGCGACAAGCTGTTCTGGTTCCTCTGCGGCTGGCTTGGCGGCCCGGACCACTACATCGAGCGCTTCGGTCATCCGCGCTTGCGCGCTCGCCATTTGCCGTTCGCGATCGCCTCGTCCGAGCGCGACCAGTGGCTGCGCTGCATGGCGTGGGCGATGGAAGACGTCGGTCTCGAGGAGCCGCTGCGCGAGCGCCTGCTGCACTCGTTCTTCGACACCGCGGACTGGATGCGCAATCACCCGGGTTGATTCGCGGCGCCCGATTGTGCAGGTCCGTGGGCCGGTACAGTCAGGCGCTCGCGCATCGCGGCCGTCCAGCGGGGTGTTGCACGACACGGCGATAATGCGCTTTTGGCTGGTGAACGCCTGCGCGCGGCCAGCCGTAAGCAAAACAAGGAGACACCCACGATGACGACCACCCGCGCGCTCTTTCGCGAAGACGCCTATCTCACGCAGTGCGAAGCGACCGTGCTTGCCGTTGGCGAGGACGGCGTGCGGCTCGACCAGACCGTGTTCTATCCGCTCGGCGGCGGCCAGGCTGGCGACGCTGGCGCGCTGGTGCTCGCCGACGGCACGCGCATCGAGATTGCCGACACACGCAAGGCGAAGTTCGAAGGCGCGACGCCCGACGACGCGCTGCACGTGCCCGCGCCCGGCCAGGAAGCGCTGCTCGCGCGACTGGCCGCTGGCGAGCGCGTGCGCGCCGAGATCGACTGGGCGCGCCGCCACCGGCACATGCGTCTGCATACGGCGAGCCATCTGATGTGCGCGGTGCTGCCGTACCCCGTGGACGGCTGCAGCATCACGACCGACTATGCGCGCCTCGATTTCGCAACGGTCGAACCGATCGAGCGCGACACGGTGGAGGCGCGGCTCGCCGAACTCGTTTCGGGCGCGCACGCGGTGGCGACCGAATGGATCACCGACGAAGAGATGGCGCAACGCCCCGAACTCGTGCGCACGATGAGCGTGAAGCCGCCGATGGGCCTTGGCCGTGTGCGGCTCTTGCGCATCGAGGGCATTGATTTGCAGCCTTGCGGCGGCACCCACGTGCGTAACACGCAGGAGATCGGCGCGCTGCGCGTGGCGAAGCTCGAGAAGAAGAGCGCGCGCACGCGGCGTCTCGTGCTGGAACTAGCGTAATGGATCTCGACCCACGTGCGCGCGAGGTGCTCGACTTCTGGTTCGGCGCACCGGGTTCGGAGGCGTTTGGTCGCGAGCGCAAGATGTGGTTCCGCAAGAGCGCAGCGTTCGACGCAACGCTGCGCGAGCGCTTCGGCGCGCTGCTCGACGCTGCCTGCGCGGGAGAGCTCGACGCATGGTGCGAGACGCCCGAAGGTGCGCTCGCACTTGTGATCCTGCTCGACCAGTTCTCGCGCAACTGTCATCGCGGCACGCCGCACGCGTTCTCCGCGGACGACAAGGCGCTCGGCGTCGCGCGTGAGATGGTGGCGAGCGGCGCGGATCTGCGCCTGCCCACGTTGCAGCATCGCTCATTCGCCTATCTGCCGTTCGAGCATGCCGAAAATGCCGAAGCGCAGCGCGAATCGCTGCGACTTTTCGGCGAGCTGGCGAAAGATCCTGAAGGCAAGGGCTACTACGACTACGCAGTGCGCCACGCGCAGATCATCGAGCGCTTTGGGCGCTTTCCGCATCGCAATGCGCAACTGGGCCGCGTTTCTACCGACGAAGAAACCGCGTTTCTGCGCGAGCGCGGCTCGTCGTTCTAGCCAAGGCTAGCGCGCTTCAGCGACCGCCGCTGACGTCGAGCAGGGCGCCTGTGACATACGAGGCGGCGTCGCTGAGCAACCACACGATCGTTTGCGCGACTTCGTCGGCGCTGCCGGGCCGGCCGAGCGGCGTTTGCGCGCCAAGCACGGCCGCGCGATCCGGGCGCCCGCCGCTCGCGTGGATCTCGGTGTCGATGAGGCCCGGGCGCACTGCATTCACGCGCACACCCTGCGGGCCGAGTTCCTTGGCAAGTCCGATCGTCATCGTGTCGACCGCGCCCTTCGACGCTGCATAGTCGACATATTCGTTGGGCGAGCCGAGCCGGGTGGCCGCAGAAGAGACGTTGACGATCGCGCCGCCGTCGCCGCCGCGATCCTTCGACATGCGCCGAGCCGCTTCGCGTGCGCACAGAAACGCACCGTACACGTTCACGTCGAACATGCGCTTCAGACGCTCGGCGCTCATGTCGGCAACCTGGCTGCCGGGCGCCACGATGCCCGCGTTGTTCACGAGCGCATCGATACGGCCATAGGCCGCTTCGAGCGCGTCGAACATGGCGACGACGTCCGCCTCGCTCGCCACGTCGCCGCGCAGCACGCGCGCGTGGCCGCCGGCGCGGCCCACCTCGGCGGCGGTCTCGTCGGCAGCCGGTTCGTTGTGCAGATAGTTGACGCCCACGGTCCAGCCGTGCGCGCCAAGCAGACGCGCCGTCGCGCGGCCTATGCCGCGGCTCGCGCCGGTGATCAGGACAACCTTGCTCATCGCGATGTACTCATGGTGGTAACTGCGCGTGGTGACTGCGGTTTGTCGAGGGCACGGCGCAATGCGGCTAGATCAAACGCTCTCGCGCAAATCCGCCCACTTGTCCTTCGTGGGCGCGTGATAGTGCTTTAGCTTCGCGATCAGCGCCGCCGGATCGCTGTCGGTTTGCAGCATGTCGCGGTAGGTCTGGCGCATGAAGCCTTCGCGCACCGTGTGGTCGAGCAACGACATCAGCGGATCGTAAAAGCCGCTGATGTTCAGCACGCCCACCGGCTTGCGGTGATAGCCGAGCTGCGCCCACGTGTAGACCTCGAATAGCTCTTCGAGCGTGCCCGCGCCGCCCGGCATCGCGACGAAAGCGTCGGAGAGGTCGGCCATCATCTTCTTGCGGTGATGCATGTCGGGCACGACGTGCAGTTCGGTGAGGCCCACATGGCCCACTTCCTTGTCCACCAGCAATTCAGGAATCACGCCGATCGCGCGGCCGCCGCCCGCCATCACGGTGTCGGCGATCACGCCCATCAGGCCGACCTTGCCGCCGCCATAGACGAGCGCGAGGTTCGCGGCGACGAGCGCGCGGCCAAAGGCCTGTGCGGCCTCGGTGTAAATCGGATTGGCTCCAGGCGAGGAGCCGCAATACACGCAGACTGCTTTCATTCGGCTTTGGCCTTTATTCGCGGTTGTCCTTGGCGGCGCCCGCGCCGTCGCGCGGCGGCAGGTAATCGTAGAACTCGCGCTTGGCGAGCTTGCCCGAGACGAGATCGTCGAACAGCTCGCGCGCGCGGCCGCGCAGATACGGCGCCATCAGCGAGACGATCTGCACGCTCACCTGGTGCAACTCGTCGCGAATCGCTTCCTGGTCGTTGTACTTGCGCGGGTTCATCACGAACTGGTACGAGAGCCAGTAGGTGGCGATCACGCCGATGTTGGTCGAGATCACGTCGATCTCGGCGGGCGTGGCGACCATGTCGCCGTCTTCCATGAGCTGCTCGCAGAACTGCTTCGCGAAGTGCACCTTGTGGCTGATGATCTGCTTGAAATGCATCTCCAGCGTGCGGTTGCGCGCGAGCAAGTCGTTCAGGTCGCGATAGAGAAAGCGGTAGCGCCACGTGAAGTCCACCATGTACTGCAAGTACGCCCACATTTCGTCGATGGTGGCGCGATGGTCTTCGGGAAAGCGCAGACGCTTTTCGATCTCCTGCTCGAACTGGCTGAAGATGCTGTTGATGATGTCGTCTTTGTTGCGGAAGTGGTAGTACAGGTTCCCTGGACTGATCTCCATTTCCTCGGCGATGGTCGTCGTGGTGACGTTCGGCTCGCCGATCTCATTGAACAGTTTCAACGACAGCTCGAGAATCCGTTCACGTGTACGGCGGGGAGGTTTCGCATCCATGTCGTCCGGCCTTGAAAATGCTGTGCCGGGCCCAGGCGCCCGCTTGTATGTGGCGGTGCGCGCGGCCCGGACGCGGTTGGTCGTTATAAGACTGTCGTTCGATTATAAACCGATGGCCCGCGCGCACCGACAGCTTGCGCCTGTCACGAGCGTGGGGCAGAGGCGAGGCCGCAGCTATTCGTGGGTGTTGGGGCCCTAGAGTACGCCGATTCCGTGCAGCAGCAGCGGCCCGAAACGGGGTACGAGAATCAGCCCCCAGGTCATCACGCAGAGCAGCAAGGCGAGCGTGACGGCCGCGCTGCCGAGGTCCTTGGCGCGGCCCGAAAGCTCGTTGCGCTCGAGGCCGATGCGGTCCACCGCGTTCTCGATGCTCGAATTGAGCAGCTCGACGATCAGTACCAGGATCACCGAGCCGAGCAGCAGCACACGCTCGACCGGCTCGACCGGAATGAAAACGCCGATGGGCACGAGGATCGCCGCGAGCGTGAGCTCCTGGCGAAACGCGCTTTCCTCGCGGATGGCGGCGCGAAATCCCTTGATCGAGTACTTGAGCGCCTTCCATGCGCGCGTGATGCCGCGGTTGCCCTTGTACGGGTTGAAGGGCAGCGGGGCGAGCGGATCGTCCGGCCCGAGCGGTTCGTGCAGGTGCGGCGGCTCGGGCGGCTCCGGTGGGGCAGCGAGCGGTGCGAAGGGAGGTACAGCGGGCGATGCAGCGGGCGCGATGGGCTTGGCGTTCTCGTTCGCCGATGCGGCTTGCGGCGCGACGCCAGGTGCTGCAGCGCTAGATGCTGGCGCGCGCGGATCGAGCGCTTCGGCGGCGCGCGCGGCACGCGGCGAGCCGCCGGCACTCTGACGCGCTTGCGGATTGGGACTGCGTGCGCCATGGGCGCCATGCGGCGGTGACGGAGGACGTAGCGTCATGGTGGTGCCAGGTATTACCCCAGTATCGCACGCGTGGGAGGCGGTTGCGCCGGGGCCGTCCGTATCCCCGGCGCGCTTGCTGGCTGTCGTTGCGCGGACCATGGCCGGCCTCGTGCTCAGGCAGCGGCGCTGGAAGGCTCCATCGTCGCGCGCGAGCGCGGCTTCAGATGCGCCGCGAATTGTTCGGAGGCCGCACGCCACGAGAATCGCTCGGCCCAGGCGCGCGCCTCGGTGCGGTCGATCTTCAACGCTTCGAGGCACGCTTCACGCAGGTCTTCGTTCATCGAGCCTGCGCCGCCCGTACCCAGCACGTCGATCGGGCCTGTCACCGGGTAGGCGGCAACCGGCGTGCCACATGCGAGCGCTTCGAGCAGCACGAGACCGAAGGTGTCGGTGCGGCTCGGGAACACGAATACGTCGGCGGCGGCGTAGACCTTCGCGAGTTCAGGCTGGCTCAGGACACCCAGGTAATTCGCCTGGGGATAGCGCGACTTCAGCTCGGCGAGCGCCGGGCCTTCGCCGCATACCCACTTCGAGCCGGGCAGATCGAGCTTGAGAAACGCTTCGACGTTCTTCTCCACGGCCACTCGGCCCACATAGAGGAAGATGGGGCGCGCCGTGTTGAGCACCTTCGACTCCATTGGCCGGAAGATGTCGAGGTCCACGCCGCGCGTCCACAGCACGACGTTCGTGAAGCCAAACTTTTCGAGGTCGGTCTTCACGACGGGGGTGGGCGCCATCACCGCGAGCGAAGGCTTGTGGAACCAGCGCAGGAAACGGTACGTCACGGAGAGCGGAACGCCGAAGCGCGCCTGCACGTACTCGGGAAAGCGCGTGTGATAAGCGGTCGTGAACGGCAGGTCGTGGTCGATCGCGTAGCGGCGCGCGGCGAGTCCGAGCGGACCTTCGGTCGCGATGTGGATGGCATCGGGCCCGAACGCGCGGATGCGATCCTGCAGCTGCCGCTTCGGAAACAGCGAGAGCTTGATTTCCGGGTACGTGGGGCACGGTATCGTGCGGAACTCCAGCGGGGTGAGCAGCTCGACCTGATGCCCGAGCGCGATGAGTTCGCGCGTCGTGTTCTTCAGCGTTCGAACCACGCCGTTCACCTGCGGCTCCCATGCATCGGTCACGATCATTACTTTCATTGGTCGTCGGCCCTCTCGTTGTTCCGTAGTGCGGTTATGGCTGCAGTTGCGTAGCGGTTGTCGTTTCTCAAACGGCACTCACGCGCGCCTTGCGCGTCGAGGCCTGCGCTTGCGGCGCGCGCATCACGGTCCAGTAGACGATGCGCAGCTCGCCCTCGAACGTCTCGACGAGCGCGGAAAGGCTCTCCACCCAGTCGCCGTCGTTGCAGTACAGAATGCCGTCGATGTCGCGGATCTCGGCCTTGTGGATGTGGCCGCAGACCACGCCGTCGCAGCCGCGGCGGCGCGCTTCGTCGGTCATCACGCGCTCGAACGAGGAGATGAAGTTCACCGCGTTCTTCACCTGATGCTTGAGGTACTGCGAGAGCGACCAGTACTGGAAGCCGAGCTTCGCGCGCACGCGGTTGAACCAGCGGTTGAGCAAGAGGATCAGCGTATAGGCCGAGTCGCCGAGATAGGCGAGCCATTTGGCGTGCTGGATCACACCGTCGAAGAGATCGCCGTGCACGACCCACAGGCGTTTGCCGGTGAGCGTCGTGTGAAAGGCTTCCTCGCGCACGTGGATGTCCCCGAACGCGAGATTGCAGAACTGGCGCGCGCTCTCGTCGTGGTTGCCCGGAATGTAGATGACCTGTGTGCCCTTGCGCGCCTTGCGCAGCACTTTTTGCACGACGTCGTTGTGTGCTTGTGGCCAGTACCAGCCCTTCTTCAGCTGCCATCCGTCGATGATGTCGCCCACGAGGTACAGATACTCCGACTCGTTGTGGCGCAGAAAATCGAGCAGATACGAGGCCTGGCAGCCGCCCGTGCCGAGATGGATATCGGAGAGCCAGATCGTGCGGTAGCGGGTGGGGTCGGGGTGATCGTCTTCGTGGGAGCCGGAGTCGGGGGCGTCGTCGATCGACGAGGGTGGCAGGGGCGGGGCGGGAAAGGTGGCGCCGCCGGGGGACGGGTGGAACGTGGCGGAGTCGGTGCCTCGTCCGGTGGTCTGCCGGAACAGGGTGGTCGCTGACGTCTTTTGGGCCATGGCGCGCGCGGCAGGTTGTAATACGCGCATTGCGCCATGCCGCCGTGACGGCAACATGACAGTCACGAGAAGGTCTCGTTACGCAGTCCCAGGTGTGCCGTACAGACGCTTTTCCGGTGCGCCAGGGGACGTCGTGCGCCTGCTACGCCGTCGCGCCCTGTCGCGCGATTGCGACAATGCGCGTGCCCGCCATGCGGTCGTGAAGGAACTGCCTGTCGTGGGAGAAGCGGGCGCTTGCGGCCCAGATCACGAACCAGATGGCTTCGAGCGCGAGTGTGTGCGGAATCGAAAGACTGAGCAGCGGGTGCAGCACGAGCGGCGGCAAGATCCACAGCCACGCTGCGAGATAGCGCAACGTCGCTCGGGCGAGCGTGGGTGGCTTGCCGTTGGCGCCGACCACGCGCAGGCGCCAGGTCTTCATCGGCAGCGTCTGGCCGCCTTTGTGCCAGAAGCCGACGAAGTACGCGCCGGCGACGAAGATGATCCAGCCCGCCATCGCGTTGTGATGCGTGTAACCATTGCGCTGCTGCATGACGAGGCTGAACGCGAGTCCGGCGGCGAAGACGACGCCGAAAAGCAGCACGCTCTCGTAGACGAACGCGGCGAGGCGGCGGCGAATCGAAACGGGAGCAGGTTCAACCGGGGAGGTGACGGCGGACGGCAGGACGGCGGCTTGGGCGCTTTCGGACACAATGGCGTCGGTTCGGGGACGGGACGCCCAAGCATAACCTCGAAAACGCGCGCGACGAAATGGCTGCGGCGCTGCTGCGGGGTTAACGAGGGTGCGCACGGAAGGGCTGCGCGAGGTTAGCGCGCGCCGGTGAAAGCTTCAGGAGCCCTTGAACGCTGCGGGCGCTTCGGCGGGCGAGACGGGAATCGGCGTGGCCGGCACGAAGCTGCCGGCAGCGGGAATGCCCGACGCAAACGACGAAGCGGCCGGCTCGCTTGGCGCGCCAGGCACTACGGGCGCGAGACCCGAGCCCGTGCTGCTGGCACCAGCCGCGCCAGATGCCCCGGTGACGCCCGCGGGCGCATGCGGCAAGCCGCGGCGATCGCGTTCGTTGACGAGGCGCTGGATATCGCGAATCTCGCTCTTGTTGCCGCTGGGTGGGGCGCTCACGACGGTGGGACGGCGCTTGTGCTCGCTCGCGGCCAGGCGTTCTTTCTGCTCTTCGGGGAGCTGCTGGTAGGCCTTCCAGGCGCGCTGGCGCGCCTGCGCCGGCAATTCCTTGGAAACCTGGTAGTTTTCGCGCGCGACGCGCCGCTGCTCAGGCGTCATGCCGACCCATTCCGCCATGCGTTCATGCAGGCGTTTCTGTGCTTCGGGTGACATCTTCGGGTAACGTGCGGCGATCTTCAGCCATTTGCGTTTTCGCTCGTCGCTGAAACGGTCCCATTCAACGGCGAATGGCGCGAGCGCGACGTGCTGCGCTTCACTGAGATGCACCCATGCGAGCGGGTCGGACTGACCGGGCAACGGCGCGAACGCGGTCGTGATCGAATTGTCGGCCGAGGGCGCTTTCGCCTGCGTGGCCGCGCCAGCGGTGATTTCGCCAGTCGGCTCAGGGTGAAAGCGCGGGTAAGTCGCCACATACGACACGATTGCCGCGACCACAGATCCAATGACAACGGCCAGGCCGCGCTTGTAACTCACCCCGTCAGTCTCCTGCTCAGATTTCCTTAGTGCGCGCGCGTCAGATACGCGTTGAACCCGTGATCGAGGTAGGCCGTGAGCGGCAAATCGTCGCTCAGCATGGCCGCGTCGATATCGGCGAGTTCAGCGGTGCGTTGCTGATCTTCGAAGTACGCGATGGCAAAGAGGCCCGCCACGAGCGCCGCGAGCGGCCAGGCGAGCGCGAAGCGCGCGAATGCCGAACGGCGCCGTGCGGGCAGGTGCGCAGGCGCGCCTGACAGGCTGCCAACGCCGGCCGCGGCGAGCGCCGGTGCGCGCACGAGCACGACCTCTGCCTTTTTTCGGGCGAGTGCGGTCTTGCGTGCGGCGGCAAGCCGGGCGGTAGTACCAGCGGGCAGGTTGGCGGCGCTCTCGTCGAGCGCACGACGCATCTCCCGCACGAACTCTAGTTCTTTATTTTCGAGGGCGGAGCTCATAGCGTAATTCCTTTGGCCTTGAGCGCTTGAGCCAGCGTGTGGGTGGCCCGCGAGCAGTGCGTTTTCACGCTGCCTTCGGAGCAGCCCATTGCGGCGGCAGTCTCGGCGACATCCATATCCTCCCAGTAACGCATCAGAAACGCCTCCCGTTGACGTGCCGGTAATTTCTGGATCTCGTCGTCGATCATCTGGAGCACCTGCGCGCGCTCGATCTGCTGCTCGCTGCTCTCGGCTCCGGCCGTGCCCTGCTCGGCCTCGAAGGTCTCGAGAATATCGAACTCCTCGTCGTCGGCGTTGCCGAGCGACGAAAACAGGCTCACCCACGTATTGCGTACTTTCTGCCGACGAAAATAGTCGTGCATCGTATTTTGCAAAATACGCTGAAAGAGCAGGGGGAGTTCTGCGGCCGGGCGGTCTCCGTATTTTTCCGCGAGCTTGATCATCGCGTCCTGCACGATGTCGAGCGAGGCGTCGTCGTCCCTTACGGCGTAGACCGTCTGCTTGAACGCGCGTCTTTCGACGCCCGCCAGAAAGTCGGCGAGTTCCTTGTCTGATGCCATCCGTTGCAGGGCGCCGCCGCCAGCGTACGCGTAATCGTTCGAAAAATGTCGTAAAACTCGCGGATCCTAGCAAATTTTCGCGTCGGCAGGGTAGCGGGAAGGCCGTGAGAATGTTTCGCATCATGGATGCGCATGCCTGCGTGGCTTCCCAGTCGGCCCCTGGCCGGCGCCGCGAGGCGTGCGCGCTGCCGCAACGTCCGTGCCCGCTTTCTCAATAATTGCTTGACCGAAAGGCATCGAGCCGCTATCTTCGACGGTTCGCAACATAAGTGACTTGTCTCAATTCGGATGTGGCCCAAGAAGCTCATCTGTCAACTGGACGCGCCGCTTGAACCCGAGCCACAAGCCCGGCAGAGAGCACCCGATCAATTTTTTGCCGAAAATTCGAAAGGTCAATGATGAATATGCCCAGCGCGGAATTCTCCACGTCGGTCCCCCCCTCGCAAGAATCTGACCCTCAAGCTGCTACTTCCATCGGCGGAACCGTGCTGATGAAGGCGCTCGCCGACGAGCAGGTCGAATTCATCTGGGGCTATCCCGGCGGCTCGGTGCTCTACATTTACGACGAGCTGTACAAGCAGGACAAAATCCAGCACGTTCTCGTGCGCCACGAACAGGCAGCCGTGCACGCGGCCGACGCCTATGCGCGTTCGACCGGCAACGTCGGCGTGTGTCTCGTGACCTCGGGACCTGGCGTCACCAATGCGGTGACCGGCATCGCGACGGCCTATATGGACTCGATCCCGATGGTGATCATCAGCGGCCAGGTGCCTACCGCCGCGATTGGTCAAGACGCCTTCCAGGAGTGCGACACGGTCGGCATCACGCGTCCCTGCGTGAAGCACAACTTCCTCGTGAAGGACGTGCGAGACCTCGCCGCTACCGTCAAGAAAGCTTTTTACATTGCGCGCACTGGCCGTCCCGGCCCTGTGCTGATCGACATTCCTAAGGACGTGTCGAAGATGCCGTGCGCGTATGAACCGGTGAAAAACGTCGCGCTGCGCTCGTACAACCCGGTCACCAAGGGTCACTCGGGGCAGATCCGCAAGGCGGTTTCGCTGCTCCTCTCGGCCAAGCGCCCGTACATCTACACCGGCGGCGGCATCATCCTCGCGGATGCGTCGCGCGAACTGAACCAGTTCGCCGATCTGCTCGGCTACCCGGTCACGAACACGCTGATGGGTCTGGGCGGCTACCGCGCGAGCGACCGCAAGTTCCTCGGCATGCTCGGCATGCACGGCACCTACGAAGCCAACATGGCGATGCAGCACTGCGACGTGCTGATCGCGATCGGCGCGCGCTTCGACGACCGTGTGATTGGCGACCCGGCGCACTTCGCTTCGCGTCCGCGCAAGATCATTCACATCGACATCGACCCGTCGTCGATCTCGAAGCGCGTGAAGGTCGATATCCCCATCGTCGGCGACGTCAAGGAAGTGCTCAAGGAACTCATCGAGCAGCTTCAGCACGCCGAACACGGCCCGGATACGGCCGCGCTCGCCGACTGGTGGAAGGACATTGAAGGCTGGCGCGAGAAGAACTGCCTGAAGTTCGACCGTTCGAGCGAGATCATCAAGCCGCAGTACGTGGTGGAAAAGGCTTGGGAGCTCACGGGCGGCAACGCGTTCGTGTGCTCGGACGTGGGCCAGCACCAGATGTGGGCCGCGCAGTTCTATCGCTTCAACCAGCCGCGCCGCTGGATCAACTCGGGCGGCCTCGGCACGATGGGCTTCGGCCTGCCGGCGGCGATGGGCGTGAAGATGGCGCACCCGGACGACGACGTGCTGTGCATCACGGGCGAAGGCTCGATCCAGATGTGCATTCAGGAGCTGTCGACCTGCAAGCAGTACGACACGCCCGTGAAGATCATTTCGCTGAACAACCGCTACCTCGGCATGGTCCGCCAGTGGCAGCAGATCGAATACAGCAAGCGCTATTCGCATTCGTACATGGATGCGCTGCCTGACTTCGTGAAGCTCGCCGAAGCGTACGGCCACGTTGGCATGCGTATCGAAAAGACCGCGGACGTCGAGCCGGCGCTTAAGGAAGCGCTGCGTTTGAAGGACCGCACGGTGTTCCTCGATTTCCAGACCGACCCTTCCGAAAATGTCTGGCCGATGGTACAGGCCGGCAAGGGCATCACCGAGATGCTGCTCGGCTCGGAAGACCTGTAACGGTACTTGAACGGCGCCGTTCCAACCTTGCGCGGCGCGCGTCCACACAACGGACGCGCGAGTTCGCGGGGAAGGGCGGCATCACGCTCACCTGGATAAATCGCGGATCACATCATGAGACACATCATTTCCGTTCTGCTGGAAAACGAGCCGGGCGCGCTCTCGCGCGTGGTCGGCCTCTTCTCCGCACGCGGCTACAACATTGAAACCTTGACGGTGGCGCCGACCGAAGACCGTTCGCTGTCGCGCATGACCATCGTTTCCATTGGCTCGGACGACGTGATCGAACAGATCACGAAGCATCTGAACCGCCTGATCGAGGTGGTGAAAGTGGTCGACCTTACCGAGGGCGCCCACATCGAGCGCGAGCTGATGCTGATCAAGGTAAGGGCGGTCGGCAAGGAACGTGAGGAGATGAAGCGGATGGCGGATATTTTCCGTGGCCGTATCATCGACGTCACCGAAAAGACCTACACGATCGAACTGACGGGCGCGAGCGACAAGCTCGACGCGTTCATCGAAGCGATCGATGCGACCGCGATTCTCGAAACCGTCCGTACGGGCGGCTCGGGCATTGGGCGCGGAGAGCGCATTCTGAAGGTGTGACCCGACCACAGTCGATCTTGCACCGGAACTTGACCGGATGCGCTTTCAATCGCATCCGGTGCAGCAAAAGCTAATAGCAGTACCGAAATTCACCAGACTCTCGCCAAGGAACCAACATGAAAGTTTTCTACGACAAGGACGCCGATCTCTCCCTCATCAAGGGCAAGCAGGTTACGATCATCGGTTACGGCTCGCAAGGCCACGCACACGCGCTGAACCTGAAGGACAGCGGCGTGAACGTCACGGTCGGTCTGCGCAAGAACGGCGCATCGTGGAGCAAGGCTGAGAACGCCGGCCTGCAGGTCAAGGAAGTGGCCGAAGCGGTGAAGAACGCCGACGTCGTCATGATGCTCCTGCCCGACGAGCAGATCGCCGATGTCTACGCGAAGGAAGTCCACGCGAACATCAAGAACGGCGCAGCGCTCGCGTTCGCGCACGGCTTCAACGTGCACTACGGCCAGGTGATCCCGCGCGCGGATCTGGACGTCATCATGATCGCCCCGAAGGCGCCGGGCCACACGGTTCGCGGCACCTACTCGCAAGGCGGCGGCGTGCCCCACCTGATCGCTGTCCACCAGGACAAGTCGGGCGCAGCGCGTGACATCGCTCTGTCGTACGCAGCAGCGAACGGCGGCGGCCGTGCCGGCATCATCGAAACGAACTTCCGCGAAGAAACCGAAACCGACCTGTTCGGCGAACAAGCCGTGCTGTGCGGCGGTACGGTCGACCTGATCAAGGCTGGCTTCGAAACGCTGGTGGAAGCCGGCTACGCGCCGGAAATGGCGTACTTCGAGTGCCTGCACGAACTGAAGCTGATCGTCGACCTGATCTACGAAGGCGGCATCGCGAACATGAACTACTCGATCTCGAACAACGCCGAGTACGGCGAGTACGTGACGGGCCCGCGCGTCATCACGGCCGAGACGAAGAAGGTCATGAAGGAAGTCCTGAAGGACATCCAGACCGGCGAATACGCGAAGAGCTTCATCCTGGAAAACAAGGCCGGCGCGCCGACGCTGCAATCGCGTCGCCGTCTGGGCGCCGAGCACCAGATCGAAGTGGTCGGTGCGAAGCTGCGCGCGATGATGCCGTGGATTGCCGCGAACAAGCTCGTCGACCAGTCGAAGAACTAATCTGACGGTTCGAATCTGATTGCGCGTGCGGTTTTGTGCCGTCGCGCAGCAGTATGATCTGAGTCAGACCCGAAAAAGCCGCCCAGGTGGGATGAACCCTGGGCGGCTTTTGCTATCCTACGGTTTTTAAAATAACAGCGAAGCCACCATGAATTACCCCCATCCGATCATCGCGCGCGAAGGCTGGCCGTTCATCGCCATTGCGGCCGTCGTGGCGCTCTTGATCCATGCGGTCGCAGGCTTCGGACTCGCATGGCCGTTCTGGCTGATCCTGATCTTCGTCGTTCAGTTCTTCCGCGATCCGCCGCGCCCGATCCCGAGCCAGGCCAACGCCGTGCTCTGCCCGGCCGACGGCCGCATCGTCGCCGTGGAAACCGCGCATGACCCGTATGCAAACCGTGAAGCGCTCAAGATCAGCGTGTTCATGAACGTCTTCAACGTGCACTCGCAGCGTTCGCCCGTGGATGGCGCCGTCGCCAAGGTCGAGTACTTCCCGGGCGCGTATCTGAACGCCGCCATCGACAAGGCTTCGACCGAGAACGAGCGCAATGCCGTGGTCCTGACGATGGCAGACGGCACGACCGTCACCTCGGTGCAGATCGCGGGCCTGATCGCGCGCCGCATTCTCTGCTACGTGCGTGCCGGCGAGCCGCTGTCGCGGGGACAGCGCTATGGCTTCATTCGCTTCGGCTCGCGCGTCGATGTCTACCTGCCCGTGGGCAGCCGCCCGCGCGTGTCGATTGGCGAGAAGGTGTCCGCCTCGTCGACGATCCTCGCCGAACTGCCGACCCAATCGGCATAAAGGAGGGCTGCGATGGCCGGATTCAAACGTCGACCCCGTAACCCGGCAGGCGCGCCGCTGCCGCGGCCGTTTCGCCGCAACAAGTCCATGCGGGAGCCCATGGGCGTCGCCGCGAACCGGCGCGCGGCGCGCCAGGAGTTCCTGAAGAAGCGCGGCATCTACCTGCTGCCCAACGCGTTCACCACGGCGGCGCTCTTCTGCGGCTTTTTCGCGGTCGTGCAGGCCATGAACGTGCGCTTCGAGGTGGCGGCCATCGCCATTTTCGTGGCGATGGTGCTCGACGGCATGGACGGGCGCGTGGCGCGCATGACGCACTCGCAAAGCGCGTTCGGCGAGCAGTTCGACAGCCTCTCGGACATGGTGTCGTTCGGCGTCGCGCCCGCGCTCGTTATGTACGAGTGGGTGCTCAAGGATCTCGGGCGCTGGGGGTGGCTGGCGGCTTTCGTCTACTGTTCGGGGGCGGCGCTGCGCCTTGCGCGCTTCAACACGAATATCGGCGTGGTGGACAAGCGCTTCTTCCAGGGCCTGCCGAGCCCGGCTGCGGCCGCGCTCATCGCCGGCTTCGTCTGGCTCGCCACCGACAATCGCGTGCCCGTGAAGCTGTCGTGGCTGCCGTGGGTGGCCTTCGTGCTGACGATCTATGCGGGCGTGACGATGGTGTCCAACGCGCCGTTCTACAGCGGTAAGGCGCTGGATGTGCGCCATCGCGTGCCGTTCGCGGCCACGCTGCTCGTGGTGGTGGCGTTCGTGCTGGTGTCGTCCGATCCGCCGTTGATGCTGTTCGGCCTCTTCGTGCTCTACGGGCTTTCGGGCTATGTGTTCTGGGCGTACCAGGGCGTGCGCGGACGCTCGAACCCGGCGCGCTCTTCGCCGCGCGAGCGGTAGAGCGCGGGTACGGGAACATCGGAAAAGAGGGCTGCGCGCGAGCGCGGCCCTTTTTCTTTTTGCGCTCGCCCGCGCTGGTCTCTTCCAATTGCGCTATCGGCAGATTCCGGCTATAGTCGGCGGCATGGACACCATCCAGTTCCCCCTCTTTTCCCTTCAAGCCGGCGCGCTAATAAGCACGCTAGCGCTAGCGCGCCTGCCGCGCTGATCTCGCTCGCCCTCCGTAAGCCTCGTTCATTGTCAGCGTCGCCATCGGTGGCGCGAACACCCAAAATGCGTTTTAGACACTGAACAAGTCCCCCTGGAGACCCGAAATGGCAGCAGACAAGCTCATCATCTTCGATACGACGTTGCGTGACGGCGAGCAGTCGCCCGGTGCGTCGATGACGAAGGAAGAGAAAATTCGCATCGCGAAGCAGCTCGAGCGCATGAAGGTCGACATCATCGAAGCCGGCTTCGCCGCCAGCTCGAATGGCGATTTCGACGCGATCCACACCATCGCCGGCATGGTCAAGGACAGCACGATCTGCTCGCTCGCCCGCGCGAACGACAAGGACATCCAGCGCGCCGCCGACGCGCTCAAGCCCGCCGATCACTTCCGCATCCACACGTTCATCGCTACTTCGGCGCTGCACATGGAGAAGAAGCTGCGCATGTCGCCCGAGCAGGTGCTCGAGCAGGCGAAGCTGGCGGTGCGCTTCGCGCGCAAGTTCACGAACGACGTGGAGTTCTCGCCCGAAGACGGCAGCCGCTCGGACATGGACTTCCTGTGCCGCGTGCTCGAAGCCGTGATCAACGAAGGCGCGACGACGATCAATATCGCCGATACGGTCGGCTACGGCGTTCCCGAGTTGTACGGCAACCTCGTAAAGACCCTGCGCGAGCGCATTCCGAACTCGGACAAGGCTGTGTTCTCGGTGCATTGCCACAACGACCTCGGCATGGCCGTGGCGAACTCGCTGGCCGGCGTCCAGATCGGCGGCGCGCGCCAGGTGGAGTGCACGATCAACGGTCTCGGCGAGCGCGCGGGCAACACGTCGCTCGAAGAAATCGTGATGGCCGTGAAGACCCGCAAGGACTACTTCGGTCTCGATCTCGGCATCGACACCACGCAGATCGTGCCGGCTTCGAAGCTCGTTTCGCAGATCACCGGTTTCGTCGTGCAGCCGAACAAGGCGGTGGTGGGCGCGAACGCGTTTGCGCACGCCTCGGGCATTCACCAGGACGGCGTGCTCAAGGCGCGCGACACCTACGAAATCATGCGCGCGGAAGACGTGGGCTGGAGCGCAAACAAGATCGTGCTCGGCAAGCTTTCGGGCCGCAACGCGTTCAAGCAGCGCCTGCAGGAACTGGGCATCCAGCTCGACAGCGAAGGCGAACTGAACAACGCATTCGCACGTTTCAAGGAACTGGCCGACCGCAAGGCCGAAATCTTCGACGAAGACATCATCGCGATCGTCACGGAAGAGTCGGCGCAGGCGCAGGATAAGGAACACTTCAAGTTCATCTCGCTTGCGCAGCACTCGGAGACGGGTGAGCGTCCGCACGCACGCGTCGTGTTCTCGGCCGACGGCAAGGAAGTGACCGGCGAAGCCGCGGGCAACGGCCCGGTGGACGCCACGCTCAACGCCATCGAAACCGAAGTGGGCAGCGGCTCGGAGCTTTTGCTGTACTCGGTGAACGCGATCACGACGGGCACCCAGGCGCAGGGCGAAGTGACGGTGCGCCTCTCGAAGGCAGGCCGCATCGTCAACGGCGTGGGCACCGATCCGGATATCGTTGCTGCTTCGGCGAAAGCGTATATCTCGGCGCTCAACAAGCTCTACTCCGGCGACAAGGTCAATCCGCAGCGTTCCGAGACGATGTAAGCGCAGGCGGGGCGCTTGGCCTCGCTTCACGTCGTTGCGCCGACGAGGCAACGAAAAACCCCCGGGCTCGCAAGAGTGCGGGGGTTTTGTTTTTGCTGCGCCGGGACCAGCGCGATCAGAACATGCTGCGCCGATCTGGGTCGTGCAGCGGATCAGGCGTCTTCTGCGTGAGCCGCAGAATGCCCTGGTCGTCGAAGTAGAAGCTGTAGAGCATGTACCAGACGTTGTCTTCGAGGTAGCGGTAGGTCCATGCTTCCTTCTTCATCAGCGGGAAGTAGGAGGTCTCGACCGGGCGGCCGAAGTTCACGAGTACGTCGCTGCGCGTCCATTTGCCGATTTCCGCGCGATAGAACTCGTTGGGCTGCAGCACCTGGCGCACGTTCACGACCCGGCCGCTTGCGTCGATGTCGGCGGCCGTGGTGGTTTCGCCCATCGGCTGGGTCGGCCACATCAGGCGCTTGCCGCCGTCGGGCAGGTCGTAGGTTTCAGCCGGCGGCCCGAAACGGGCGATCACGGACTGTGCGTCGTCGCCTGCATGGAATTGCTGCCACGGCTGCGCGCAGCCGGCGAGCGCGAGTGCGCCCACGCCCGCGAGGAGGGCGAGACGCATTCGGCGCGAGGCGGCGCGCACAGGCGTTGCGAGCGAGGTTGATAGGCGCGTGAACATGATGTCCCCCGATGGCAAGGTACCGATGACCGCCGTGAATGTGGAACCCTTATTTTGACACGGCGCGACGCGCTCGCGGGCCGGGCCTGTCCGGTCGCGCGTTGGACCGCGGCCTTGCCGTCACGCCTCCTCGCGGCCTATGATCCGCGCTTCGAATGAAAATCGGGCTGGCATCGACCATGAGAGAGAAGCGCATAACGGCACGCGTGGCGCGTGCGGCAGCGGCCATGTTCGCCATGGCGGCGATGGCGACAGGGCTCGCGAGCGCGACCGGCGCCCAGGCGGATGAGACGCCGGCGGGCAAGCCGATCCAGCTCGCACTCATCGAAGGCATGTCAGGCCCGTTCGCGGACGCGGGCGCGGCCGTCGAGCGCAACCTGCGCTTTGGCGTGGAGCGGGCCAACGCGAGCGGCGGCGTCGTGCTGCGTGACGGGCGGCATCCGCTCGAACTGGTCACGCTCGACAGCAAGGGCAGCCCCGAGGCGGCGCTCGTGCAGCTGCGCATGGCGCAGGACCGCCACATCGGTTATGTCATGCAGGGCAACAGCTCGGCGGTGGCGGCGGCGCTCGTGACGGCGATCGATCGGCAAAACGAGCGTGATCCGGAGAGCCGCCAGATCTTCCTCAACTATTCCGCCGACGATCCCGCGCTCACGAACGCGAACTGCAGCTTCTGGCATTTCCGCTTCGACGCGCACGCGGGCATGCGCATGGACGCGCTCGCAGATGTCATCGCCGCGGACAAGTCTGTGAAGAAGGTGTATCTGCTCAACCAGGACTACAGCTTTGGCCACGACGTCAGCACACTCGCACGGGCGGCGCTCGCGAAGGACCGTCCGGACATTGCCATCGTCGGCGACGAGTTCCATCCCATTGGCCGCGTGAAGGACTTCGCGCCGTACATCGCGAAGATTCGCGCCGCAGGCGCCGACGCCGTCATCACCGGAAACTGGGGTAACGACCTCACGCTGCTCGTGAAGGCCGCGCGCGAGCAGGGGCTTGACACGAAGTTCTACACGTTCTACGGCAACAGCCTCGGCGCGCCGGCGGCGCTGGGCGACGCGGGTGTGAAGCGCGTGATTGCGGTCGCCGACTGGCATCCGAACGTCGGCGGCTCGGCCTCAGACGCGTGGTACAAGGCGTTCCGCGCGCGCTACCCGGCGGCTAAGGACGACTACCCGGTGCTGCGCATGTCGATGATGGTGGAGATGCTCGCGCAGGCCATGACGAAAGCCGGCACGGCCGACCCTGAGGCAGTCGCGAAGGCGCTGGAGGGCATGCGCTTCAAAGGCGACGAAGCGGCCTTCCACGCCATGTGGATGCGTGCCGAGGACCACCAGGCGATCCAACCCCTTTATGTCATGGAAATGGATAAGCAGGGCACGCCCGGTGTGCGTTACGACAACGAGGGCGCAGGCTACGGCTTTCGGACCGTGCTGGCGGTGCCAGCGGAGCGCACCGTGCTCGCCACTGTCTGCCAGATGAAGCGGCCTTGACAGCGCGCCTTACAAGCGGGTTCGCGGCAAATCGGGGCTGTGCTACAATACGCCCCTTGTCGCGAATCTGCGGCAAGTAATCAGTAGTTAGAACCAAGCCACGGCACGGCCTTTCTTCCGTGACCGCTCGTTTGTTTTAAAGGAAAAGCAAAATGTCCGTAGCAGATATCAAGAAGTCCGACGTCGTCGCGCAATTCGCGCGCGGCACCAATGACACGGGTTCGCCCGAAGTTCAGGTTGCACTCCTGACGTCGCGTATCAACGAACTGACCTCGCACTTCAAGTCGCACGCGAAGGATCACCACAGCCGCCGCGGTCTGCTGCGCATGGTGAGCCGCCGCCGCAAGCTGCTCGACTACCTGAAGGGCAAGGACGCCGACCGTTACCGCGCGCTGATCGAGAAGCTGGGTCTGCGTAAGTAATCGGAAGGTCTTCCACAAAGATGCCTGTGTCAGTTCCGCTGATGCAGGCATTTTGTTTTTGAACGGTGCGCTTCATGCTGCTTTTCAAGTCGCGTTGATGCGATAAACGCCGGTTCAAAACTTAAGGCAACACCACGTAGCACCAGCAGTACAAGCAGCAGGGCCGGGCCTCGGGGCAGAGCTTTGTGTCATTCCAGCAGATCGCGAGCGACGATGCGCCGCAACCTCGCGATCCGCTGGAATGGCATAACACTCCTCTTCCCGCGCGGTGCCGGAGCCTGTCTTGCCGCGTCGTTCGCGTGTGCGGGCGGCGCATAACAAATGAGTAAGGAGTGAGTGACCATGACCATGTTCAATAAAGTCGTGAAGGAATTCAAATGGGGCCAGCACAACGTGCGCCTCGAAACGGGTGAAATCGCCCGTCAGGCCAGCGGTGCTGTCATCGTCGACGTCGAAGACACCGTCGTGCTCGCGACCGTCGTTGGCGCGAAGACCGCCAAGCCGGGTCAGGACTTCTTCCCGCTCACCGTCGACTACATCGAAAAGACCTATTCGGCCGGCAAGATCCCTGGCGGCTTCTTCCGCCGCGAAGGCCGTCCGTCGGAAGGCGAGACGCTGATTTCGCGCCTGATCGACCGCCCGCTGCGCCCGCTTTTCCCGGAAGGCTATTACAACGAAGTGCAGGTCGTGATCCACGTCCTGTCGATCAACCCGGAAGTCCCGGCTGACATCCCCGCGCTGATCGGCGCGTCGGCTGCGCTGGCAATTTCGGGTCTGCCGTTCAACGGCCCGGTGGGCGCAGCACGCGTGGCCTACATCAACAACGAGTACGTGCTGAACCCGACGCGCGCGCAGATCAAGGAATCGCGCCTCGACCTCGTCGTGGCCGGTACCGAGCGTGCCGTGCTGATGGTGGAATCGGAAGCCGACCAGCTTCCGGAAGACGTGATGCTCGGCGCGGTCGTGTTCGGCCACGAGCAAATGCAAACGGCCATCGACGCAATCCACGAACTGGTGCGTGACGGCGGCAAGCCCGAGTGGGACTGGACGCCGGCGCCGAAGGACGAAGCGCTCATCGCGCGCGTCACGGCTATCGCCAACGACAATCTGCTCGCCGCGTACCAACTGCGCGACAAGCAACAGCGTTCGGCCAAGCTGAAGGAAGTCTACGCAGCCACGTCGGCGAAGCTCGAAGAAGAAGCGGCTGCGGCCGGCACGACGGCGGCCGACAAGGCCACGGTCGGCAACATCGTGTTCGACCTCGAAGCGAAGATCGTCCGCTCGCAGATCCTGAACGGCGAGCCGCGTATCGACGGCCGCGACACGCGTACGGTGCGTCCGATCGAGATCCGCACTGGCGTCCTGCCGCGCACCCACGGTTCGGCGCTCTTCACGCGCGGCGAAACGCAAGCGCTGGTCGTGGCGACGCTCGGCACCAAGGGCGACGAGCAGATCATCGACGCGCTCGAAGGCGAGTACCGCGACCGCTTCATGCTCCACTACAACATGCCTCCGTTCGCGACCGGCGAAACGGGCCGTGTTGGCTCGCCCAAGCGCCGTGAAATCGGCCACGGCCGTCTCGCGAAGCGCGCGCTCGTCGCGTGCCTGCCGAGCGCCGAAGAGTTCGGCTACTCGATCCGCGTGGTCTCGGAAATCACCGAGTCGAACGGTTCGTCGTCGATGGCTTCGGTGTGCGGCGGCTGCCTCGCGTTGATGGACGCCGGCGTGCCGATGAAGGCGCACGTCGCGGGTATCGCGATGGGCCTGATCCTCGAAGGCAACAAGTTCGCCGTGCTGACCGACATCCTCGGCGACGAAGATCACCTCGGCGACATGGACTTCAAGGTGGCCGGTACGGAAGCTGGCGTGACGGCGCTGCAGATGGACATCAAGATCCAGGGCATCACGAAGGAAATCATGCAGGTCGCCCTCGCGCAAGCGAAGGAAGGCCGCATGCACATCCTCGGCAAGATGACCTCGGCGGTGTCGGGCGTGAACACCGAACTGTCGGCGTACGCTCCGCGCATGATCACCATCAAGATCAACCCGGAAAAGATCCGCGACGTGATCGGCAAGGGCGGTTCGGTGATCCGCGCGCTGACGGAAGAAACCGGCACGACGATCGACATTTCGGACGACGGCGTCGTGACCATCGCTTCGACGTCGAGCGAAGGCATGGCCGAGGCGAAGAAGCGCATCGAGAACATCACGGCCGAAATCGAAGTGGGCCAGGTGTACGAAGGCGCGGTCCTCAAGCTGCTGGACTTCGGCGCGATCGTGAACCTGCTGCCGGGCAAGGATGGTCTGCTGCACATCTCCGAGATCGCCAACGAGCGTATCAAGGACATCAACGACTATCTGAAGGAAGGCCAGGTCGTAAAGGTCAAGGTCATCCAGACGGACGAGAAGGGCCGCGTGCGTCTGTCCGCCAAGGCGCTGCTCAACGAGCAAGCCAATGGTGGCGCACCGCAGGGCGAGCCGCAGCAGTAAAGCAGTAAGCTCCAACGGCCGGCAGCGTGCAAAACGCGCCGGCCGTTTTTTATGACAATGAGGATGGATGGCAGTGCGCACGCGTCAATCGTGTCGCGTGCGCAGCGCTATCCAGACCGGGGCGCGAGGCGCTGAGGAGACGCAAGATGAGGGCTGTCGAGATTACGGAATTCGGTGCGCCGGACGTGCTCAAGCTGGCCGAGCGGCCAACCCCTGAGCCAAAAACCGGCGAAGTGCTGATCAAAGTGAGCGCTTCGGGCGTCAATCGTCCGGACGTGTTCCAGCGCAAGGGTTCGTATGCGCCGCCGCCGGGCATTTCCGACCTGCCGGGGCTCGAGGTGGCGGGCGAGATCGTCGGCGGCTCGATCGACGAGAAGAACAATCCGTTCGGGCTGAAGATTGGCGACCGCGTGTGCGCGCTGATTGCGGGCGGCGGTTACGCCGAATATGCGATCGCACCGCTCGGGCAATGCCTGCCGGTGCCGAAGGGGCTCACGGATGTCGAGGCGGCCTCGCTGCCCGAAACGTTCTTCACGGTCTGGAGCAACGTATTCCAGCGCGCCTACCTCGGGCAGGGCGAAGGCGGCGAGAACGAGACGCTGCTCGTGCAGGGCGGCTCGAGCGGCATAGGCGTAACGGCGATCCAGATCGCACATGCCCTTGGCTTTCGCGTGTTCGCAACCGCGGGTTCGGACGACAAGTGCCGCGCCTGTGAGGCGCTAGGCGCCGATCGCGCCATCAACTACCGCACCAGCGATTTCGTCGAGGTCGTGAAAGCGCTCACGAACGACCGCGGGGTGGATGTGATTCTCGACATGGTGGCTGGCGGCTATGTGGCGCGCGAACTTTCCGCGCTCGCGACTGGTGGCCGCATCGTGCTCATCGCGACGCTTGGCGGCTCCAAGGCCGAACTCAACATGGGCGAGATCTTGCGCCGCCGTCTCACGGTGACCGGATCGACGCTGCGCGCGCGCTCTGTGGAGTTCAAGGCCCAGATTGCTCAGGAACTCAAGGCAAAGGTCTGGCCCCTCATCGAAGAGGGGCGTATCAAACCCGTCGTGTTCCGTGTATTTCCCGCCGCGCAGGCCGCCGAGGCGCATGCGTTGATGGAAAGCAGCGAGCATATCGGCAAGATCATGCTCGACTGGAGCAGCGCGGCCTGACGGCGCATCGGCACGGGCGAATCGCTCGTGCTTGATTTTTCGGGATTTTTTTCGCGTATTTTTTGTGCATCGGAGGCGGGTGGTTTGACCCGCCTGGATTTCACGCAGTAAAATTATGTGTTTTGCGTCCGCTTTTAACAGCAACCGGAACAATGACGAAACAACGATCGAAGCTCGTAGTCGGTAACTGGAAGATGCATGGCCGCCTTGCGGCCAATGTGGCACTGCTAGAAGGCGTTGCGCGCGGTGCGCAGGCGCTGCCCCCGGACGTGCACGTCGGTGTGTGCGTGCCGTTTGCGTATCTCGCGCAGGCGCAGGCACTGCTCGGCGGCAGCCTGGTACAGTGGGGCGCGCAGGATGTTTCGGCGCACGAGCACGGTGCCTATACGGGCGAGGTCGCAGCAGGCATGGTTGCCGACTTTGAATCCACTTTCGCGATCGTTGGTCACTCGGAGCGCCGCGCTTACCACGACGAAAGCTCCGAACTCGTCGCCGTGAAGGCGCAGCGCGCGCTGGCGGCGGGGCTTACGCCTATCGTCTGCGTGGGCGAAACGCTCGAAGAACGCGAATCGGGCGCGACCGAGCGCGTGGTTGGCGCACAACTCGATGCGGTGCTGGCCATGCTGTCAGTTGAAGAGGCGGCGCGCATCGTCGTCGCTTACGAGCCGGTCTGGGCGATCGGCACGGGCAAGAGCGCGAGCTCGGAGCAGGCCCAGCAGGCGCATGCGTTCCTGCGCGCGCGCCTCGCTGCCAAGGGCGCGCAAGTAGCGGACGTGCCGCTGCTCTACGGCGGCAGTGTGAAGCCGGAAAATGCGGCGGAGCTCTTCCGTCAGGCCGACATCGACGGTGGCCTGATTGGCGGTGCGTCGCTGAAAGAGGGTGATTTCCTCGCGATCTGCGTGGCCGCTACGGCGGGTGCCAGCGTCGCGAGCTAAAGGCTTGCGCACGAAGCGTTCGAAATGAAACGCGTCGTGCGGGCTGCTTATGCGTCCGCTCCGGGAGGGGCGGGCCTTCAACCAGGACTCAGGTGAGTGTGATGCTGTATTTGAAAACGTTGATTATCGTCGTCCAGCTTCTGTCGGCGCTCGGGGTGATCGGCCTCGTCTTGCTGCAGCACGGCAAAGGCGCCGACATGGGTGCCGCTTTTGGCAGCGGCGCGTCGGGCAGCCTGTTCGGCGCGAGCGGTTCCGCGAACTTCCTTTCGCGCACTACCGCAGTTCTCGCAACGGTGTTTTTCGTGTCGACCCTTGCGTTAACTTACCTGGGGTCGTATCATGCGAAGCCTTCGGCGGGCGTGCTTGGCGCTTCGGTTCCAGCCCCGGCGCAGGTGACTTCGGCCTCGGCGCCGGCTGCTTCGGCACCGGTTGCATCGGCTCCTGGCGCAACCGCCGCGGCGGCGGCTTCGCCGGCTGCAGCAGCCTCGCAACCCGGCAACGACGTTCCGAAATAAATTTGAAAAACTTGTTTTGTGCGTTGAACAACGAACGGAAACAAGTTAGAATCTAAGTCTTGAAGCGATTCGCGGGTTGCAATAATTGTTGTCCCGGATTGCATGTAGTGCCGACGTGGTGAAATTGGTAGACACGCTATCTTGAGGGGGTAGTGGCGAAAGCTGTGCGAGTTCGAGTCTCGCCGTCGGCACCAATGTTATCTAAAAAATGCCAGCCGCTTGCTTCAGCTTCGGCTGGCATTTTTGCTTCTTACGTCGTGTTCGTTTTCTGTTCGCAGCGCGAAGTACGTGAAGTGATTCCCGCGGAGCGATGCAAGTTCCAGCGGAACCTCAGAACCAACCGATATAGAGGATAGCCTTGAACCTCGCTGCCTATTTCCCCGTCCTTCTGTTCCTCCTCGTGGGTGTCGGCCTGGGTATAGCGCTAGTGACAATCGGCAAGGTCCTCGGTCCCAACCGGCCAGACAGCGAAAAAAATTCGCCGTACGAGTGCGGCTTCGAAGCCTTCGAAGACGCCCGGATGAAGTTCGACGTACGCTACTACCTGGTCGCCATCCTTTTCATCATCTTCGACCTCGAAACGGCGTTCCTGTTTCCGTGGGGTGTGGCCCTGCGCGATATCGGCTGGCCGGGCTTCCTGTCGATGATGCTGTTTCTGCTCGAATTCCTGCTGGGCTTTGCCTACATCTGGAAGAAGGGCGGTCTCGACTGGGAATAATGGGTTAATCGCCGGATTGTATGGGCGGCACTGCGGGGAAACTGTGGGCTGTCCGTCTGGAGTGGAAAGCACATGAGTATCGAAGGGGTCTTGAAGGAAGGGTTTGTCACCACCACGGCTGACAAGCTGATCAACTGGACGCGCACTGGCTCGTTGTGGCCGATGACGTTCGGTCTGGCGTGTTGCGCGGTCGAGATGATGCACGCGGGCGCGGCCCGTTATGACCTTGACCGTTTCGGCGTGGTGTTCCGTCCGAGCCCGCGTCAGTCGGACGTCATGATCGTCGCCGGCACGCTCTGCAACAAAATGGCGCCTGCGCTGCGCAAGGTCTACGACCAGATGGCCGAGCCGCGCTGGGTCATTTCGATGGGGTCGTGCGCAAACGGTGGCGGCTACTACCACTATTCGTATTCGGTCGTGCGCGGTTGTGATCGCATCGTGCCGGTCGACGTCTATGTGCCGGGATGCCCGCCGACAGCGGAAGCCCTGGTCTACGGGGTGATCCAGTTGCAGGCGAAGATTCGTCGCACCAGCACCATCGCCCGTCAATAAAGGCCGCGAGCCTCCCTACAATATGGCAAGCAAACTCGAGACCCTGAAAGCGAACCTCGAAGCGGCCCTCGGCGCGCGCATCGTCAGCCTCACCGAGGCGCTCGGCGAGCTGACGCTGGTCGTCAAGGCGGGTGAGTCCCTCGCAGTGGCCACGGAGCTGCGCGACAATCCTTCGCTGCGCTTCGAGCAACTGGTCGACCTGTGCGGCGTCGACTATCAGACCTTTGGTGACGGCGCGTGGGAAGGCCCGCGCTTCGCCGCGGTGTCGCATCTGCTCTCCCTCGCGAACAACTGGCGTGTGCGTCTGCGCGTGTTCGCGCCGGACGACGAAGTGCCTATCGTGCCCTCGCTCGTCGAGATCTGGAATTCGGCCAACTGGTACGAGCGCGAGGCGTTCGACCTGTTCGGCATCGTCTTCGAAGGCCACCCCGACCTGCGCCGTATCCTGACCGACTACGGTTTCATCGGCCATCCGTTCCGCAAGGACTTCCCGGTTTCGGGCTATGTCGAAATGCGTTACGACCCGGAGCAGAAGCGCGTGGTCTACCAGCCCGTCACGATCGAGCCGCGCGAGATCACGCCGCGTGTGATCCGCGAAGATCGCTACGGCGGTCTGAAGAAACACTAAGAGGGTCGCATGTCAGAGATCAAGAACTACACGCTCAACTTCGGCCCGCAGCACCCGGCAGCGCACGGTGTGCTGCGCCTCGTGCTCGAGCTCGACGGCGAAGTGATCCAGCGCGCCGATCCGCACATCGGTCTGCTGCATCGCGCGACGGAAAAGCTCGCCGAGAGCAAGACGTTCATCCAGTCGGTGCCGTACATGGACCGTCTCGACTACGTCTCGATGATGGTCAACGAGCACGGCTATGTGCTCGCCATCGAAAAGCTGCTCGGCATCGAAGTGCCGATCCGCGCGAAGTACATCCGCGTGCTGTTCGACGAAGTCACGCGCGTGCTGAACCACCTTATGTGGATCGGTTCGCACGCGCTCGACGTCGGTGCGATGGCGGTGTTCCTCTACGCGTTCCGCGAGCGCGAAGACCTGATGGACGTCTACGAGGCGGTCTCGGGCGCGCGCATGCACGCGGCTTACTATCGTCCGGGCGGCGTGTATCGCGACCTGCCCGACGCGATGCCGCAATACAAAGCGTCGAAGATCCACAACGAGAAGGCGCTCGCCCGCATGAACGAGGCGCGCCAGGGCTCGGTGCTGGACTTTATCGACGACTTCTTCGCGCGCTTCCCGGGTTGCGTCGACGAGTACGAAACGCTGCTCACCGACAACCGTATCTGGAAGCAGCGTTTGGTCGGCATTGGCGTGGTGAGCCCCGAGCGCGCGATGCAGCTCGGTCTCACGGGTGCGATGCTGCGCGGTTCGGGCATCGAGTGGGATCTGCGCAAGAAGCAGCCGTACGAAGTCTACGACCAGATGGATTTCGACATTCCGGTAGGCGTGAACGGCGACTGCTACGACCGTTATCTCGTTCGCGTCGAAGAAATGCGCCAGTCCACTCGCATCGCGAAACAGTGTATTGAGTGGCTGCGCAAGAATCCCGGCCCCGTGATGATCGACAATCACAAGGTTGCGCCGCCCTCGCGCGTGAACATGAAGTCGAACATGGAAGAGCTGATTCACCACTTCAAGCTCTTCACGGAAGGCTTCCACGTGCCCGAAGGCGAGGCGTACGCTGCCGTCGAACATCCGAAGGGTGAATTCGGCATCTACCTGGTGTCGGATGGCGCGAACAAGCCTTATCGTCTGAAGATCCGTGCGCCGGGTTATGCCCACCTTTCCGCGCTCGATGAAATGGCGCGCGGCCACATGATTGCCGACGCGGTCACGATCATCGGCACACAGGACATCGTGTTCGGTGAAATTGATCGCTAAGCAGCAAACTGCCAGTGCGCCCGGTCAATAAGGGCGCACTGCGAAATACCGGGAACGCCACGTCCGTCGCAGCGAGCAGGTAGGCTAACGCGCGGCGGGTGTTTGTGTGGCGGGAATTGAAACGGTAGGAATTGAAAGAGTCGTGTCTGAAAATGATCTCAGCTGAAGGCCTGAAAGAAATCGATCGCGCGTTGACGAAGTACCCCGCCGATCAGCGACAGTCCGCCGTGATGGCGGCTTTGGCCGTGGCTCAAGAAGAGCATGGCTGGCTGTCCCCCGAAATCATGCAGTTCGTGGCCGACTACATCGGCATGCCGCCTGTCGCGGTCCAGGAAGTCGCCACGTTCTACACGATGTTCGAGACCCGGCCGGTCGGTAAGCACAAGATCACGCTCTGCACGAATCTGCCGTGCCAGCTCGGCCCGGAAGGCGGCTCGGAAAGCGCCGCCGAATACCTGAAGCAGAAGCTTGGTATCGACTTCGGCGAAACCACGCCCGACGGCAAGTTCACCTTGAAAGAGGGTGAGTGCATGGGCGCGTGCGGCGATGCACCGGTGATGCTCGTGAACAATCACCGTATGTGCAGCTTCATGAGCCGCGAGAAGATCGACCAGCTGCTCGAGGAGCTTTCGAAATGACTTCGTTGCACGACCGTCACATCAAACCGCTGATTCTCGCGGGCCTCAACGGCGAGAACTGGCATCTCGAAGACTACGTCGCGCGCGGCGGCTACAAGCAGCTGCGCCGTATTCTCGAAGAAAAGATTCCGCCTGAGCAGGTGATCGCCGACGTGAAGGCGAGTGGTCTGCGCGGCCGCGGCGGCGCGGGCTTCCCGACGGGCCTGAAGTGGAGCTTCATGCCGCGTCAGTTCCCGGGGCAGAAGTATCTCGTCTGCAACTCGGACGAGGGCGAGCCGGGCACGTTCAAGGACCGCGACATCCTGCGCTGGAATCCGCATAGCGTGATCGAAGGCATGGCCATCGGCGCCTACGCGATGGGCATCACCGTGGGCTACAACTACATCCACGGCGAAATTTTTGAGGTGTATCGCCGCTTCGAGGCTGCGCTGGAAGAAGCGCGCCAGGCGGGCTATCTCGGCGACAACATTCTCGGCACGGACTTCTCGTTCCAGCTGCACGCTCACCATGGCTATGGCGCGTACATCTGCGGCGAGGAAACCGCGCTGCTCGAGTCGCTCGAAGGCAAGAAGGGCCAGCCGCGCTTCAAGCCGCCTTTCCCGGCGAGCTTCGGCGTGTATGGCAAGCCGACGACGATCAACAACACCGAGACCTTCGCCGCGGTGCCGTTCCTGCTGACCGTCGGTCCGCAGACGTACATGGAACTCGGCAAGCCGAACAACGGCGGCACGAAGATCTTCTCGATCTCGGGCGACGTGGAGCGTCCGGGCAACTACGAGATACCGCTCGGCACCCCGTTCGCGAAGCTCATGGAGCTCGCCGGCGGCGTGCGCGGCGGCAAGAAGCTGAAGGCCGTGATTCCGGGCGGCTCGTCGGCACCGGTCATTCCGGGCGACCTGATGATGCAGACGGACATGGACTATGACTCCATCGCCAAGCAGGGCTCGATGCTCGGCTCGGGCGCGGTCATCGTCATGGACGAAACGCGCTGCATGGTGCGCTCGCTGCTGCGTCTGTCGTACTTCTATTACGAAGAGTCGTGCGGCCAGTGCACGCCGTGCCGCGAAGGCACGGGCTGGCTGTATCGCGTGGTGAACCGCATCGAGCACGGCGAGGGCCGCCAGGAAGACCTGGACCTGCTGAACTCGGTGGCGGGCAACATCATGGGCCGCACGATTTGCGCGCTCGGCGATGCGGCGGCCATGCCGGTGCGCGGCATGCTCAAGCACTACTGGGACGAATTCGAATATCACGTGCACAACAAGCGTTGTCTCGTCGGCGGTCATGCCGGCTCGCACGCGGCCTCGGAAACGGTGGCCGCCTGAACGGCGAAGGACAGCGCGTTGTGGCGGGTTGCGCACATCACCGCGCAGCACGACGCATCGGCGACGTAATGGGGAATGCCGCTGTGAAATCGAGCGGTAACAGGTTAGGGACGATTAACCATCATGGTTGAACTTGAAATAGACGGCAAGAAGGTGCAGGTGCCCGAGGGCAGCATGGTGATCCAGGCTGCTCAGCGCGTGGACACGTACATCCCGCACTTCTGCTATCACAAGAAGCTCTCCATCGCGGCCAACTGCCGGATGTGTCTCGTCGATGTCGAGAAGATGCCGAAGGCCGTGCCCGCGTGCGCGACGCCGGTGTCGCAAGGCATGGTCGTGCGCACCATGTCGGACAAGGCCGTGCAGGGTCAGCAAGCCGTGATGGAATTCCTGCTGATCAACCACCCGCTCGACTGCCCGATTTGCGATCAGGGCGGCGAATGCCAGCTTCAGGATCTGGCCGTCGGTTACGGTAAGTCCGCCTCGCGCTACAGCGAAGAAAAGCGCGTCGTGTTCCACAAGAACGTCGGTCCGCTCATCTCGATGGAAGAGATGTCGCGCTGCATTCATTGCACGCGCTGCGTGCGCTTCGGCGACGAAATCGCCGGCGTGATGGAGCTCGGCATGCTCGGCCGCGGCGAGCACTCGGAAATCACCTCGTTCGTCGGCAAGACGGTCGACTCGGAACTCTCGGGCAACATGATCGACCTGTGCCCGGTCGGCGCGCTCACGAGCAAGCCGTTCCGCTTCTCGGCGCGGACGTGGGAGCTGTCGCGCCGCAAGTCGGTGAGCCCGCACGACGCGACGGGTGCGAACCTTGTCGTGCAGGTGAAGAACAATCGCGTGATGCGCGTGCTGCCGTTCGAAAACGAATCCATCAACGAATGCTGGATCTCGGACAAGGACCGCTTCTCGTATGAAGGCCTGAACAGCGAAGACCGTCTCACGCGCCCGATGATCAAGCAGGGCGGCGAGTGGATCGAGACCGACTGGCAGACCGCGCTGGAATACGTCGTGAAGGGGATCAAGGGCATTTGCGACGAGCACGGTGAAAACCAGCTTGCGCTGCTCGCGAGCCCGCACGGCACGCTCGAAGAACTCTATCTCGCGAAGCAGTTTGCGGACGCGATCGGCACGCCCAACGTCGACTTCCGCCTGCGCCAGAGCGACTTCTCGGCGCCGCTCGAAGGCGCGCCGTGGCTCGGCACGAAGATCGCCGAGCTCTCGTACGCCGACTCGGCGTTCGTGATCGGCTCGTTCCTGCGCCGCGACCACGCGCTGTTTGCCGCGCGTCTGCGCCAGGCTGCAAAGGGTGGTGCACAGGTTAGCTTCCTGCAAGCCACTGCTGACGGCTCGCTGATCCCGAACGCGCAGCGCATCGTTGCCGCGCCGTCGGCATGGCTCGACGAACTCGCGACGATCGCAGCGGCTGTCGCCGAAGCGAAGGGCGTTGCGGCGCCGGAAGGCTTCGCAGGCGCACAGGCTACCGACGCCGCGAAGCAAGTCGCCGCATCGCTCGCGAGCGGCGAGCGCCGCTACGTGCTGCTCGGCAACGCCGCGGTCCAGCATCCGGAATTCTCGCGCCTGCATGCAGCCGCGCAGTTCATCGCCGAAACGACGGGCGCGACGCTTGGCTTCCTCACGGAAGCGGCCAACACGGTTGGCGCGCACATTGCCGGCGCACTGCCGGGCCGCGACGGCCTGAACGCCCGCGAAGCGTTCGAGCAACCGCGCAAGGGCTATCTGCTCTTCAACGTCGAACCGGAATTCGATACGGCAAACCCGGTAGCCGCGCGCGCCGCGCTTGCTCAGGCCGAAATGGTCGCGGTGTTCTCGCCGTACAAGACGGGCCTCGACTACGCGGACGTGCTGCTGCCGATCGCTCCGTACACGGAAACCTCGGGTACCTTCATCAACGCCGAAGGTACGGCTCAGACTTTCAACGGCGTCGTGCGCCCGCTCGGCGACACGCGTCCGGCATGGAAGGTCCTGCGCGTGCTCGGCACGCTGCTGGGCGCGAAGGGGTTCGAGTACGACACGGCCGAAGAAGTGCGCCGCAAGGCGCTCGGCGACGGCAGCTTCGAAGGGCGTCTGTCGAACAAGGCCAGCGCGACGGTAGCGCGCGGCAGCCTCGCGAAAGCTGCGGAAGGCCGCTTCGAGCGCATCGCGGACGTGCCGATTTACCACGCCGATCAAATCGTGCGCCGCGGCGAAGCGCTGCAGCTCACCACGGCTGCCCGCGTGGCGAACGCGGTCGGCCTGCCGGCGGCATACTTCGACCAGCTCGGCCTGAAGGAAGGCGACGCCGTGCGCGTGCGCCAGGGCGATTTGTCGGTCACGGCGCCCGCAACGCGCGATGCGAATCTTGCGCCGACGGTGGTGCGCGTGTCGGCGGCGACGCCTGCCGGTGCGCAACTCGGCAGCCTGTTCGGTGAACTGCTGGTGGAGAAGGCGTAAATGAGCTTGTTCGATACGATCAATGCAGGCGGCAGCCAGCTGCTCGGCGTGGCATGGCCCACCGTGTGGGCGCTGGTGCGCATTCTCGTCGTCGCGGTGGTGATCCTGCTGTGCGTCGCGTACCTGATCCTCTGGGAGCGCAAGCTGATCGGCTGGATGCACGTGCGTCTCGGTCCGAACCGCGTCGGCCCGGCAGGGCTGCTGCAACCGATCGCCGACGTGCTGAAGCTGCTTCTGAAGGAAGTGATTCAGCCCGCGCAGGCGAGCCGCTGGATCTACATGGTCGCGCCGATCATGGTGGTGGTGCCGGCTTTCGCGGTCTGGGCGGTGATTCCGTTCCAGGCGGGCGCGGTGCTCGGCGACATCAACGCCGGCCTGCTCTACGCGATGGCGATCTCGTCGATCGGCGTCTACGGCGTGATTCTGGCGGGCTGGGCCTCGAACTCGAAGTACGCGTTCCTCGGCGCCATGCGCGCCGCGGCGCAGATGGTTTCGTACGAAATTTCGATGGGCTTCGCGCTCGTCGTCGTGCTGATGGTGTCGGGCAGCCTGAATCTCTCGGTGATTGTCGAAGGCCAGATGCGCGGCATGTTCGCAAACTGGGGCATCACATTCCTCTCATGGAACTGGCTGCCGCTTTTGCCGATGTTCGTCGTCTACTTCATCTCGGGCATTGCCGAGACGAACCGCCACCCGTTCGACGTGGTGGAAGGGGAGTCGGAGATCGTCGCGGGTCACATGATCGATTACTCGGGTATGGCGTTCGCGCTGTTCTTCCTCGCCGAGTACATCAACATGATCGTGATCTCGGCGCTCGCCTCGGTGCTGTTCCTTGGCGGCTGGAGCGCTCCGTTCGGGTTCCTCGACTTCATCCCGGGCGTGTTCTGGCTTGTGCTGAAGGTCTTCTGCCTGCTTTCGGTTTTCATCTGGGCCCGCGCGACGTTCCCGCGCTATCGCTATGACCAGATCATGCGTCTCGGCTGGAAGGTGTTCATTCCGGTGTGCATCGTCTGGCTGATCGTGGTCGGCTTCTGGTACATGTCGCCGTTGAGCATCTGGAAATAAGGGGCGAACACAACCATGAACGCTATCCAAAACTTCTTCAAGACGTTTTTCCTGACCGAGCTGCTCAAGGGCCTCGCGCTGACGGGTCGTTACGCGTTCAAGCGCAAGTTCACGGTGCAGTTTCCGGAAGAAAAGACGCCTATTTCCCCACGTTTTCGCGGTCTGCACGCGCTGCGCCGCTATGAAAATGGCGAAGAACGCTGCATCGCGTGCAAGCTGTGCGAGGCCGTGTGCCCCGCGCTCGCGATCACGATCGAATCGGAAGTGCGCGAGGACAACACGCGCCGCACGACGCGTTACGACATTGACCTGACCAAGTGCATCTTCTGCGGTTTCTGCGAAGAGAGCTGCCCGGTCGACTCGATCGTCGAAACGCACATTCTCGAGTATCACGGCGAGAAGCGCGGCGATCTGTATTTCACGAAGGATATGCTGCTGGCCGTTGGCGATCGCTATGAAGCGCAGATCGCGGCGAACAAGGCAGCGGATGCACCGTACCGTTGATCTTTCAGTTTGACGCTGCATCGGCCCGCGGTCCGGGCCGGCTGCTGGGAACGCGTGTGCTGAACGCCCGCGCTTTGCCGCAGCCTGACCGCCGCGGCGCGACGCTCACTGGTCTGGCCGCCAGTCTGCGCCGCGCAATCCGCCTCACGAAGGCCTCAACGATGAACCAGTAATCATGGAATTCACGACCGTCCTGTTCTACATCTTCGCGCTGCTGCTCACGCTGTCAGGGTTGAAGGTGATCACTTCGCGCAATCCTGTCGCGTCTGCGCTCTTCCTCGTGCTCGCGTTCTTCAACGCGGCCGCGATCTGGATGCTGCTCGAGGCCGAATTCCTCGCGATCCTGCTGGTGCTCGTCTACGTGGGCGCGGTGATGGTGCTGTTCCTGTTCGTGGTGATGATGCTGGACATCAACATCGACGTGCTGAGCCGCGACTTCAAGCGTTTCATCCCGGTGGCGACCATCGTGGGCGCGATCATCGTGGTCGAAACCGCGCTGATCCTGTGGCACGGCTACGGCGCGACGAGTACGCCGGTGCCCGACACCACGCCGGCTGCTGCCGCCGCGATCTCGAACGCGCACCTGATCGGCAAGATCATCTACACCGACTACATCTTCGCCTTCGAAGTCGCCGGCCTCGTGCTGCTGGTGGCGATCGTCGCGGCCATCGCACTGACCGTGCGCGAGCCGAAAGACTCGAAGCGCCAGGACGTGTCGAAGCAGGTCCGCGTGCGTCGCCAGGACCGCGTGCGCCTCGTGAAGATGCAGGCCGTCGTGGAAGTGCCGGAACCGGCGCAAGCCGAAGCCGGTGCTGCGCCCGCGGCAGGCGCGGCCGCTGCACCCGCGGCTGCACCGGCAACGAAGAGCTAAGCGCGAAGGAGCGAACCATGCTGACACTGGCCCATTACCTCGTCCTCGGCGCGATCCTTTTTGCGATCTCGATCGTTGGCATTTTTCTCAATCGGCGCAACGTCATCATCATCCTGATGGCGATTGAGCTGATGCTGTTGGCGGTGAACACGAACTTCGTCGCGTTCTCGCATTATCTCGGTGACGTTCACGGACAGATTTTCGTGTTCTTCGTGCTAACTGTTGCGGCAGCGGAAGCCGCGATTGGTCTGGCTATTCTTGTGACTCTGTTCCGCAGCCTCGACACGATCAACGTCGAGGACCTCGATCAGCTCAAAGGCTAAGGCAGGCTGCTATGGCAACAACACTCAACGAAACCTTATTGCTGGCGGTCCCGCTGGCGCCCCTCGCCGGTTCTCTCATTGCCGGTTTGTTCGGCAAAACGGTCGGGCGCGCGGGCGCGCATACGGTGACCATTCTTGGCGTCGCGATTGCGTTCGTGCTTTCGTGCATCACGCTCTTCGACGTGATGGGCGGCGCGAGCTTCAACGCGACTGTCTACGAATGGATGTCGGTTGGCGGCCTGAAGTTCGAAGTCGGCTTCCTCATCGACTCGTTGACGGCGCTCATGATGGTCGTCGTGACTTTTGTGTCGCTGATGGTGCACATCTACACGATCGGCTACATGGCGGAAGAAGAGGGCTACCAGCGCTTCTTCTCGTACATCGCGCTCTTCACGTTCTCGATGCTGATGCTCGTGATGAGCAACAACTTCCTGCAGCTGTTCTTCGGCTGGGAAGCGGTGGGTCTCGTCTCGTACCTGCTGATTGGCTTCTACTTCAAGCGTGAAAGCGCCATCTACGCGAACATGAAGGCGTTCCTCGTGAACCGCGTGGGCGACTTCGGCTTCCTGCTCGGTATTGGTCTGCTGCTCGCGTACGGCGGCTCACTGAACTACAACGACGTGTTCGCGAAGGGGCATGAAATCGCCGCGCTGACGTTCCCGGGCACTTCGTGGAACCTGCTCACCGTTGCGTGTATCTGCCTCTTCATCGGCGCGATGGGTAAGTCGGCGCAGTTCCCGCTGCACGTCTGGCTCCCGGACTCGATGGAAGGCCCGACGCCGATTTCAGCGCTGATTCACGCGGCAACCATGGTGACGGCCGGTATTTTCATGGTCGCGCGCATGTCGCCGCTGTTCGAGCTTTCGGAAGCTGCGCTCTCGTTCATCGTCGTGATCGGCGCTATCACCGCGCTCTTCATGGGTTTCCTTGGCGTCGTGCAGAACGACATCAAGCGCGTGGTCGCTTACTCCACGCTGTCGCAACTCGGCTACATGACGGTCGCACTCGGCGTATCGGCTTACCCGGTCGCGATCTTCCACCTGATGACGCACGCGTTCTTCAAGGCGCTGCTGTTCCTCGGCGCGGGTTCGGTCATCATCGGCATGCACCACGACCAGGACATGCGCAACATGGGCGGCCTGCGCAAGTACATGCCCATCACGTGGATCACCTCGCTCGTCGGTTCGCTCGCGCTGATCGGCACGCCGTTCTTCTCGGGCTTCTACTCGAAGGACTCGATCATCGACGCCGTGAAGCTCTCGCACCTGCCGGGTTCGGGCTTCGCATACTTCGCAGTGGTGGCGAGCGTGTTCGTCACGGCGCTGTACTCGTTCCGTATGTACTTCCTCGTGTTCCACGGTGAAGAGCGCTTCCGCGGTCCGAAGCATCCCGAGTCGCCGATGGCGATCGAAGCGGCCCACGGTCATGCTGATCATAGCCATGGCCACGACGAACACCACGTGCACGTGCCGCACGAGTCGCCGTGGGTCATCTGGGTGCCGCTCGTTCTGCTCGCAATCCCTTCGGTGATCGCCGGTGCGTTCGCGATCCAGCCGCTGCTCTTCGGTGACTTCTTCTCGCATGGCGTGGCGTTCCAGAACGTCATCTTCGTTGGCGAGAACCACGAAGCGCTCGCGGAAATGGGCAAGGAATTCCAGGGCTGGGCCGCGATGGGCGCGCATGCGTTCTCGGGTCTGCCGGTGTGGCTCGCACTCGCGGGTGTGGTGGTGGCGTGGTTCTTCTACATGAAGCGCCCGGATCTGCCGGCCGTCGTGTCGCGCACGTTCTCGCCGGTCTACAAGCTGCTGGCAAACGCGTATTACCTCGACAAGATCAACGAAATCGTCTTCGCTCGCGGAGCAGTCGCTATCGGTCGCGGTCTGTGGAAGGAGGGCGATGTCGTCGTGATCGACGGCGTCGTGAACGGGAGCGCCAAGTTTATCGGCTGGTTTGCAACTGTCATTCGTTTCCTGCAATCCGGCTATATCTACCACTACGCATTTGCCATGATCATTGGCATGCTTGGCCTCCTTACCCTGTTTGTAACGCTCGGCGGCAAATAAGGCGAGGAAACGCATGCACGCAACCCCGATTCTCAGTATTGCGATCTGGATGCCGATCGTATTCGGCATCATCGTTCTTGTAGTGGGTTCCCGTCGGAACCCGAGTGCGGACCGCTGGCTCGCACTCATCGGTTCGGTGCTTAGTTTCCTCGTCACCCTTCCGCTCGTTTCGGGCTTCGATACGACCACGGCTTCCCTGCAGTTCGAGGAGAAGGCGGTCTGGATCGAGCGGTTCAATATTGCATATCACCTGGGCGTCGACGGCATCGCGATGTGGTTCGTCGTGCTCACGGCGCTTATCACCGTGATCGTCGTGATCGCGGGCTGGCAGGTCATCACGAAGAACGTCGCGCAGTATTACGCGTCGTTCCTCATCCTGTCGGGCATCATGATCGGCGTTTTCTGCGCCGCCGACGGTCTGTTGTTCTACGTGTTCTTCGAAGCGACGCTCATCCCGATGTACATCATCATCGGCGTGTGGGGCGGACCGAACCGTGTGTACGCAGCGTTCAAGTTCTTTCTCTACACGCTGGCCGGCTCGCTGCTGATGCTGGTCGCGTTGCTGTACCTGTACCGCATTACCGGGACCTTCGACCTCGCCTCCTGGCAGGCCGCGAAGATCGCCATGACGCCGCAAATCTTGCTGTTCGTCGCGTTCTTCTTCGCGTTCGCGGTCAAGGTGCCGATGTGGCCGGTCCACACGTGGTTGCCGGACGCGCACGTCGAAGCGCCCACGGGCGGCTCGGTCGTGCTGGCCGCGATCATGCTGAAGCTCGGCGCGTACGGTTTCCTGCGTTTCTCGCTGCCAGTCACGCCGGACGCGAGTCACTACCTGGCGCCGGTCATCATCACGCTGTCCTTGATCGCCGTGATCTACATCGGCCTCGTGGCGATGGTGCAGGCGGACATGAAGAAGCTGGTCGCGTACTCGTCGATTGCCCACATGGGCTTCGTCACGCTCGGCTTCTTTATGTTCGGCCCGTCGAGCCAGCTCGCGATGGAAGGCGGGATCATCCAGATGATCTCGCACGGCTTCGTCTCGGGCGCCATGTTCCTGTGCATCGGCGTGTTGTATGACCGTATGCACACACGCGACATCGCGGACTACGGCGGTGTGGTCAACACCATGCCGAAGTTCGCGGCGCTGGTCATGCTGTTCGCGATGGCCAACTGCGGTTTGCCGGGCACCTCTGGATTCGTCGGCGAATTCATGGTGATTCTGGCGGCCGTGCAGTTCAACTTCTGGATCGCTTTCGGGGCGGCGTTCACGCTGATCCTGGGCGCGGCCTATACGTTGTGGATGTACAAGCGGGTGTACTTCGGCGCCATCGCGAACGACCATGTTCGCGAGCTGAAGGACATCAACAGTCGCGAATACTTCATGCTTGCAGTGCTCGCGCTGTTTACGCTTTTCATGGGCATCTACCCGAAGCCCTTTACCGATGTGATGCACGTTTCCGTGGAAAACCTCCTCTCCCACGTCGCAGTGTCCAAACTGCCGCTGTCACAGTAATACCGAGCGGAGGAACAAAAGATCATGCCAAACGCCCCTTTGAACGCTCTGCTACCCGACGCGCTGGTGATGACCGGCCTCGTCGTCGCGTGGCTCAACGACACGTTCACCGGCCCTTCGGGCCGCCGCACGACCTATTTCATCGCGCTGCTGACCACGGTCATAGCCGGTATCTGGTTTGCGGTGAACGCGTTCGATCCGCACGTGTACTACTACTTCACGCGGATGTACGTGATCGATCCGTTCGCGAGTGCGATGAAGTCGGTGGTCACGCTCGGCTACGCGGTCACGATCGTGTACTCGCGCAAGTATCTCGAAGACCGCGACATGTTCCGGGGCGAGTTCTTCCTGCTTGGCATGTTCTCGCTGCTCGGCCAGATCACGATGATCTCGGGCAACAACTTCCTCACGCTGTACCTCGGCCTCGAGCTGATGTCGCTCTCGCTCTACGCGGTCATCGCGCTACGTCGTGACGCGGCGCAGTCGAACGAAGCCGCGATGAAGTATTACGTGCTGGGCGCGCTCGCTTCGGGCTTCCTGCTCTATGGCATCTCGATGCTGTACGGCGCGACCGGCTCGCTCGAGCTGAACGAAGTGTTCAAGGCGGTGGCTTCGGGCCACATCAACGACATCGTCCTGCTGTTCGGCGTGGTGTTCATCGTCGCTGGCGTGGCGTTCAAGATGGGCGCGGTGCCGTTCCACATGTGGGTACCCGACGTCTATCAAGGCGCGCCTACGGCCATGACGCTGCTCACCGGCGGCGGCCCGAAGGTCGCGGCATTTGCCTGGGCCGTGCGCTTCCTCGTGATGGGCCTGCTGCCGCTGGCAGTGGACTGGCAAGAGATGCTGATCATCCTCGCGGCGCTTTCGATGATCGTGGGCAACATTACGGGTATCGTGCAGCGCAACGTCAAGCGTATGCTCGCGTACTCGGCCATTTCGAACATGGGCTTCGTGCTGCTCGGCCTGCTCGCCGGCATCGTCGACAACAAGGCGACGGGCGCGGCCAGCGCATACAGCTCGGCCATGTTCTACAGCATCGTCTATCTCATTACGACGCTCGGTGCGTTTGGCGTGGTCATGCTGCTGTCCCGCCGCGATTTCGAAGCAGAAACGATCGACGACTTCAAGGGCCTGAACCAGCGCAACCCGGTGTTCGCGTTCGTCATGATGCTCATGATGTTCTCGCTCGCCGGTATTCCGCCGACGGTTGGCTTCTACGCGAAGCTCGCCGTGCTCGAAGCGACCATGAACGCGGGCCTCACGTGGCTTGCTGTGCTCGCCGTGATCACGTCGCTGTTCGGCGCGTTCTATTACCTGCGTATCGTCAAGCTGATGTACTTTGACGCACCGCAGGACGAAGCACCGATCGAGAGCCATGCATGCAACCGCGCGCTGCTCACGCTCAACGGCGTCGCGGTGCTCGTGCTGGGCATCATCCCGGGCCCGCTGATGTCGATCTGCCTGCAGGCCGTCACGCATACGCTGCCGCTCTAATGTCGGCAGCGGGCTGGTTCATCGTGCTGTTGGCGCTCGCGGGCGCCAACCTGCCGTTCCTCAACCAGCGATTGTTCGGCGTCGTGCCGCTCCGCGCACTGAAGAAGAGTGCGTGGATTCGCATCGCTGAAATGATCGTGCTGTATTTTGTGGTCGGTACGTTCGGCTTCCTGCTGGAAGCGCGTGCCGGCAACCGTTTTGACCAGGGCTGGCAGTTCTACGCGATTACCTTCAGTCTTTTTGTCGTGTTCGCGTTTCCCGGCTTCGCCTGGCAATATCTCGTCAAACGCCGCCCGGCGTGATGCGCGTAGCCGGCCCGCGGCCGGCTCGCGCCGTGCGTTCCGCAGTCTGGCCGATCTCACTTCTTGCGGCGCGCCCGCGGCTTCCCGATTTTTCTGAGCACTCACGAGGCTGACTATGGCTGAACATCATCAACACGACCCGTCGCTCGCTGAGACGTGCGTGGAGAGCACGACGCTCTACGCGGGTAATTTTCTTACCCTGAAGCGCGATACGGTCGCCTTGCCAGACGGCAAGCACGCCACGCGCGAGTTCGTTCAGCATCCCGGCGCGGTAATGGTGATCCCGCTGTTCGACGACGGCCGCGTGCTGATGGAGCGCCAGTACCGCTATCCGCTCTCGCGCGTGATGACGGAATTCCCCGCCGGCAAGCTCGATCCGCAGGAAGGCGCGCTCGCCTGCGCAATCCGCGAACTCAAGGAAGAGACGGGCTATACGGCGCGCGAGTACGTCTATCTCGCGCAGATCCATCCTGTGATCTCGTACTCGACCGAATTCATCGACATCTATCTCGCGCGCGGACTGACCGCAGGCGCGGCGCAACTCGACGACGGCGAGTTTCTTGAAACCTTCACGGCGACAGTTCCCGATCTGCTTGAATGGGTGCGCACTGGCAAGATCACCGACGTGAAAACGATCATCGGTACGTTCTGGCTCGAAAAGGCGCTGTCGGGCGCGTGGCCGCTCGCGAAGGCGGAGCAGGGCTGACGCACTACCCGGCGCGTCAAACTCCCGATCAACGGCGGCCATTGTGGCCGCCGTTGTCGCTTCATGCGCGCAAGCACCTTCAGCACGCCCACCCGAGCGGCGCTACAATCGAACCCCCGGGAAAATCCCCGGGGGCTGGCCGCAAGATTTTTTTCGAACGGTCGTTCACAAATTTACGATTTGCGCTAAACTCATCGCAAGCCTCGATTCCCCATGAAGGTCCTCGATTTACAGTGTCCAGACGGCCATCGGTTTGAAGGCTGGTTCGCATCGGTTGACGATTTCGAGTCGCAACTGTCCCGCAAGCTGGTCGAATGTCCGATGTGCGGCGCCACCCACGTGACCCGCTTGCCGTCCGCGCCCCGGTTGAACCTGTCCGGCGCGAGCGAAACGCCGAAAGCGTCGCCGCACGAGCAGGCGGCGCAATGGCAAGCGCATGCGATGCGTGTAATCCGCGAGGTCCTCGACAAGACGGAGAACGTAGGTGACCGTTTCGCCGAGGAGGCGCGGCGCATTCACTACAACGAAGCGCCGTCGCGCAACATCCGTGGAGTGGCTACCGCGGAAGACGCGCAAGCTCTCGTCGAAGAAGGCATCGATGTGATGCCGCTGCCGGTTCCGGCCGCGCTGAAGGGTCCGCTGCAATAACGCCATGCGGGTCTTCGCCGCGGCGCGGAGTTCGCTCCGTACCGGCCGCGGCCAGGAGACTTTGCGCATGGATCTGGACTACACCCCCGCTGACGACGCATTTCGCGCCGAAATCCGCGCCTGGCTCGAGGCCAACCTGCCTCAAGCGATGCGCGACAAGGTTCTCAACCACAAGCGCCTCTCGCGCGACGACATCGCCAACTGGCACAAGCTGCTAGGCAAGAAGGGCTGGTCCGCGCCTGCGTGGCCTGCGGAGTGGGGCGGCCCCGGCTGGACCGAAGCACAGCGCCACATTTGGGACGCGGAGTGCGGTCGCATCGGCGCGCCGCCTGTGCTGCCGTTCGGCGTTTCGATGGTCGCGCCCGTGCTCATGAAGTACGGCAACGAGGCGCAAAAGCGCCGCTATCTCCCGCGCATCCTTTCCGGTGAAGACTGGTGGTGCCAGGGCTACTCCGAGCCGGGCTCGGGATCCGACCTCGCGTCGTTGCGCACGCGCGCTGTCCTTGTCAAAAGCGGCGAGGGCGATCACTACGTCGTGAACGGCCAGAAGACCTGGACCACGCTCGGCCAGCACGCCGACATGATGTTCTGCCTCGTGCGCACCGATCCGGCGGCCAAGAAGCAGGAAGGCATCTCGTTCCTCCTCATCGACATGAATACGCCCGGCATTACCGTGCGTCCCATCATCACGCTCGATGAAGACCATGAGGTTAACGAAGTATTTTTCGAAGACGTGAAGGTGCCCGTCGAAAATCTCGTTGGCGAGGAGAACCGCGGCTGGACCTACGCGAAGTATCTGCTGGGTCACGAGCGCACGGGCATCGCGCGCGTGGGCGCGTCGAACCGCGAACTGGCGTTCCTCAAGGGCGTCGCGCTCAAGCAGAAGAAGAACGGCAAACCGCTGCTGGAAGATCCCGTGTTCGCGGCGCGTGTGGCAGCCGTCGAAATCGAGCTGATGGCGCTCGAAGTCACGGCCGAACGCGTGATCGCGAGCGCGTCGAACGGACGCGGCCCCGGTCCCGAAGCGTCGATGCTCAAGATCAAGGGCACGGAGATCCAGCAGGCGCTGACCGAGCTGATGGTCGATGCGATTGGCCCGCTTGCAGCGCCGTTCGATCCCGCCTTCCTCGAGGGCGAGCACGATCACGCGGCAGGCGGCGATGACGACGCGGCGCCGCTCGCGGCGTACTACTTCAACTATCGCAAGACGTCGATCTACGGCGGGTCGAACGAAATTCAGAAGAACATCATCTCGCAGATGATTCTGGGGATTTGAGGAGCGGCGCAATGAACTTCAATTTCACCGAAGAGCAACAGCAACTCGCCGACGCGCTGCGTCGCTATCTCGACAAGAACTACGGATTCGAAGCGCGCCAGGCGATCGTGAAGACGTCTGAGGGCGTTTCCGCGCAGCACTGGAACGCGTTCGTCGAACTCGGCTTGATCGCGCTGCCGGTACCGGCGGACCAGGGCGGCTTTGACGGCGCGCCGTTCGATATGCTCGTCGTCATGAAGGAACTGGGCCGCGCGCTCGTGATCGAGCCTTATTGGGCAACCGCGGTGGGCGTCGAGGCGCTCAAACTCGCGGGCGGCGCGGCCAACACGGATAATGCCGCGCTGCTCGAACGCGTGGCCTCCGGTGAGATCAAGCTCGCCGCTGCGTTCCATGAGCCGCAATCACGCTACGACCTGTTCTCGCTGGAAACGCAAGCAAAGGAAACCGGCGACGGCTTCGCGCTCTCGGGCACGAAATCGGTCGTGCAGCACGGTGCCCAGGCCGACTACTGGATCGTGCCGGCACGGTTCGCAGGCGAGGTGGCGCTCTTCGTCGTCGCGCGCGATGCGAAAGGCGTCGAGGTGAGCGAATACCGCACGATCGACGGCCAGCGTGCCGCAACGCTGACCTTCAAGGAAGCGCATGCGCGTCGTCTTGGCGACGCACACACGGGCGCGGCGACGTGGGAAAAGATTGCCGACTACGCCACGTTCCTGCTGTGTGCGGAAGCCGTGGGCGCAATGGACGCGCTAAACCACGCCACGGTCGAATACACGAAAACGCGTCAGCAGTTCGGCGTGCCGATCGCGCGCTTCCAGGCGCTGCAGCACCGCATGGCCGAGATGCTGATCCACGCGGAACAGGCCCGCTCGCTGACTTATCTCGCTGCCGCGCGTTACAGTAGCGAATCGGCCGATGAGCGGCGCCGCGCGATCTCAGCGGCGAAGGTGCGCGTCGGTCAGGCGGCGCGCTTCATCGGTCAGCAGGCCGTGCAACTGCACGGCGGCATGGGCGTCACCAACGAAGTGGCGGCCGCGCATTTGTTCAAGCGTCTTGCGATCATCGAAACGACGCTCGGTGATGTCGATCATCATCTTGAACGCTTCGCGTCGCTGCCCGGTTTCTCGCAGGCAGCGTAACGCGCGGCGGCAGCAAGCAACATCAGCGGAGAGTATGGATGGGCCTGAGTTACGAAGATCTCGAAGTGGGCAAGCGCTATACGGTCGGTTCCCACACGTTTGAGCGCGACGAGGTGGTGCATTTTGCGGAGCAGTTCGATCCGCAGCCGTTCCACGTGAGCGAAGCCGGTGGCGAGGCGTCGATGTTCGGCGGCCTCGTCGCGAGCGGTTGGCATACCTGCTCGGTCATGATGGGCATGCTCGTGCGCAACTTCCTGAAGGAATCGACCTCGATGGGCTCACCCGGCGTCGACGAGATTCGCTGGCTCAAGCCTACGCGCGTGGGCGACACGCTTACGATGACGAACACGATCGTGAGCAAGCGAGTTTCGGCGAGCAAGCCCGATCGCGGCATCGTCGAAACGCAGTGGGAAGGCCACAACCAGCACGGCGAACTGATCGTGATCGTGCGTTCGAAGGCGCTCTTCGGCCTTCGCCATCCAGGGAGCGCATCTTGAGCGAGAGCGACATCACGCAGATTGCCGACCCGGCGGCGTTGCGCGCGCTGATCGGCGCGGGGCCGCTCGTGGGCGGCTGGCGCGAAGTGAGTGAGGCGGACGTGCACGGTTTTGCCGATGCCACGGGCGACCACCAGTGGATCCACCTCGACGCCGAACGGGCGCGCCGCGAGTCGCCGTTCGGCGGCCCGATCGCGCACGGCTTTCTCACGCTTTCGCTGATTCCTGTGCTGCTCGGAGCAACGCTGCACATGCGCCAGCGCATGGGCGTGAACTACGGGCTCAACCGCGTGCGCTTCACGCAGCCGGTGCCCGTGGGCGCGAAGGTGCGTGCGCGTATCGCCGTGAAAGAAGTGAGCGATGTGGCCGGCGGCGGCGTGCAGGTCGTGTGGGATGTGAGCATCGAGTGTGAAGGCACCGGTGAGGCCAACGCGCGGCCCGCGTGCGTGGCCGAGTTCATCACGCGACACTACTTCTAACGTTGTTGCGTGCTCAACGAAAAAGGGGCGCTCCGTTGCAAGGCGGGCGCCCCTTTGGTTCTGCCTGGATCTCAGCGCAATCAGTGTTTTGCGTATTGCGTTGCGCCGAAGAGCATTTCCTTCGCCTTGTCGTCCATGAGCGGCTTGCGCACATTCGCGAGCACTTCGACGCCGCGCTTGACCGCGGGGCGCGCCGCGATCGCCTCGTGCCAGCGTTTTACGTTAGGCAGCGAATCGAGATCGATGCCCTGGTTTTGCCAGGAGCGCGTCCACGGAAAAGCGGCGATATCCGCGATGGTGTACTCGTCGCCGGCCAGATATTCAGTCTTTTCCAGCTGCGTTTCCATCACGTTGTAGAGGCGCTTGGCTTCGTTCGTGTAGCGATTGACCGCATAGTCGATCTTCTCGGGCGCGTAGATGCGGAAGTGGTGTGCCTGCCCAAGCATGGGGCCAAGGCCGCCCATCTGGAACATCACCCATTGCAGCACGTCGTAGCGCGCGGCGAGGTCTTCGGGCATGAAGCGGCCCGTTTTCGCGGCGAGATAAATCAGGATCGCGCCCGACTCGAACAGCGAGAACGGCTGGCCGTCGGCACGGCGCGGGCCTTCGGAGTCGGTAATCGCGGGAATCTTGTTGTTCGGGCTGATGGCGAGGAATTCTGCCTTGAACTGGTCGCCCGCACCGATATCGACCGGGTGCACCCGGTATTCGAGGCCGGTTTCCTCGAGCATGATATGGACTTTGTGACCATTCGGCGTGGCCCAGCTGTAGACGTCGATCATCGTGGCTCCTTGGCACCCTGAAGGAAGGCGCCGTGATAGTCTGCGCGACGCCGAATCTGGCGCAAATTAGCATAGATCGGCGCCGCTCGCAGAGGGCGGCCGAGCACCCCTGCTGCACTTGTGGACTTACGAGCGCGTGACCGGCATTTCCACGCGCGATGCCGCGCCCGCGTCCATATGGCGCGCGAGTTCGAGCTTGGCGATGGCGTTGCGGTGCACCTCGTCAGGGCCGTCCGCAAAGCGCAGTGTGCGCGCCGAAGCGTACGAGTAGGCCAGCGGGAAGTCGCCGCTCACGCCCGCCGCGCCGTGCACCTGCATCGCCCAGTCGATCACCTGGCAGGCCATGTTCGGCGCGACCACCTTGATCATCGCGATCTCGCCGCGCGCACCCTTGTTGCCGACGGTGTCCATCATGTACGCCGTCTTGAGTGTGAGCAGGCGCGCTTGCTCGATCATGCAGCGCGCTTCGGCGATGCGCTCCTGCGTGACGGTCTGCTGGGCGACCGGCTTGCCGAACGCCACGCGCGAGAGGGCGCGTTTCGCCATGAACTCGAGCGCACGCTCAGCCAGGCCGATGAGGCGCATGCAGTGATGGATGCGGCCCGGCCCGAGGCGTCCTTGTGCGATCTCGAAGCCGCGCCCTTCGCCCAGCAGGATGTTCGATGCGGGCACGCGCACGTTTTCGAGCGTGATTTCCATGTGGCCGTGCGGCGCGTCGTCGTAGCCGAACACTGTGAGCGGGCGGCGCACGGTGATGCCGGCCGTGTCCGACGGCACGAGGATCATCGACTGTTGCGCATGGCGCGCTGCATCGGGATCGGTCTTGCCCATCAGGATATAGATCGCGCAGCGCGGGTCGCCTGCGCCGGATGACCACCACTTCGTGCCGTTGATCACGTAGTCGTCGCCGTCGCGCTCGATGCGCGTCTGGATGTTCGTCGCGTCCGACGAGGCGACGTCGGGCTCGGTCATCAGAAACGCCGAGCGGATCTGGCCTGCCAGCAGCGGCGCGAGCCATTGCTGCTTGTGCGCCTCGCTGCCGTAGCGCTCGATCGTCTCCATATTGCCGGTGTCGGGCGCGCTGCAGTTGAACACTTCCGGGGCCCAGTGCACGCGGCCCATGATTTCGCACAGCGGCGCATATTCGAGGTTCGTGAGGCCCGCGCCGCGTTCGGAGGCGGGCAGGAACAGGTTCCATAGTCCTGCCGCGCGCGCCTTTTCCTTCAACTGCTCGACGATTTGCGTGGGCACCCAAGGGTTGCCGTTCGCGCGATTGCGCTCGACTTCCTCATGGAAGACCGCCTCGTTCGGATAAATGTGTTCGTCGAAGAACGCGAGCAGTTTCTCGCGCAGCGCCTGCACTTTCGGGGAGTAATCGAAATTCATCGGTAACCTCGCAATGCGATGCAGTGACAGTGGAAAGTAAGTCGTTCCCGTAAGCGTTTTAGCGAACTTTCTGCGCGTAGCGCCAGGCGAGTTCGGCCATGGGCTTTGCGCGGCGGCCTGCGTCGATTGCCTGCGCGCTCGCGGCGGTGCCATCCACCACGCGTTTCATGATGCCTTGCAGGATCGCCGCGATCCGGAACATGTTGTATGCAAGATAGAAGTTCCAGTCGCCGCGAATCTCGAGGCCGGTGCGCTCGCAATAACGCGCGACGTACTGGGCCTCGTCGGGAATGCCGAGCGCTTGCCAGTCGAGCCCGGCGATGCCGCGGAACTGTGCGGGATCGACGTGCCAGGCCATGCAGTGATACGAGAAGTCGGCGAGCGGGTCGCCGAGTGTGGAGAGCTCCCAGTCGAGCACGGCCAGTACGCGCGGCTCGCTCGGGTGGAAGATCAGGTTGTCGAGGCGGTAGTCGCCATGCACGACCGAGACGCGTGAACCTGCATCGTCCGGCATGTGCTTCGGCAGCCATTCGATCAGGTGATGCATCGCGTCGATGCGTTCCGTTTCCGAGGCCTGATACTGGCGGCTCCAGCGATCGATCTGGCGTGCGAAATAATTGCCGGGCTTGCCGTAGTCGGCGAGGCCCACGGCTTCGGGCTTCACGTTGTGGAGCGCCGCGATCACACGGTTCATCTCGTCATAGATCGCGCCGCGTTCCTCGCGCGTCATGCCGGGCAGCGACTGGTCCCAGAGCACACGGCCCTCGACGAACTCCATCACGTAGAACGCGCGGCCGATCACCGCTTCGTCTTCGCAGAGCGCGAGCATTTTCGCGACCGGCACGTCGGTTGCGGCGAGCGCATCCATCACGCGGTATTCGCGTTCGATCGCGTGCGCGGAGGGCAGTAGTTTCGCCTTGGGGCCAGGCTTGGCGCGCATCACATAGGTGCGGCAGGGCGTGACGAGCTTGAACGTCGGGTTCGACTGACCGCCGGCGAACTGCTCGATCGTGAGCGGGCCTTTGAAGCCTTCCACGTGAGTGGTAAGCCAGGCGGTCAGCGCCTCGGTGTCGAAGCGCTGGCGCTCGGCAACCGGGCGCGTACCTTCGAACGCCGAATAGTCGGTGCGCGTCTGCGCGGTTTTTTGCGTGTCTCCATCCGGGGTGGCTTGCGCCATATTCGTCTCCCTTCTCCTGATTCTCCTGTGGGTCGCCGCGCGTCAGCCGTGCGGTCTATGGCGCAGGTATCGCGCGCAAAGCATCTCCATCGTCGGATTGCATGGGCGTGGCGCTCAAGCGCATTTACTTGTAGACAGGAGCGCGCTTTTCGAGGAATGCGGTAATGCCTTCGAGGCCGTCGCGGTGATGGAGCGACGCGACGAAACTCTCGCGCTCCGCGGCGAGCTGCGCTTCGAGCGGTTGCGTGTCCGCGACGTTCGTCAAACCCTTGATGCGCGCCGCCGAATTTGGCGAGATCTTCGCCAGTTCGTCGGCCCAGGCAAGCGCCGTGTCGAGCGCCGTTTGCGGTTTCGCGAGCCGGTTCACCACACCCAGTTCGGCGAGACGCGCCGCGCCAATCGGCTTGCCTTCCACCATCAGCTCGAACGCGAGCGAGCGCGGCAGCGAGCGCGCGAGGAACCACGAGCCGCCGCCGTCAGGCGTCAGACCCACGCGCGAATAGGCCATGACGAATTTCGCATCCTCGGCGGCGACGAGCAGGTCGGCAGCGAGCGCGAGCGAGAAGCCCGCGCCGGCGGCTGCGCCTTCCACGGCCGCGATGATCGGTTTGCTCGACTGGCGCATGGCGGTGACCCAGGCGGCGAGCATGTCGATACTGGCGGCCTGCACCGAAGGGGCCTTCGCGCGGTTTTCGAGCAGGCGGTTGAGGTTGCCGCCTGCGCAGAAAAAGTTGTCGGCGCCCGTCAGGATGATCGCGCGCAGCGACGGGTCGCGCTCGGCGGCGTCGAAGGCTTCGATTGCTGCAGCGTACATGTCGGGATGCAGCGCGTTGCGTGCGCCGGGGTTCGACAGCGTGAGGACGAGTGTCGATTCGTGGCCTTGCGGGCGGGTGCTGAGGAGTTCGGCGCTCATTGCGGTGCCTCGTTCGATGCGTTGATGTCTGCTGCTTCTGCTTGTGTCAGCGAAAGGCCGAGCTGCGCGCGTCGCGCGAGCCACGGCGACGGGCGATAGCGCGGATCGCCGAGCACGGCGTGGATGTTGCGCAGGATCGTGAGGATCGTGCGTGCGCCCAGCGCGTCGCCGAGCGCGAGCGGGCCGCGCGGATAACCGAGCCCGAGCGTGACCGCGAGGTCGATGTCGCGGGGCGTTGCGATCTGCTTCTGCGCGATGTCGCAGCCGATGTTGACGATCGTCGCAACAATGCGCTGCGCAACGAAGCCCGTTGAGTCGCGGATCACCGTGACCGGCACACCGTCGGCGGCAAAAAGCGCGTGGCCCGCGTCGCGTGCTTCGCGCGTGGTGGCGGGCGTCGTCATCAGCGTGCGGCGCTTCGCCGTGTCGAGCGGAAACAGCGTATCGATGGCGACGACGCGGCGCGCATCGAGCTGCTCGTCGAGCGCGGCGGTCGTGGCGTCGAGGCCGAGCGGCGCGACCACGATCAACGCGTCGGCCGCCGGCGTATCGCCTTCGTCGACGGCCACACCGGCTTTCGAGGCGAGCGCGATGACGGCGTCACGCGCGGCGACGTTGCTGCGGCTCATCCAGACGCGCGCGGGTAGCGCGGTGGGCGCTGCGCTCTCGTCGGGCACCTGCTGCTTGCCATCGACATAGCGATAGAAGCCTTCGCCCGCCTTGCGGCCAACCAGGCCGCCCGCGAGGCGCACGCCGGTAATGGGCGAGGGCGTGAAGCGCGGTTCTTCATAGAACTGGTGATAGATCGATTCCATCACCGGATGCGACACATCGAGCGCGGTGAGGTCGAGCAGCTCGAACGGTCCGAGCCGGAAGCCCGCCTGCTCGCGCATGATGCGATCGATCTCGACGAAGCTCGCCACGCCTTCGCCCGCTACGCGCAGGCCTTCGGTGTTCATGCCGCGGCCCGCGTGATTGACGATGAAACCGGGCATATCCTTCGCGCGCACCGGCGTGTGGCCCATGCGGCGCGCGAGCGCCATTAGCGCGTCGCCGGCGGCGGGATCGCTGCGCAGCCCGTCGATCACTTCGACCACTTTCATGAGCGGCACGGGATTGAAGAAGTGATAGCCCGCGACGCGTGACGGGTCGCTGCACGCGGCGGCGATGGCGGTAATCGAAAGGGAAGAAGTGTTCGAAACGAGCAGGCAGCGCTCGCTCACCACGGTTTCTAGCTCGCGAAACAGCGTGCGTTTGGCCTCGAGATTCTCGACGATCGCTTCGATCACGAGATCGCAGACCGCGAGTTCATCGAGCGTGTGTGCGCCGTTCACGCGTTCGAGCGCGGCTTTGGCGGCGGGTTCGTCGAGCTTGCCTTTTGCGGCGAGTTTCGCGAAGGTGTCGGCCAGATGGTCACGCGCGGCGGCGACCGCCTGCGGGTTCGTGTCGTAGAGGCGCACGGCGAGGCCAGCCTGCGCGGCGATCTGGGCAATACCGCGGCCCATCGCGCCGCTGCCGACTATGCCGATTGTCTCAATGTTGAAATGATGTGAGGTCATTGGAAGCCTGGCTCCATGATTGGCCTAGAATAGCACGGTCGTACAATTTTATGATAACGGTTCGGCGGTTTCGGCAACCGAACTGTCGCTCTCAAGGAGGCAATGAGGATGATCAAGCTGCACGGTTTCGCGCTTTCGAATTACTACAACAAGGTCAAGCTTCTGCTGCTCGAACACGATATCGCGTTCGAGGAGGTGCCGAACAAGCTGCCGCTCGAAGAGGCGCTGCTCGCGCAGTCGCCGGGCGGCAAGGTGCCTTTTATCGAAACGGAACAAGGCTTTTTGTGCGAGTCGGAAGTGATCGTCGAGTATCTGGCGGCGCGCTTTCCAGAGAAGCACATTTTCGCGGCGGATCCGTGGCAGGCGGCGAAGGAGCGCGAACTCATCGTCTTCATCGAGACGCATCTCGAGCTCAACGCGCGCGAGCTTTACGGCGAGGCGTTCTTTGGAGGAAAGGCGACCGAAGAGGTCAAGGCGGCCATGGAAAAGCGGCTGCGCCGTTACGTGGCGGCCCTCAAGCGGATCGCGAAGTTCGCGCCTTACGTGGCGGGCGATCGATTCGGCGTGGCCGATGCTGCTGCGTTCGTGAGCTTGCCGCTCGTCGGACGTGCGACGCAGGCGGTCTATGGCAGCGATTTCCTCGCCGACGCGGGCATCGACTGGAAGTCCTATATCAAGCTGATCGGCGAGCGCCCGACAGCGCAGCGCGTCAACGCCGACCGCAAGGCGTATATCGAGGCGAACGCGTAAGCGTTGCGGCGCCTTGCAATGCGCCGCACACGCGATCGCGCGCGATGATCGGGAACGCACTGCCGTTCGCGGAATCATCGCGCGCGATGTACGTCAGAGTCGCGCGAGCCGCTCGAGCGCGGTCGCGAGCGTGCTTTCCTGCTTGGCGAAGCAAAAGCGCACGACGCCCGATTCGTGCGCCTCGTGATAGAACGCCGAAACCGGAATGGCCGCCACGCCGATCTCCGCCGTGAGCCACTTCGAGAATTCCGCTTCGGGCAGATCGCTGATCGCCGAATAATCCACGCACTGGAAGTAGGTGCCTTCACACGGCAGTAGCTTGAAGCGCGTGTTGGCGAGCCCCGCGCGGAAGAAGTCGCGCTTCTTCTGATAGAACGCGGGCAGTTCCAGATACGGTTTGGGATCGCGCAGGTATTGCGCGAGGCCGAACTGCATCGGCGTGTTCACGGTGAACACGTTGAACTGGTGCACCTTGCGGAACTCGGCCGTGAGCGGCGCGGGCGCGGCCACGTAGCCCACCTTCCAGCCCGTCACGTGATAGGTCTTGCCGAAGCTCGACACGATGAAGCTGCGCGCGGCCAGTTCCGGATAGCGCGCGACGCTCTCGTGCGGCTGACCGTCATAGACCATGTGCTCGTACACCTCGTCGGAGAGGATCAGCACGTTGGTGCCGCGCACGATCTCCTCGAGCTTTTGCATGTCCTCGGCACGCCACACCGTGCCCGTGGGGTTGTGCGGCGTGTTGATGAGGATGAGGCGCGTTTTCGGCGTGATGGCCGCGGCGAGGCGGTCGAACGGAATCGCGTAGTCGGGCGCTTCGAGCGTCACGAACACGGGCTTGCCACCCGCGAGTTCGATCGACGGCAGATAGCTGTCGTAGGTCGGCTCGACCACGATCACTTCGTCGCCCGCGTGGACAGTCGCGAGAATCGCCGTGAGCAGCGCTTGCGTGGCGCCCGCCGTCACCGTGATCTCGCTGTTGGCGTCGTAGCGGCGGCCGTAAACATGCTCGATCTTGTCCGCGATCGCTTCGCGCAGTGGGGCGATGCCGGCCATCGGCGGGTACTGGTTGTGGCCCTCGCGCATGGCTTGCGCAACGGCGTCGACGATGCGTGCGTCGCAATCGAAGTCGGGAAAGCCCTGGCCCAGGTTGACCGCGCCCTTTTCGGCGGCGAGCGCGCTCATCACGGTGAAGATCGTCGTGCCGACGTTCGGCAGACGCGACGGAAATGAGGGCGTGAGCAGGGTGTCCTGTGAATTCTGCGTGGGATGCGGTGCGTTCATGTCGCGGGCGGAAGTCAGACGTTGGAACGGGAAAGGTTGATTGTAGGCAAATCGGCGCGGCTGCGGTGGTCCCGCCGGGCGCGTGTGACGCGATGCGGGGGTATCAGGTCTGTGCTGCTTGAGCGGCGCTTTGCACGCATTCGGCGACGAAGGCATCGGGCGTCGCAATGCGAAAGCCGAAATCGCGCGCCACGCGCCTCGCGAGCTTGAGCACCGCGCGGTCCTTCGAGACGAGCCACTGTGCGCCGCTGGCACGCGCCAGTTCGAGAAATTTCTGGTCATCGCGGTCGCGGCATTGGGGCAGGGGCCGCGCGTCAGCGGGAAGCTCGGGCAATTCGATCAGCGCAACGAGCCCGGCTAGCGCGGCGAGTGCGTCCGCTTTCGCGACGCCGCGGCCGGCGAATTGCGGATAGTCGAGCACGTGGGCCAGTTCGGCCCGGCAGCGTTCGTCGACCAGCGCCCGGATCGCGCCGCGCTCGAGCGCCTCGCGAATGGGGCGCGTGTGCGGGTCGTCGAACACGAGAATATCGAGCCAGACGTTGGAGTCGAGAACCACATGAAGCGCCGCAGCGGCGGCGGGCGAGAGGGAGGTTGCGGTTGGGGGCGTGAGGCCGGTCATTCGTGAATTCGCTACAATCGGGCTTTCGCCTTTGAACATCGGCACATCGTGCCTGCAAGCCTCTATGATAATCGTTCTGTCGCCGGCCAAATCGCTCGACTATGACACGCCGGCGCACATCGAAACCCACACTATCCCCGATTTCGTCGACGACGCAGCCGAGCTGATCGCGGACCTGCGCCGCCTCTCGCCGCAGCAGATCGGATCGCTCATGAGCATTTCCGACCCGCTCGCGCGGCTGAATTTCCAGCGCTATGCCGACTGGTCGAAGCAGTTCAGTCAGACCAACGCGAAACAAGCCGTGCTCGCGTTCAACGGCGACGTCTATGAAGGCTTCGACGCGAAGTCGCTCTCGTCGGCGGATCTCGACTATGCGCAACAGCATGTGCGCGTGCTCTCAGGGCTCTATGGCTTGCTGCGCCCGCTCGACCTGCTTCAGCCTTATCGTCTCGAAATGGGCACGCGTTTCGAAAACGCGCGCGGCAAGGATCTCTATGCGTTCTGGGGCGAGCGCATCACGCACGCGATCAATGCACAGATCGAGCGCAATCGGGAAGTCGCGGCGAAGAGCGCGAGCGTGCTGGTGAACTGCGCGTCGAACGAGTACTTCAAGGCCGTGAAGCCGAAGAAGCTCGCCGCGCCGGTCATCACGCCGGTATTCGAAGACTGGAAGGGCGGGCGCTACAAGATCATCAGCTTCCACGCGAAGCGGGCGCGCGGCTTGATGGCGCGTTACGCCGTCGAGAACCGCGTTGCCGAGCCCGAAGCGCTCAAGGCGTTCGACGTGGAAGGCTACGCATTCGATGCGGATGCATCGAACGATTCGACCTATGTATTTCGTCGGCGCATCGCCGAGTAAGTGAACAAGCAAGCCGCAAGGAAAAGACTATGACGATTGCCATCACCAGCCAGTTCGATGCGGGCGCGATCGAGGTTCTGTCGAGCGAGCGCGCCGACGACATCCGTCTGCGCGTGCGGGCGGACAACCAGTCCGAGTTCGCGCAATGGTTCTATTTCCGCGTGTCGGGTGTGCGCGGCGAACGTTGCGTGATGACGTTCGAAAATGCGTCGGCCTGTGCATTTCCCGAGGGATGGCGCGACTACCAGGCCGCGGCGAGCTACGACCGCGTGAACTGGTTCCGCGTGCCGACCACCTATGACGGCAAGCAACTCGTCATCGACCACACGCCGGACTTTGACAGCATCTACTACGCGTACTTCGAGCCGTATAGCGAAGAGCGACACTCGGAGTTCCTCGGCGCGCTTCAGCAACTGCCGCACGCCACGCTTACGGAACTCGGTCGGAGCGTGGAAGGCCGTCCCATGTCGCTGCTCTCGCTCGGCATGCCAGGCGATACAGCGCCTGACGGCAAGCCCAAGAAGACCGTGTGGATCATCGCGCGCCAACATCCGGGCGAGAGCATGGCGGAGTGGTTCGTGGAAGGCATGGTCAAGCGGCTCGCCGGCTGGGGCGACTGGGCGGGCGATCCGGTCGCGCGCAAGCTGTACGACCGCGCAGTGTTCCATATCGTGCCGAACATGAATCCGGACGGCAGCGTGCACGGCAATTTGCGCACCAACGCCGTGGGCGCGAACCTGAACCGCGAGTGGATGGAGCCGGACGCGCAGCGCAGCCCCGAGGTGCTGGTCGTGCGCGATGCGATCGAAGCCACGGGCGTCGATCTCTTCTTCGACATCCACGGCGACGAGACGCTGCCTTATGTATTCGTCGCGGGTTCTGAAATGCTGCCGGGCTTTACCGATCAGCAGCGCACGGAGCAGAAGGCGTTCATCGAAGCGTTCAAGGTGGCGAGCCCGGATTTCCAGGATCAGCACGGCTACGAGGCGAGCCGCTACCGCGAAGATGCGCTCAAGCTCGCGTCGAAGTATATCGGCCATCGCTATGGCTGCCTGTCCCTCACGCTCGAGATGCCGTTCAAGGACAACGCCAATCTGCCCGACGAACGCGTAGGCTGGAATGGCGAGCGTAGTGCCGCGCTCGGCGCTGCGATGTTGCAGGCCATCTTGCATCACGTGGAGACGTTTGCATAACGGCGTCTTTACCGCGCAGGCATAGAAAAAGGGGGAAGCGGCGTGGCCACTTCCCCCTTTTGCATCGAGAACACGGGCGACTCTCAGTGAGCCGCCGTCTTCTTCTTTGTAGTCGTTTTCTTTGCTGCGGACTTCGTTGTCGATTTCGTCGATTTGCTCGCCGACTTCGCGCCGCTCGTTGACGACTTGTGGCTTGACTTGCTCGGTGTCCCCTTCTTCGAACCGGTGCCCTTCTTGGTCGAATGCTTGCCCTTTGCGTGAGCGCCGCCCTGCGACGCCGTGCCGCGCTCACTGCGTGCGTGCGCTGGCGGGACGGGATCGTTCCAGCTGAACGCGAGCATTTGCTGCCCGACGTAGCCGCAGCGAAACTTCAAATCGTAAGGCGCGTTGCCGCTTTCTTTGGGAATGCCGATGCCGTCGACGGTCACGATCGTGTCGACCTTCACGCGCTGCTTGCCTTCGTCGAACGAGTCGTTCCACGGCGTCACGCTCGCATGCGCTTTGTCGAACGAACTTGGCGGAAACTCGACGTGATCGAGCGCCACCGAAGTGCTTGCTACGAAATCGCCGTGGGCCGCGCAGTCAGCGACTAGCGGGTCCGCGTGCATCTGGGTGACGAACTGATTAACGAGATTGTTGTGTTGATCGAGTTGATCGGCTCGCGCGGCTGGCGCTGCGATGAGGATGAGGCTCGCGGCGTACGCCGCCAGTTGACCGGCTACGAACAACAGCCGGCGGGATGCATGGTTGCAGTCCATCTGCTTGCTAGGGAAGAGGGTGTGACGTCAGGCACCGTAAGATGCGGCTCAGCCGGGTTGAGTTCAATCTGGAAACAATTATTTTCTTGTGTCTGAACGCAAGGATCGGCGCAAGCGCTGCTATGTATGCGTCTGCGCCCGATCGCGACGTGTCGTCGCGCCCGGTATTACGTTGCTGGCGGCGGGCTATCGGCTGAAGCAGCGGCTCAGGTCCGTGGGCCGCCCAAGCGATAGCGGCGCACGTCGTAGGTGGTGACCCAGGTCGGCCGGTAGACAGCAATCAACGCCGTAGCCATGCCCGTGAACCAGGCTTCACCCGAAGCAAGCAGAAATACGCTGAATGCATATCCCGCGGGCACGGTGATCGCCGATCCGCCGTTGAGTGCGACATGGGTGCCGAGCGCGAGATAAGCTGCCGCCGAAACGGCGATGGCCGGCGATACGAAACCCTGGCCGACGATGAACATGAAGAGGTTGCGCGGCAGCCACGCGGTGCAGGCGCGCTGCAGCAGCGCCGAAATCGCGACAGGGAACGCGCCGAATATCAGGAAGGTGAGGGCGACGCCTTCCCAGGGGGCGTCGAAGATGAGCGCGGCGAGCCCCACGACGACGCCCATGGCGACGAGCGCGAGCCCCCAGTCGAATAGCGTAACCACGAGCGTGGCGCCGAGCAGGTGCAGCACGGTGCCGTCTTCGAGCCATGCGTTGCTCGCCCACAGCACGGAGATCGCGACGACGATCGCGAGCCACACGTGCTGGAGCGTCGCGTCCTGAAGACGCTTGAAGGGGTTCCTCCACAACGCGAGCGCGAGCAACCCCACGGTGACGACCAAGGCACCGATAGCAACCCAGAGCGGAAGCGGTGTAAATAGGAACCCCATGAGCTTCATATTACTCGTTGGAGGGCAAGACGTGTGCGCGAGCGAGCACCAGGGCTTCCTCGTCCGCGCTCTCGCTGGTCTCGTGAGCCTCGACGGCGCGTACCTGCTGCGGCGCGGCAGGGTCGCCATAAGGCGTCTGCGGCTCCGCGGCGATGGGCAGGGGCTCCACAGTGTCGCCTGACAGCAACGGATAGCGAAACGCCAGACTCTCGCGTGCGCGCAATGGCACCGGGCCGTGCTCGCCGTGCCTGGGCTTCGCCGGCCGCTCGCACTGCGCGCGCAGCACCTGAAGATGGTTCGCGAGCAATCCGTTGTAGATCGCGACGGCCGCGGCGCGATTGGGTGCGCCGAGTTGCTGAAAGATGCTTGTCAGATGGACTTTTACCGTGCCCTCGCTGATGCCGAGCGCTCTTGCGATCATCTTGTTCGTATTGCCCATATGGACGCAGCGCAGGATCTGCTCTTGCCGTGGCGACAGGTGGACCTTTGGGCGCACCTTGCGGGCCTGTGCGGCGGCCTTGGCGTTGCGCCGGGGCGGCAGGGGCCAGGGCGTGCACGGACCGAGCACGTCGGCCGGCAGATGATCGCCGCCGAGCATGATCAGCTCCAGAAACTTCACGATCAGGATGGAGTCCGTTGTGCGCCGGATGATGCCGCGGGCGCCTTCGTCGATGAGCGCTCGTACAGTCGTGGGCGTCTCGGCGCTGTCTACGAGGATGGCCACGGGCAGGCTGCGGTGCCGCATGACAAAGTGGCGCAGCTCGCCGGCGCGAATGCCGTCGTGCCAGTCGATCACGATCAAGTTGGGGGTGAAGCGTTGCATGGCGCGCTCAGCGCTGCGCCAGTCCGGCGCGTCATTGAAGCGTGCGCGACGGTCGATTTGTCTTAACAGCGCCTTGAGCCCTTCACGCCTTTCGGCGTCCGGATTGAGTACAACGAACCGCATGGATTTGCCCTCCTCTCGTTGACGGTCTCTCGAAATGTTGTGCAACGCGCACCGCTTCTAAGCGGCGGTGAACTAGACCAACAACACCATGATGACAAAAAGGTCGAGCGCTGGCGGCCTGTCCAAAAGGCATAAGACATAGGGCAAAAAAAAGTCCCGCACACAGGCGGGACCGGGTAGGAATATTGGAATTGTCTCAGTGGAAGTGTGGCTGTACAGGCTCAGCATCTTCCGGCATCTCGGCGTGGACGATCTCGCCGAGTGGATCCGCATAGAGCGGAACGCCGCAGTCATCGCAATATTCCGGCTCGAAGCGGCCGGCGTGACGACGGATGTCGGTGATACCCGATTCCTTCAGCAGCGCAACGATCTCTTCGAGCGGACCGCTGCTGACACTCTCTTCGGTCGGTTCTTCGTCGATCTCGGCGTCGCCGTTCTCGCGGCCATAGAGCGGCCAGACCACGCCATACAGCACATCGTTGCTGCCGCGCTTCGTGAAGCCGATGCGGTATTCGTCGATACGGCGCTCGCCGAAGCCCGCGACGACGGCGCGCAAGTCCTGCGCACCCGCGCCGATCGTGTCGAGCAAATAGCGCACCGCGGTGCGGATCGTGTGCGGGCGCACGCGCTCGTCCGCGTCGCGGCAGGCGGAGTAGTAGGCGTCCGGCAGCAGGCACTCGAACTCGCAGCCCGGCATGACGACGGCAAGATTGGCGCCGCCCTGGGTGGCCCATTGCTCCAGGCATTGACCGCGCTCGATGCGTGAGCCGTGCTCCTCTTCCTGCCAGCGGAAGAGCGGGGCGCCGACAGGTGCTGCGACTACAGCGAGCAGGAAACGCGGATCGGCGAGGATCGGCGACGTTTCCGGCAGCTCACCCGAGCTGATTTTCGCCGGTGCGCCGCTCAGCGCCGCCTGCGTAAGTTGTTGTGCGAGGCGCCAGGTTTCGACATGGTGGCGCGGCAATTGGTCGATGCTATAGAGATAAGGGGCCATCGCGACGCGCGTGCCGCTCGCGAGCACGTGGGCCTGCAGATGGGTGCGCAGCGCGTCGGCCCCCTCTGCCTTCAGCGGGCCCGAAGGGATGACATAGCGCGTCCACGCCAGCACCGGTGCGGCGACGAGCAGTGCCTCGTATTGCGTGCCGTCGTGCTCGACGATGAACGATTCGCTGTGCGTCTCGGCCATATCGGCCAGCGCGCCGTAGGCGTCCGGGTGATTCTGCTGCAGATGATCGAGCGCGGCGTCGAGCGTAGTCTGATTGCCGTTGCGCACTACCTTTGCTAGCAGCGTGTCGAGCTTGGCCTCCCAGAAGCGGTCTTCGGTGCGGCTGCCCGAAGCGAACAGGGCGAGCGAGAGGCCGACGAGCTTGTCGGCGTCAGGAGGAAGGCGTTTGGCGATTCGCGAGCGCATAAATCTGTGAGTTGGGGTGCAGAGAACCCCATATTCTAGTCGGTTCCGTGCGCGCCATCGGATTGGACAGCAGGAGCGCGTCGGATGGGCGCGGGCGCGATGCGTGATGGTCGTTGGTGCGGAGCCGCAATGTATCGGCCGGAGGCACTATGGCGACTGCTATATAGAGCAGTCGAGCCGCGTTCAGTCCGCCTTTGCTATCGCGTCAAAAAACCGCTTGCAAGATGTCATCTGCATGACTAGAATTCCGGTCTTTCGCGCTTTCGATGAAGGCGCGGGGAGACGGGAAGCCCGGGCGGAAGCCTTGTGGCGACTGGGTCTGCGGGTGGTGGGAAGTTGAGCGGCAGGTTGAACGAAGTAAAAAACCTGTTGACAGATCGCCGGGCAGTCTTCATAATCTCGTTTCTCTGCTGCTGACGCAGCAACGCAGAAAGAAGCCGGTAGTTGGATGGTTTTAACGGCAACTTCGCGATCGATCTTTAAAAATTTACAGCCGATAAGTGTGGGCGCTTGATGCGGTGGCGGCCTGACCTCGTTCTTCGGAGCGGGGCCGGGAGCAGCAAAAGTATCAAGAGTCTCACACTAAAGTAAGTCAGGTTTTTGAAGCAATTCAAATTCCTGTCAGCTTTGAGTGAGCGACCGGTTTCGAGAGAAACCGAAAACAGTAACAGGTTTAAACTGAAGAGTTTGATCCTGGCTCAGATTGAACGCTGGCGGCATGCCTTACACATGCAAGTCGAACGGCAGCACGGGTGCTTGCACCTGGTGGCGAGTGGCGAACGGGTGAGTAATACATCGGAACATGTCCAGTAGTGGGGGATAGCCCGGCGAAAGCCGGATTAATACCGCATACGATCCATGGATGAAAGCGGGGGACCTTCGGGCCTCGCGCTATTGGGGTGGCCGATGGCGGATTAGCTAGTTGGTGGGGTAAAGGCCTACCAAGGCGACGATCCGTAGCTGGTCTGAGAGGACGACCAGCCACACTGGGACTGAGACACGGCCCAGACTCCTACGGGAGGCAGCAGTGGGGAATTTTGGACAATGGGCGAAAGCCTGATCCAGCAATGCCGCGTGTGTGAAGAAGGCCTTCGGGTTGTAAAGCACTTTTGTCCGGAAAGAAATCCTTCGAGATAATACCTTGAGGGGATGACGGTACCGGAAGAATAAGCACCGGCTAACTACGTGCCAGCAGCCGCGGTAATACGTAGGGTGCGAGCGTTAATCGGAATTACTGGGCGTAAAGCGTGCGCAGGCGGTGATGTAAGACCGATGTGAAATCCCCGGGCTTAACCTGGGAACTGCATTGGTGACTGCATCGCTGGAGTATGGCAGAGGGGGGTAGAATTCCACGTGTAGCAGTGAAATGCGTAGAGATGTGGAGGAATACCGATGGCGAAGGCAGCCCCCTGGGCCAATACTGACGCTCATGCACGAAAGCGTGGGGAGCAAACAGGATTAGATACCCTGGTAGTCCACGCCCTAAACGATGTCAACTGGTTGTCGGGCCTTCATTGGCTTGGTAACGTAGCTAACGCGTGAAGTTGACCGCCTGGGGAGTACGGTCGCAAGATTAAAACTCAAAGGAATTGACGGGGACCCGCACAAGCGGTGGATGATGTGGATTAATTCGATGCAACGCGAAAAACCTTACCTACCCTTGACATGTACGGAATTCCGCTGAGAGGTGGAAGTGCCCGAAAGGGAGCCGTAACACAGGTGCTGCATGGCTGTCGTCAGCTCGTGTCGTGAGATGTTGGGTTAAGTCCCGCAACGAGCGCAACCCTTGTCCCTAGTTGCTACGCAAGAGCACTCCAGGGAGACTGCCGGTGACAAACCGGAGGAAGGTGGGGATGACGTCAAGTCCTCATGGCCCTTATGGGTAGGGCTTCACACGTCATACAATGGTCGGAACAGAGGGTTGCCAAGCCGCGAGGTGGAGCCAATCCCAGAAAACCGATCGTAGTCCGGATCGCAGTCTGCAACTCGACTGCGTGAAGCTGGAATCGCTAGTAATCGCGGATCAGCATGCCGCGGTGAATACGTTCCCGGGTCTTGTACACACCGCCCGTCACACCATGGGAGTGGGTTTTGCCAGAAGTGGCTAGTCTAACCGCAAGGAGGACGGTCACCACGGCAGGATTCATGACTGGGGTGAAGTCGTAACAAGGTAGCCGTATCGGAAGGTGCGGCTGGATCACCTCCTTTCATGAGCTCATCGCTCACTGCGTTTTAAGCGCTCACACTTGTCGGCTGTAAGAAAGACAGACTCAGGGGTCTGTAGCTCAGTCGGTTAGAGCACCGTCTTGATAAGGCGGGGGTCGATGGTTCGAATCCATCCAGACCCACCACTGTCTGTGACGGGCAGCCCCCTTGAGTTGTGTGACTGGGGGATTAGCTCAGCTGGGAGAGCACCTGCTTTGCAAGCAGGGGGTCGTCGGTTCGATCCCGTCATCCTCCACCAATTCCCAATGCACAGCGTTCTGCAGCAATGATGCAGAACACTTCGCATTGGCGATTGAGCCAGTCAGAGCGATATGAAAATATCGGCTGTCGTTCTTTAACAATCAGGAAGAAGTAGTAAAGAGATTCATCCAAAAATGTCTAGAGATGGGCATGAGTAGGTGAATCAGGGTTGTGATTGTATCGAAAGTATTTTTAAGTGATCGAAAGATTGCCTTGAAATACGGCGCAACACGAATACTCAACCTGTAGCGCGTGTGAACCGACGCAAGCAATTGCGCAGGAGACACACCCGTTATAGGGTCAAGCGAACAAGTGCATGTGGTGGATGCCTTGGCGATCACAGGCGATGAAGGACGCGGTAGCCTGCGAAAAGCGGTGGGGAGCTGGCAAACAAGCTTTGATCCACCGATATCCGAATGGGGAAACCCACTCCGAATGGAGTATCCATGACTGAATACATAGGTCATGTGAAGCGAACGCGGCGAACTGAAACATCTAAGTAGCCGCAGGAAAAGAAATCAACCGAGATTCCCAAAGTAGTGGCGAGCGAAATGGGACCAGCCTGCATTCTTTATCTGAACTGTTAGCCAAACGCTCTGGAAAGTGCGGCCATAGTGGGTGATAGCCCCGTAGGCGAAAACAGATTGGAAGAACTAGGGATGCGACAAGTAGGGCGGGACACGTGAAATCCTGTCTGAAGATGGGGGGACCATCCTCCAAGGCTAAATACTCGTGATCGACCGATAGTGAACCAGTACCGTGAGGGAAAGGCGAAAAGAACCCCGGGAGGGGAGTGAAATAGATCCTGAAACCGCATGCATACAAACAGTCGGAGCCTCGCAAGGGGTGACGGCGTACCTTTTGTATAATGGGTCAGCGACTTACATTCAGTGGCAAGCTTAACCGAATAGGGCAGGCGTAGCGAAAGCGAGTCCGAACAGGGCGTTCAGTCGCTGGGTGTAGACCCGAAACCAGGTGATCTATCCATGGCCAGGTTGAAGGCACGGTAACACGTGCTGGAGGACCGAACCCACTAACGTTGAAAAGTTAGGGGATGAGCTGTGGATAGGGGTGAAAGGCTAAACAAACCTGGAAATAGCTGGTTCTCTCCGAAAACTATTTAGGTAGTGCCTCGTGTATCACCTTCGGGGGTAGAGCACTGTCATGGTTGAAGGGTCCATTGCGGATTACTTCGCCATAGCAAACTCCGAATACCGAAGAGTGCAATCACGGGAGACAGACATCGGGTGCTAACGTCCGGTGTCAAGAGGGAAACAACCCAGACCGCCAGCTAAGGTCCCCAAATATGACTAAGTGGGAAACGAAGTGGGAAGGCTAAAACAGTCAGGAGGTTGGCTTAGAAGCAGCCACCCTTTAAAGAAAGCGTAATAGCTCACTGATCGAGTCGTCCTGCGCGGAAGATGTAACGGGGCTAAGTCATATACCGAAGCTGCGGATGCGAGCTAGTCTCGCATGGTAGGAGAGCGTTCCGTAAGCCTGCGAAGGTGCGTTGAAAAGCGTGCTGGAGGTATCGGAAGTGCGAATGCTGACATGAGTAGCGATAAAGGGGGTGAAAGGCCCCCTCGCCGTAAGCCCAAGGTTTCCTACGCAACGTTCATCGGCGTAGGGTGAGTCGGCCCCTAAGGCGAGGCAGAAATGCGTAGCTGATGGGAAGCAGGTCAATATTCCTGCACCATTGTTGAATGCGATGGGGGGACGGATCGCGGAAGGTTGTCCGGGTGTTGGAAGTCCCGGTCCTTGCATTGGAGAAGGCGCTTTGGCAAATCCGGGCGCGGAATTCAAGGGTGTGAGGCCAGTCTCTCAGGAGACGAAGCAACTGGAAGTGGTTCCAAGAAAAGCCTCTAAGCTTCAGTTCAGCAGTGACCGTACCGCAAACCGACACAGGTGGGCGAGATGAGTATTCTAAGGCGCTTGAGAGAACTCGGGAGAAGGAACTCGGCAAATTGGTACCGTAACTTCGGGATAAGGTACGCCCCTGTAGCTTGACTGGCCTGCGCCAGAAGGGTGAAGGGGTTGCAATAAACTGGTGGCTGCGACTGTTTAATAAAAACACAGCACTCTGCAAACACGAAAGTGGACGTATAGGGTGTGACGCCTGCCCGGTGCCGGAAGATTAAATGATGGGGTGCAAGCTCTTGATTGAAGTCCCGGTAAACGGCGGCCGTAACTATAACGGTCCTAAGGTAGCGAAATTCCTTGTCGGGTAAGTTCCGACCTGCACGAATGGCGTAACGATGGCCACACTGTCTCCTCCCGAGACTCAGCGAAGTTGAAGTGTTTGTGATGATGCAATCTCCCCGCGGCTAGACGGAAAGACCCCATGAACCTTTACTGTAGCTTTGCATTGGACTTTGAACCGGTTTGTGTAGGATAGGTGGGAGGCTGTGAAGTGTGGACGCTAGTCTGCATGGAGCCGTCCTTGAAATACCACCCTGATCTGTTTGAGGTTCTAACCTTGGTCCGTGATCCGGATCGGGGACAGTGCATGGTAGGCAGTTTGACTGGGGCGGTCTCCTCCCAAAGGGTAACGGAGGAGTACGAAGGTACGCTAGGTACGGTCGGAAATCGTGCTGATAGTGCAATGGCATAAGCGTGCTTGACTGTGAGACTCACAAGTCGAACAGGTGCGAAAGCAGGTCATAGTGATCCGGTGGTTCTGTATGGAAGGGCCATCGCTCAACGGATAAAAGGTACTCTGGGGATAACAGGCTGATACCGCCCAAGAGTTCATATCGACGGCGGTGTTTGGCACCTCGATGTCGGCTCATCTCATCCTGGGGCTGTAGCCGGTCCCAAGGGTATGGCTGTTCGCCATTTAAAGAGGTACGTGAGCTGGGTTTAAAACGTCGTGAGACAGTTTGGTCCCTATCTGCCGTGGGCGCTGGAAGTTTGAGGGGGCCTGCTCCTAGTACGAGAGGACCGGAGTGGACGAACCTCTGGTGTACCGGTTGTGACGCCAGTCGCATCGCCGGGTAGCTATGTTCGGAAGAGATAACCGCTGAAAGCATCTAAGCGGGAAACTCGCCTCAAGATGAGACTTCCCCGGGGACTAGATCCCCTTGAAGGGTCGTTCGAGACCAGGACGTTGATAGGTCAGGTGTGGAAGCGCAGTAATGCGTTAAGCTAACTGATACTAATTGCCCGTAAGGCTTGATCCTATAACAGGTGTGTTTCAGACACGCATGGTTGAGTGATCACGTGTTGTGCCGATTCAAACAACACAACCCCAATTCAGCAACACCCTCTTTACGCTTCTTCCAGATTGGCTGTGGCGCCTCCAAAGGCGACGCAGCAACCCGTCATGCCTGATGACCATAGCGAGTTGGTCCCACCCCTTCCCATCCCGAACAGGACCGTGAAACAACTCCACGCCGATGATAGTGCGGATTGCCCGTGTGAAAGTAGGTAATCGTCAGGCTCCTCATGCTGTAACGTCCAGAACCCCGGTGTCTCCGAAAGAGAACCGGGGTTCTGGCGTTTGGGCGCGTGTTGAAATGAAAGTGAGCCTGCCGTTCACGAAACGGCGCAGCAAAACGCCCCGCACGGCCAGCTCGACTGGCCGCGGCGAGTTTTCACAGGCCAAGTGCGCGCCGGTGGGGTGCCGGCGCTGGGTTCAGTGCCTGCGGCGAACCCGGTCGAGCACGTGATGCTCGGCCAGCCAGTGATGCATCATGCCTTCGCCGTCGTGCTCCTTCCGGTAGGCGCGCGATTCGAAAATCGATAGCCCGAGCAGAACTAGCAGACCCACAGCAAGACCGATCAGACCCGCAATAGTTTCGGCATCCATGGCAGCCTCCTGTCGATTGCAGCCATCTCCGTATCTTAGAACAGTGTCGCAACGGAAAAAATAGCGAGTTCAGCCGTTTTGCTACCCGTCTGGAGCGCTGATCGGATCACCATTCAGAAAGGAATTGAGGCAATGCCCCGTGTTTTTCTGGCCCTTGCAATGGCCGCTTTGCTTTCGGCATGCGCCGACAACGCGACGACCCACCGCCACGGCACGCCGCCGCAGGATCCGCCCGACTACCACGGCGTGCCGACCGACGATCGGCCGCCGATGATGATCGACAACCCACCGCCTGTTCAATAAGCGCCGACGCTGGGCGCGAGCGCGCTCAGCGTAACTGCGCAGACATAGGGCTAATCGCGCCGCTGATGCGCGGCAGCAAGGGCGAGAGCGTCAGACCGCGCGCGGCCATGAAGACAAGCAGGGCGATCCACAATCCATGATTGCCGAGCGGCCCGACCAGCGCCCAGGACGCGCACAGAAACACAGCCAGCGAAACAGCCATGGCTTGCATGAGTTCGCGTGTTCGCGTGGCCCCGATGAATACGCCGTCCAGCAGAAACCCCCAGACGGAAATGACCGGCGAAAGCGCGGCCCATGGGAGAAATGCCAGGGCGGCGGCGCGCACCGCCGGCTGATCGGTTAGCTGAGCGATGATCCACGGCCCGCAGGCCCAATAAACCAGAGAAAAACCGAAGGCGCCTAGCGCCGCCCAGAACAGGTTGATCTTCACGGCCTGACGGAACGCACTACGATTGCCTGCGCCGATCGCCGCGCCAACGAGCGCCTCGGCTGCATGGGCGAATCCGTCGAGACCGTAGGCCATGAAGGTCTGGAAGTTGAGGAGCAGGGCGTTCGCGGCAAGGATCGCGTCGCCTTGCTTCGCGCCCAGATGCGCGAACCACCCAAACGAGCCCAACAGACAAAGCGTGCGCAGAAAGATATCGCGATTGATCGCGATGAGGCGCTTGAGCGCAGCAGGTTCAACCACGGTTTGCAGTGCAAGCGGCGCGAGCCCGCGAGGACGTAGCCTCCACAGCACGCATGCCCCGAAGACAAAACCGAGCGCATCCGCCGTAGCCGTCGCCGCACCGATACCGGCGATGCCCCATCGCAGCCCATACACGTAGGCGAGCACCGCAACGACGTTCGTGAGATTGATGAAGATCTGCGAAAGCAGCGCAATGCGCACGCGCTGCGTGCCGAGCAGAAAGCCGAGCACGACGTAGTTAGCCAAGGCGAACGGTGCCGAGCCGATGCGTGCAAAGCAGTAAACCCCGGCGTTGCGTTGCACCTCGACGCTGCCGCCAATGGCCGCGAGCGTGTACCGGATCAAGGGAGATTGAATCAGCAGGATCGCGGCGCCGATCGCGAATGCGAGAAGCAGGGCGCGCACGACATTCGCGCGCAATGCGGGGAGGTCGCGACCGCCGTAGGCCTGTGCGACGAGTCCGGTCGTCCCCATACGCAGGAAGCCGAAGCCCCAAAACACGAAGTTGAAGAACAGGCCGCCTAGCGCGACGCCGCCCAGATCGGCTGCACTGCCGAGGTGACCTGCCACAGCTGTGTCGACGGCGCCGAGAATGGGCTGCGTGAGATTGGCAAGGACGATGGGAAACGCGAGCGTCAGTACGCGTCTATGCCAACCTCGCTGTTCGGGCAGGGCCTCGGCGCCGCTCAAGCGCGTTCCTGAACGCACACCCACGGCGAGACCACGACCGCCCACAACTCCGGCTTGCGAGCCGCGTAATCGGCCGCGGTTTCTGCAGGCATGCGCTCGACGAGGCCAGACGACAGCCATTGCATGACGACGGCACTGTCGTCGTTGGCAATGGCCTCGGCTACGCTCACGAGGTCGAGGTCGCTCGCCACGCTCAGCAGTTTGCCTTGCGCGAAGAAACGTTCGAGATCCTGCCAGTCGATCTTGGCGGTTTCGCCGAGCAGCCTGGCGTACGTCGAACTGGGGGTGGCGTCTTCGATAGTCATGGTGATTGGGAATTCGTTGCGGCCGATACTATAAACGATAGTCTGACCGCCGGTCGCTGGCCGGATGGCGAACGCTGAATCGGCGGTATTTATCCAGGCTCGCGTCGCCAAAATACAGACAATAAGTCACATTAAATCAGTCAAACATCTGATCTAAGCGTGCTGCGAATTGGTGTTTCAAATTTGTACACCACGCCGAATAAATACGCTGTTGCGTGCGCTCGCCCACTAAAGCCGGGTGCCTCAAAAATGCGAAAAGTGCCGCGCTTTAAACCGGCGATCCGGGTTCGCAAAAAGCCCTCGAAAAAACAATCTACGTCAGCCCGAGCGACCCGTCCAGCAAGCCTTTGCGCCATTCGGCGACTTGTCGCTGTGTGTCTTTGAAGTACGCGATTCTATGCGCAGGACCAGTTGATTCGGCGTCCTCAATCGTTGCTGAAAAGTGATGCGACACATAATCCGTGCGGCGTAGCACATTTTCGCGCTAATTAAGTGATTGCGCCGCAGGAAGCCCGTTGATAGATTGCGATTCGGCGCATGGTAAACCGGTCCTTTGCCGATATGCGCCAAACCCCCGTTAGCCCGGCGCCATGCCGGGCTTTTTTTTGTTCATCGATTAGCTGGCCGTAACGGCCTGTCTCAGCGCGCCGGGAGTTGTCGCGTTGGATCGATCGAGCGTCCCTGGTATCGCAGTTCGAAATGCAGCATCACACGATCGTTGTCGCTGTTGCCCATTTCCGCGATCTTTTGCCCTTGCGCGACGCTTTGACCTTCCTTCACAAACAAGGCCTGATTGTGCGCATAGGCCGTCAGGTAATCGCCGCTGTGCTTGATGATCAGCAAGTTACCGTAGCCACGCAGACCATTACCGGCATAGACCACGGTGCCGGGCGCGGCGGCGACGATCGGCGTGCCGGCCGCATTGACGATGTCGATGCCCTTGGAATTGCGGCCATCGAAGCCGCGGATGACCTGTCCGCTAGTCGGCCAGACAAGCGAGATCGAAGGCGCGGCCGCCGCCGACGCTGCGGATGAGTCCGCGGATGACGGCGCAGATGACGTGTCGGCTGCGTTGGCGCTCTCGCGCGGGGCAGTCGCTGCGCTGCGCGGCGCGCCACCGGTCCGGGCGCTCGCTGTGCCGGCGGGCGGCTCCACGCGCAGGACCTGGCCGACTTCGATGGCGTCAGGGTTCGACAGATTGTTCCAGCGCACGATGTTTTGCACGGACTGGCGATTGCTGCGCGCGATCTTGTACACGGTGTCGCCGCGTTCCACGCGGTAAAAGCCGGGGCCGACCGGAGCCGATCCGCACGCCGTGACCAACGCAACGAGTGCCGCACATGCAATCCGTCTGATTCCTGGCGCCAACATTGAACCTCGCATAACCTTGCCTCGACGGACCACGGTCCGCCGCGCTGGCAAAACGCCTGATTTTAGCGGGTTTGCCAACGCAACTGGGGTTTTGCCTGACGAATGACTGACGAAAGCGGCAGCATCCATACCTGTGGCAGCCCCGTGCGGGGCCGGCGGGCGCGATTAGCCGCCAAGCGTCTTGACGCCGATGCGCAGCGTCGCCGTCTCCGTTTGGCCCGGCGCGAGCCAGCGCAGGCCGAGCCCGTTGTGAATCGCGTCGGGCAAACCAAGCCAGGGTTCAACGCAGTAGAAGTCGGAATCGGCGGCTTCGGTCCAAGTCGTCACGGCGTACCAGGGCAGCGAGCCGGGCCGGTTCAGATCGATGGTCACCGCGCGGCCTAGTCCCGGCGTAACGAGGCGCACCGGCGCGGCGGGCGGCGTCGGCTCGAGCACATGGAAGCGGTCGATGATGCTTGCGTCATCAAGCCTGTACTGCGCCTTGCCGGGCTCGGGCGCGCTGATCGAACCGTCCGCGAGTTGATGACGGCGGTGGGACGCCGGCAAGTCGAGTGTCGTCTGCGCGCGCTGGGTATGCGGCAAGGCGAAATAGAAATGATGGCCGGCGTACCAGGGAAGCGGCTGCGCGCCGGTATTGGTCGCGGCGAGCGTGACGTCGAGCGTATGCGCGTCGGCCAGCTGGTAGGACGCTTCGAAGCGAAAGGCGAACGGGTATCCAGTGCGCGTCGCATCCGAGTCGCCGAGCGTCATCTTCAGGCCGTGCCCATCGTCGTCGATTTGTGCCGCGAACGGCAGGTCGCGCGCGAATCCGTGCATTGGCAGATCGCGAACCACGCCCTGTGCGTCGCGCCAGCGGCCGATCTGGCCGTCCACACGATGGCGGCCAAGGAAGGGGAAAAGCAGCGGATTGCCGCCGCGCACGCGCGCCGGCTCGGCCCAGTTTGCATTCTCCGGCCACACGATGACTGGGCTACCGTCGACGTGCCACGAGAGCAAACGGCCGCCGGCCCAGGGTGCGAAACGCAGCGTCGAGGCACCGCGTGTGAGGGTGAGGATGTCCTGTGCTGGATGAGCGTTCATGGGCGGGCCTGAAGTGGATGGAAGGAGGGCGGCGCGTATGCGCCGGGCAGGCGGATTTTGCGCTGCTTTCTCATGCGTGAAAACCCTCGTCGGGAAAGCGTGGGTGTCGGTGTCTGACAAGAGTCAGCATAATCCGCATGACCGTGCGGTAGCGCACAGAGCATTTTCGCAGGAGACCGCCCGATGGACCTCGCAATGGCAATGAGCATGGCGCTGTTCAGCCTCTTTGTCGGCAGCAGCGCGTATTTCTTTTACAAGATGGCGCGCTGATCACGCCGCTTGCCATCGCCCCACCATTAGATTCCTGCTTGCGCGACACGTACGTTCGCGCCAGGATCCCTGCCTTCGCAGCCAACTTTGTTGCGCCGCAGTAACTTTTCTGACAAAACCATCTCCAGGCTTGGCGCTGCAATACGGCCCAGGCATAATCGGTGCGCTCCGCCGCACCGGCTCCGCAACGGTCCGGCCCCTTACACCACCATTACGAGGATCCGCGCGTGAGTCTCTGGTTTCTATTCTTCCTGAGCGTGTTGCAAGGCGTCACCGAACTGTTTCCGGTGAGCAGTCTCGGCCATACGCTGCTCGTGCCCGCGCTGTTCGGCATGCACATCGACAAGCACGCGCCACAGCTGCTGCCATTCCTCGTCGCGTTGCATCTGGGAACCGCAGTCGCTCTGCTCTGGTATTTCCGTGAGCGCTGGGTCGCGCTGATCAGTGGCTTCTTCAGCTCGCTGGCCGGCCGCAAGAACGACGATGGCCACATGATGTGGGCGCTCATTATCGGGACGATTCCGACGGGTATTGTTGGCCTCGTGCTCGAAAAGCGCATCGAAGCCATCTTTCACGATCTGCGCATTGTCGCGGCCGCGTTGATGGTCAATGGCGTGCTGTTGTGGTTCGGCGATCGCCTCCAGCGTGCGCGTACGCATCGTCCGCCCGAGAAGCTCACGTTCCGCCAGGCATTTCTCGTCGGCCTCGCGCAGATCGGCGCGCTCATTCCCGGCTTTTCGCGCAGCGGCCTCACGATGATCGCCGGCAATGCGGCGGGCCTTACGGCAGAAAAGGCTGCGGAGTTCTCGTTCCTGCTCGGTACGCCGATCATCTTCGCGGCTGGCGTGCTCGAACTGCCGAAGCTTTTTCACGCGCGAGATCAACTGATGACTGCGGTCGTCGGCGGCGTGCTCACGGGTATCGCGGCCTGGCTGAGCGTGAAGTTCCTGATGAAGTATTTCGAGGGACGCGGACGCCTCGCATCGTTCGGTGCATATTGCCTGATCGCGGGCGCGATCTTCCTGGGCTGGTTCGCGCTGCATCAGCAGCCGGTTTGAATCTGGCGCGAAGGCAAGCGTGACGAGCGAGGCGCGACCGCGTGGGACGATCGCGGTATAATCCAGCCCCGTCTTCGCGAGGCCCGCTTGCGGCCTTGTGCACGTTCACGCGACAGTAGCTCAGCTGGATAGAGCATCGGCCTTCTAAGCCGAGGGTCGGGGGTTCGAGCCCCTCCTGTCGCGCCAATTAAATCAAGCACTTAGCCCGGTCACTGCGACTGGGCTTTTTGCTTTATGAAACCTGTGTAAGCGCTGGTGTAAGCATTTTTCATGAACCGTCACCGCCGGACACACGGGAAACCGCATTGTCCACACGGAATTGCCAACCCTTTGACTAGCATCAGTAAAGGTAACGCGAACCTGTACGGCAACTACTCGGCCCATCGTCGCGTATAGAGGTTCCACTCTGATGCGGCAGAATCGACAAGCCAAGACGACGCGACAATCGGAATAGTGCGTCGGGATTCTTCGCAGATTGAAACAACGGAGATTTTCCCTACGTTTTCTATAAATTCGAGTCTATGTTTACCGAAAAGCGGCGACTTAGGCGGACGATACTTATTCGCCACGCATAATTCGGAGGACATAAATGGCACTCAAAAAATGCCGTGAGTGTGGCGCAGAAGTCAGCGAACAAGCAAAGGTCTGCCCGAAGTGTGGCATTCAAAACCCAGTAAAACGCACGTCGCTACCGGCAAAAATAGCCTTAGTGTTTCTGGCCGTTGTCGTGGTGGGAAGTGTGCTCCCCCGCCTGTCGGGTCACGGCGGCGACAGCTCACCAACAAAAACAACTTCTGCGGCGACAAATGCTGTCCCCGCTAGCGCGGCATCTACGTCAATGCAGGGTGCGCAGGATACATCGGCCAGCGTTACTGCCACCGACGCCCCAGTAAGCGTCAGCACTCCCATTTCCCTCGCGAACTGGCATTACGAGCAGCGTGAGGATGAAATGCAAAAGGGGATGAATAAGTTCGCAGCCGTGAGCAGCACAAATGAACTGACATTCGGTTTCCCCTATAGCGGTGCACAACACGCACAGCTTGCCCTTCGTAAGCATGTTCGGTACGGGAAAGACGTCATGCTTCAAATCGAACGTGGCCAATTCCTATGTCACATTCGCTCTTGCACCGTAACTGTCCGATTTGACGATGGAAACGGACAAAAATTTACTGCAACCGGGCCGTCTGACAATAGTTCAACCGTCTTATTTATTGAACCTTTCAATAAATTCTACGCGGCGATGGTAAAGGCCAAACGCGTGCGGATTGAAGCAACCTTTTTTCACGAAGGCGACAGAACGATGGACTTCGACGTTTCTGATTTCGATCCAAAGCAGTTTTAGCCTGCACGAAACAGTTGTGACGCGTCGTTCGCCTTGTCAGGAGAGCAATATGGAACGCATCGTTGTTATCGCTACCGTTATGCTTGCGGGCTGCGCAACCTCCACTGAGACTTACGGCCCCGATGGCCGTCCCGCATATACGCTCAACTGCTCTGGCGCAGCTCTTTCATGGGGAGAATGCGAATCTAAGGCAGGAAATATCTGCGGCGCACGTGGCTATACCGTCATTTCCCGCAGCAGTGACCAAAATGCCACCATTGGAGCGGGCGGCGGCGGCCTGTTCGGTTCCTCCAGCAATAGTCGCGCAATGACAATTCAGTGCAAGGGATAGCGGACAAGCAGAGGCACGCAAAGGCGGCAATTCAAATGCATCCGCTATCTCGATACGCCGTTCTGGCTGCAGCCTGCCTCGGGTTGCTTCGTGCGGGAAACGCGTCTTCTCAAAGCGGCGTAGTGCCGCCAACGGACACTGACTTAAAAGCAGCATATTGCTTGGGTGTTACGCAGTCTGTTCTAGCAGGGCTGACGCAAACTTTTCCGGCGATAGGGACCGCTAACGACAACTCACCGCCTGACGTGCAGAAGGGCTGGCGCATGGCGAATGACCGAATTTCTCATCTGAAAAGCTATCTTTTGCCGCGTATGCAGTACGTAGACTCCGTGGGAGTGGCGGCGGCGGTCAAGCGCGGCCAAACAGATACGGCGAGCATGAATAGCGATGAATACATGGCGTGCGCGATGCAATGCGTGCAAACCACTTCCGCGAAAGGCGGGGGCGGCCACGACGCGATGCCGGAATGTACGAAGGCGTGTGCCCCCGAGTTAGTAACTCGAATTCGATCCTGTAACGATTTGTCCTGGCTGCCGTTCTAGCGGGTAGGGCGCGGCGCCCCACTCAATGCGTGGCGGGATTTCACGCGTTGAGGTTCTACTCGGAGTTGAGGAAATTCGATGCTAGTCCGAAGACGCCTCCAGGCTTCCCTCACCACTCATCCCAATTTTCTGTCGTGAGCGTCAGCATGGATCAGTTGTCGTACTTCGCGATAACCTCGGGCGGCTTCGCGAACGCTTCAGCCTGATAATGACGCGGAGTGTGCGCCCGCGTACTGCACATGTGAAAATGGGGCGTCGCCTCCGTGCGTTATCTACAGACCGCGTTCAGAACTGTCTCTCCAATCGAGTCGGGAACTACATCTGTGCGCATGCTCGGAATTCCGTCTATTGAGCGAATGACACTTCCTTCATCGTCGTATCGTGTCGACGAACTGGACCAGACCGTTCTCTCCTTGCAGTCATATTCCAAATGAGTGACCTCATAGGCCGTTAGCTTGGTCTCTTCGCCAACAAAGTGCGGTTGCTTGAAGACGTATTTCGTCCAAACCTTCACGCGACCGCCGGACTTGACAATCGATTGGGAGTCCAGATACTCAACCCCATCGCCGCCCGCCGTAACTTGCATCCAGTTCGACGCATGCGCCGGAATGACACAGGCAGCCAGTATCATGCAAAGCAATGCTTTTCTCACATCAACACCTAATCCGATCATTAAAGTAGCCTAGAAGCGCTTATAGCTAAGTGATCTTACGCATTCGCGCGCCTTATTCGACGCCAAGTGCAGGGGGTGAAACCACACGTAGCACGCATTCATTTCCGATTTACGGGCGTGAAATCTCGCGCATCCCATTCGCCTGCTCCGAAATCCTCGCTGGAATATTTAATTCGGTTTCCCGCGCTCATCCAACAACCGATACCTGCCAAGGCACCTTTGTTGTCCACAATTCGATACGCGTACATCGGATATGAGCACACCGGGCTTTGACCGTTTGTAAGGATAGTTTTCCATCCCGCGTTGTTCTCCATCTCCGCAACGTCTTGATACGTTCGATCCCAGAGCGACGCCGCGTGAGCCGTAGCAGCGAATGCCAGCATGTAAGCTAAGAAAACGCGCTTCATACCTTCCTTCCTTCAATCTACCCCCCACCAGGTTTGCCATGGCGAGGACCAGACCATATAGATGACAAGTCAACTATATAGAAATCGTAAGGATTTTGTATGCGACACCCGGTCGCCAACGCGTGTTTAATTAAAGAGCCGTTCATCACCCCCGTGGGCGTAAAACGCGGCGTCACGTGGTAGCACAACCGCGCCACCATCGCGCAAGTTGCCAAACGCCCGCCCGGCACTCTCCGCGCCATTTGATGTTCTGCCAACTGCACGAACGGTAGCGCCATACGTGCAGCACTCGCGCGTGCGCCCGCGTGAGAGCGGGCGTTGCATTACGGTGGCCGCGTATCCTTGTCGAATTCCTCTACACCGTCGGCGGTGACATAGACGCCGGAACCGCTGCCGTCGGTGCGTAGAACCCAGGCACGCGTTATGTAGGGGCCACGCCCAGACCGAAAGCTATGCATGATTTGATTGTGGGCGGCCCTGACGCGACGCTCAAAATCGCGCGCTTCTTCGGGGCTTTCGTTTCGCGAGCCACCGCACGTCTGCGCAATCAGCCGGTTCAGCGTGCCGCTCATGGACTCACCGCGCCGCCGTTGTGCCGCCAGCGCACGGCGTGCCTCGGCGCACAGGAACACGCTCACGCGCGAAAAACCCGCCGCTGCCAGCATTTCCCGATGCCGCGCCATTCGCTCGTTAAAGGGCTGCTTAGAAGTCGAGTTCGTCATCCTCTAGCTCTCCAGTTGTCGGCACGACTCGCCGCCCGCCATTCGCCCAGCGGTCCGGCTGCGGCTGGCGGCCCTGCTGCGCGGCGGTGCGCCGCTTCGCGACGTGATAGGGCGTAAGCACGCCCGTTGCGGTTACGCTTACCTGCGGCCTCGGCTCGCCCTGCTCGGGCTTCCAGACGCCGACAGACAGGCTGCCGCACACGGCCACGGGGTCGCCGTCGCCCAGCGCGAGCAATGCAGTTCGCGGTATCGGAAAACGCCGTTACGTCCCCAAACACCGATTCGCCGTCGCGGCCAGCGCACCTGACTTTCGCCGCCACAAAACGGTGTTTGCCGTCGCGGCTTGTGCGCTCGGTCGGCGCGCCGTGCAGTTTGCCGCTCACCAGCCCGTTAATCATTGCGCCACCTCCACCGCTTCACGCTCGCGCGCCGTCGCGTGTTCGCGCACCACGGCGGCCCAACCCGCAATCGACGTTTCGCAGGTCATATCGAAATCGCGCCAGCCGCCCACCACCGGCACGCCAAGCGCGACGGCCAGCGGCCAGACGCAGCGCCACGGCGAGCGGTCGAGCCGGTAGGCCAGCATGGGCGTTTCGCCGCTTGCCGCTGCCTGCTCAACCGTTTGCCCCCACCATGCGCGCACGTCGGAGCGCGTGGCACGGGCGTGGCGTTTCACTTCGCAGGCCCAGCCATCGACGCCCAGCACGTCCGAATCGCCCGGATGCTGCCGACACCGCCGCCGCACGTCCGCGCCCAGTTCGTCGGCCAGCAGGTGCGCCAGTTCGCGCTCGCCGCTGCCGCCTTTTCTCCGCTGCATCGCTCCCATGATCTGCGCTCCCCGCGTGGTTTCGCTCCACGCTGAAAATCACGCTTTCTCCCACGGTCAGGTGTCCGGTCTCACTCTCACAACACTCACACCCCTTATAGGGGTGTGTGAGTGAGTGAGAGTTGTGAGACCCCCTCACAACTCTCACAAACCCTCACTTTGTGAGAGTTGTGAGTTTGTGAGACCCAAGCCGCTTAGCGATGCCACAGCCATTCGCCGTCTGTGTCATACCACTTGGCCTGCATCGCGGCAATCGCCTGCCGTGCGGCCCAATTGCGCTTGTCGGAGGTGTACTGCGTCAGCTTTGGCGCGACGGCTTCCACGGCTTGCTCATGGCGCACGCACGGCCTTGTATCGGGCGCGCCGCCCTTGCCGAAGTCGCGCGACATTTTCAGCAGCGCGCCGACTGTTTCATACACAACCTGTTGCCGTGCAGTCGTGGGCGCGCGCAAAACGGCTGGCGGTGCTTCGCTCGCGGTCGCAGGCACCACCACGCAGGACGAAGCCTCGCGGCCCGAATCGTCAACATCTAACGCCACTCTGCGCAGGTCGAAATAAGTCTCGCCGCCGTCCGCTCCGTCTTTGGCCTTGCTCACCTTCCAGCGGTGGACGCCGCCTTCGTGCTTTACCTCTAACGAACAATCGAGAGCGCCGCGCAGGGCGCTATGGCCGCGCTCGCCCTTCGCCGGGTCTTTGCCGCTGTGATGCACCAGAAGCACCGCGCCGCCCGTCAGGCGTTGCAGTTCGCCGCATTTCGATACCAGCGCGGTCATTTCGGACGGTGAGTTCTCGTCGAAAATGCCCATGCTATGCGCCAGCGTGTCAATCACCACCAGCCCGCTTGCGCCGCCTGCGGCGACAATCGCTTCGGCCAGGTCGGACACATCGGCGCGCAGGTCGAGTTCCTGCATAACGAAGCGCAGCCGCTCGGGCAACTCGCAGCCGTGGTGCGCCTGCCATGCCTGCAGACGCTGGCGAAAACCCGCGCCGCCCTCCAGCGCGACATAGACCACGGGCGCGCCGGTCAGCCCGTAGCCGAACCAGTCCTCGCGACCCTGCGCGATTGCAGCGGAAAGGTCGAGCGTCAGAAAGCTCTTGCCGCTGCCCGGCGCACCGTAGAGCGTCGCCAGCCCTTCGCGCGGCAACACGCCATGCACCAGCCACGACATAGGCGGCGCAGCCAGCACGTCGCGCGCAGCCAGCAGGCGAAAGCGCATTTCGGGGCGGCGCGGCTTTGCTAGCAGGTCCGCAAGCGCCTCGTCGCCATACTCGGCGGCGTAGTCGTCCGCTCCGTCATTCGAATCCGTACTATCTGGCATGGGCACCCACGCCCCGCGCACCTCACGCGCCACTTTCTCGGCGGTCGCTTCCTGCCCACAGTCGGGCATCAGCACGATTTGCGCATCGGGCCAGCGGGCGCGCAGCGCCTTCGCCACGGTCGCGAAACGGCCCACGCCTGCCGTTACTACGGCTGCTGCCATCGGGTCCGCACGCACACACGCCCACGCCTGCCCGATGCCTTCGCAGACGTACAGGCGGCCATCAGGCGCGGCGGTGCCCGTGATAAACGCGCCATCGCCGAACGCCGTTCCGGGCAGGTTCAACTTTCGCGCGTTCGCCTCGGGTGGCGGCACGAATTGCACCGTGCGCAGTTTGCTGTCTGCGATGCCATGCAGCGGCAACGCCAGGCAGCCTGCCACGCGCAGGCCGCGTATCGTCATCGGGTCATCGTCGGGCACGACGCGCAGCCCTTCGGCTACGCCGCGCTTGCCGCAGATATAGCCGTGCGATGCGGGCGCGGGCGCGTAGCTGTCCCACAGCGCCTGCGCATCGGCGCGGGGCCTGTCGGGCTTGTGCGGGCGGCTGGCGGTTCGCGCAGCGCCGTTCGTGGCTGGCGGGCGCGTCGGCGCGTGGCCGTTCGCCCTGCGCGGGTCGCGCCAGCCTGCATCGTCCGCCAGCTTGAACAGCGTGCCCGCGCCAACGCCGCCGCCCGGTTCGATGCTGCGCCACACGCTACGCGCGTCGGCCTCGCCGCCGTAGTTCGCACCCGTTGCGCTCCAATCGAGCCATTCATCCTCGGGCAGCCCCGCCGCCTTGGCCGCCATGCCGATACGGACCCAGGTATCGCGGTCGCAGCCCGCATCGAGCGCCCACAGTGCGCCGCGCTTGCGGTCGTAATCGTCAGAGTAGCTCATAACGTAGCCCCCTGCGACTCACCCGCCCCCAGCAGCGCCATGCCCACCTGCAACGCGTAGTGCAGCGCATGGCGCATCGGCCCGGGCGCGCCCGGCACCGCCAACGGCCAGCCCATCGCCGCGAGTTCGGCGCGGTACTGCTGCGCCTGCTCGGGCGTCATTCCGTCTTCGTGCGGGGCGCTCATGCCTGCCTCCGCTTTGCGTTGCGTGCGGACCAGCGGGTCAGCTTGCGGCGGTCGGGGCCGGACAGGTGATAGACGCCGCGCAGTACCTCGCGCCCGTCGCGGTCGAAAGTGGGGATACGCGTACAGGGAATGTCGAGCGCCAGCGCGCGCAGGTCGGCAATCAGCGCGGGGCCGTTGCTCGCCCCTGCGATGGCGTCGATTGCCTCGCGCGTGCGAGCGCGCACGCGCAGCGCGGCAACCACGCGCAGATGGCGCACGTTTCCCGTGCCGCGAAATTCGTTAGAATTGCCAGGCAGATGCAATGCGCCCGGCTCGCCGTTATGGGAGTTGGGCTTTTTTTTCATTTGGCGCTACCTGCGAGCAACGCGCGCACGTCTGCCGCGCTCCAGGCGAGACGGCGGCCAACGCGCACGGGGCGAATCGGGCCGTTTTCCAGGCAGGCCCACTTGTGCAGGGTTTGCGGTTTGAGGCCCAGCGCCACGGCGGCCTCGTCGGTGGTGAGCGCCGGTTCGATGCCGCGCGCGGTCAGTCCAACAGCAATTGCGGCGCGCGCTTCGTGCGGGGTTTGCATGTTTTCCATCGTCGTAACCTTTCCCGCATCGGGCGGGCATTGATTGAGACGATGGTTAAGCTATGGCGGAAAGAGCGATTCTCCGATAGATACGGGCGTTGGCGGGCGCAAGCGGGCCCTAACGGGCATTAGCGGGCGGCAGGGTCAACGCGCTTCCGGTACGCGTCTTTTGTAAGAATCTTCATGTCCGCGCCGTCCTTATACCTGACGCCAGGCTTTTTGGCATTCGCCACATATCCAACCAGCGGGTCTTCGGGCTCAGCGGCGTTTGCATATTCGACAAACGCCGTCCATCCCACAAGCCAAGCGCCGTTTGCCTCCCGCATCGAGCGTTCGATAAGTGCGTCGAGTACACCTGAGCGCGCTTTCATCAGGTGGTGGCCCTCGCTCACATTGTCTTTGGCAGGTCTGATAGTTTTCGGCTGCCTCTGTGCTTCGCCCACCTGGTCGGGTGTGGCCTGCGCGTCATCGCTGGGGAAATCGGACACAGTAACGCCGCAGTGCGCCGCAAACTGTTCGAACTGCTCGCGCGTGAGAACTGCGGACTTCGTGAGCACTGCCCAAGCGGTCGCGCCCGGCATCTGTTCGCGGGAATCCCAGGCGAGCGCCACCATGCGCCCGTTGCGCAGTTTGTCACGCAAGCTACGTTCGAACGTCTCGGCCAGCAATGCGGTATCGAAGCGCAACGCTGGCGGCGCGTCGTCGCAGACAGCGCGGGCCAGAAGCTCGGGAACCGCGAAAAGCTCTACAGCCGTTGCTACGGCAGGCAGGTAGAGCGTGCGCGCACTTGGCTTGCCCAGCCCGAATGCCTGCGAGCGTCCCTCGGGCACGGTAACGCCTGATGCGTGCGGCAGGCTTTCGCTGGGGTCGCAGGTCAACTTGTAACCGAACCAGCGTGCGATGCGCTCGAATGTCTCACGCGACACCGTGCGCGGCGTGACCAAATGAAAGTCACCGGACCGGATTAGCTCACATAGAGCGTGGCCGTATATGAACCGGTATTTGCCACGTAAGGTTTGTCGTTGCTCCGGGTCTGCATCCTCGTCGGCAGCAACACGGGCGAGCCAGTCCGCTGCCTCGCGAATGGTAAATGCTTCAACGTGGCTCGGCACCACCAGAAGGCGCACGCGACGCGATGGATAATCAACAGACGGTGGCAGCCGCTTCCACCAGCGATTCTTACGGGGCGCATCGTCCGCCCGCGCGGTATCATCCTCGGCAGCCATTGCCATGCCTCCGTCAAGACAGGGTGTTGGTCAGGCGACGCGCTGCGCCCATCGCAACGCGTCGCCGCCCTCGCTACTTCGGGCCCGCGAAAGAAGCGCGCGCACCATTGCGCACGGTCGCTTGGAACCGCTCCGCAATTTTGCGCATCGCAGTTGTGTTCGAAACCTCGGGGTCAACCAGTATCCCGAAAGGTTGATTTTTCTCCACGCCAATTTTCAGAATCGCGGCGAACAGTTCGTCGCACGCTTGCCCTTCGCCTTCGCTCAAGTCAATTTCGAAACGCGACCGCCCCCACGGCGCAAGAACCTGCGCGTGCGGGTTGCCGTTAATTTCGAAGAACTGCACGACAATTGTGCTTTCCTCCAGGTTTCCCATCGCTTCCCTCCCGATTTGGTAAAAAGTCGCTAGCACTTTGCTAGCACTACTTACTAATTTGCAACCGTCTTCGCCGATGCGGGCAATTGAGAATATCAAAGAATCTCGGTCAATGCCGGGCGGACTCGTTACGGCACCGCCCGCAGGCCGCGCTGTGCTTCCTCGGGTTTGAAGTCGATTTTGGCTTCGGCCAGAATCCACGCCTCAACGCGTTCGTGCCACATACGCAGGAGGTCGAGCGGGCGGCGGCGGTAATGCTTTTCGGCCAGCGCGCTCGGCTTGTGCCCTTGAATCTGCGCGACCACGCCCACCGGAACCTCGCACCACTCGGCGAGCGTGCCGAACGAACGGCGCAGGCCGTGCAGGCTCAGGCGGGGCAGGGCTGCTGCATCGAGGGCCTTGTGGTGCGCAATGCGCGGCTCGGCCAGCTTGCCGTCCGCAGCGGTCTTGCTGGAGAACACCCACGGCGACGGCTCCCACGTCTCGCCCTTGGCAGCGAGGCGGCGCATTTGGCGCACGTTCGGCGGCGTTTCGTTGATGCGCCTCAATTCGAGTAGCAGCGATGCGAGGTAGGGCGTGAGCGGGATAACGCGGCCCGTTTCCGTCTCCACCTTGTCCGATAGGTGCAGGCTCCCCCAACGAAAATCCACGTCGTCCCAGCGAAGGGCCGCCATTTCCTCGCGACGCGCGCCGGTCAGCAGCAGGGCTTGCAGGTAGCTGGAAATGACAGGGTTTGCGATACGGCACACGCTTTCGAACCACGGTCTTAGCTGCTCGCGTTGCAAACAATCGTCTTTTGCCTTCGGGCGCGGCACGGCATCGCGAACGGAGCGGGCGCTGTACACGTTCGCGGGCACAAGGCCGGAAAACTCGGCGTGCTCGTCGCACCAGCGAATAAATGCGCGCAGCTTGCGATAGCTTTGCTCGGCGTTCGTCGGGCGGTCCTCGGCTTCGTCGCGGAGCCAGGTTGCCACGCGTTCTGGGGCAAGGTCGGAAAGTTTAAGCGGCATCAGGGGGGCAAGAGGTCCGGCGACCGTCAGGCCCTTGCCACGCTTTTTCTTGTCGCCGCCAGCCTGCGCGAGATTCACATGGTCCTGATAATGGCGCTCGCTCCATTTCGCCTTGTGGGCGTCGAGGTATGAGCGCCATACCTCGGCCACCGTCGCGCTATTGCGTTTCTCGGTCGTGCGGCGTGCCACGGCGGCGGCCCGGTCAGCTTCCGTCGCGGCCTTCTTTTCCTCGCGCGGGTCGCGGCCCGCATCAATCAGGCGTTGCAGGCGTCGGGCTTCCTCGCGGGCGTCGGTAATGCCCCAATCGGCGGGGCTGCCGATGGTAATGCGCATTTCGCGCTCGCCAAGCCTTGCCTGGAAAATGAACGACTTCGACCGTTTCGCGCCCTTCGCGGTCGCCCGCAGCGCCAACCCCGGAACCTCCGAATCCCACAGAAACGATTGTTGCTTGCCCGGCTCGCATGTGAAATCCCGCACCCGCGCCGCCGTGAGTTTGACCCTTGCCATGTTTGCTCCTGCCCCGCCTACATTGGGCCGCCCATCGGCAATGTAAGCGCTGGTGTAAGCAAATTCTACGACAATAGGTCAAACTCAATCAAATCGGAAAACTGGATTAAGCCTAGAAAACCCTGATATTACGGGGGGGTTAGAGAATCGAGGAAACGGCGTCAATCTCGGGAAAAGTGAACTTGTTCGGCCTTCTAAGCCGAGGGTCGGGGGTTCGAGCCCCTCCTGTCGCGCCAAATCAAATAAACAAAAAGCCCGGCATTCACCGCCGGGCTTTTTGCTTTTTCACGCACCACGACTCCAGGCCGAATCAAAACCCTCACGCCACGAGCCGCAGCGGCACTGGCTCCTCGGCCGCCAGCGCAAGAAACACCATACGGTGAAACTCGTGCGGATTCGAGATGCCGGGAATCGGCGTCGCGATGAGGCCGCCGCCGCCAATGACGAGCGAACCATAGTCGAATATCCGGCCAATCAGGCTTTGCTCGACCCGCACGCTCTCGATCTTCGCAAGTGTCAACTCCACCGTGTGCCGACGCAGCGCGCCGAACTTCGCCACCACGCGCTTATTGGTCACGGCGAATTCCGTCGTCCACCAGGCGACTAGCGAGGCGCCGAACAGTCCCAGCCCTGCGACGAAAAACCCCACCGCAGCAAACGGTGACGTCCCCATGGTGCCGATGAGCACGCCCCAAACCATGAGCAAAAGGCTGAATGTGATACGCGGACCCATCGCCCAGAAGCAGGGGTGCGCCTCCCAGACGATCCTCTCGCCTGGCAGGGGAGTCGATTCGACGTATTTCACAATGACCTCCGTCAAGATTTGTGCAGTAATTAATCTGTAAGGTAATGCATCTTGTGGAGGAGGATCCGTGGTCAAACGTCGCGGCTCCGCACCCGGCTGACGCGTGGGGGGGGGCGTACAGGGCGTACAGCGAGCGATGAATCCCCGGCGCAATAAAAAGGGCAGCCCGAGGGCTGCCCTTCAAACCGGATGATCGACATCCGGTGATCGATGGTCGGATGGTTTTTTGCGCTTAGAGCTTGACGTCGAGCGCGTTGGTCAGATCGCCCATCGGCTGGGCGCCGTTGCTCTTGAGCGCGGCGTCGCGGCTGGCAAGTCCCGGCAGCGTGGGCAGCGAGAAGCGACGCGTGATGAGGCGCAGGATCGAGGTCGTGTCGTACTGCGTGTGGTCGACGTAACCCTTCTTCGCATACGGCGAGATGATGAGCGCGGGAATGCGCGAGCCCGGACCCCAGCGGTCGCCCTTGGGCGGCGCAACGTGATCCCAGAAACCGCCGTTTTCGTCGTAAGTAACGACCACGACCATGTTGTTCCACTGCGGGCTCTTCTGCAGATGCGCGATGACGTCGACAATGTGCTGGTCGCCACTCGTCACATCCGTGTAGCCCGCGTGCTCGTTCAGGTTGCCCTGCGGCTTGTAGAACGCCACTGCCGGCAGCGCGCCTGCATCGATCGCCTTGATGAACTCCGTGCCGTCCATGCCGCCGTCGAGCAGGTGCTTCGCGCGCGCGTCGGTGCCCGGCGCGTAGTTGGCGAAGTAGTTGAACGGCTGATGGTGCGGCTGGAAGTTCGGCGCCGTCATGTTCGCACCGTAGATCACGCCCGAGGTGCTGTTCTGCGCTGCGCTCACGGCCGCGCCCCACGCGCCGCCGTACCACGCCCACGTCACGCCCGCGTTCGAAAGCAGGTCGCCGATGTTCTGCACCGTTTGCGCGGGCATCGTGGAGGCATTCGACGGGTCGGCCAGGTTCGCGTCGCCGCCCGAAGCCGCTGCGTTGCCGCTCGGCTGATACGGCGGCTGCATCGTGTTGACCGCATAGAAGTCCGGCGTCAGATTGCCCGATTTCACGAACTTCGGAATGCCATCGAGCGCCGACTTCGGCGAGTTCGACGCGAGCGTGAGTGAGACGCCGTCGGCGTCTACGGCTGAAATCGTCGGCTTGGCGGGGTTCGTGTCCGCGTTCGCGTAGTACGGCGTGCACGCGCAGATCAGCCACTGGTGGTTCAGGAACGAGCCGCCGAACGCGCCCATGAAGAAGTTGTCGGCGAGCGTGTATTGCTGGGCGATCTTCCAGAGCGGCAGCTTTTCGGCGCTCGTCGTGTAGTGCCCCATCACGAGACCGCCGGAGTCGGCGTAGGCGGCGAACATATCGTTCTTGCCGCCGTGAATCTGCATCTGGTTCTCGTAGAAGCGGTGATACAGGTCGCGCGTCGTGAGCGAGAGCGGGACGTTATAGCCCTTCGCGTCGTCGATGGCGAACGGCGCATTCGGCATGTTCTCGGTCATCGCCGCGGTCACCACGGGCGTGACGCCCGTTTGCGTGAGACCGTTCCAGACGGTCGGCAGCGTAGCGAGCACGGAGCCGTCGCGATCGAGCTGCTGCGTGCTTTGCGCGCTCACGTTCTGCAGGCCGTTGGCGCCCGGGAAGCTGCCGTACAGGTTGTCGAAGCTGCGGTTTTCCGCGTAGATCACGACAATGTTCTTCACCGACGAAAGGCCGGGCTTGCTGCTGTCGTTGCCGCCACAAGCTGCGACGGCCAGGGTCGCCGCAGCTACCGCGATCGGCGTGGCATAGAACCATTTTCTGTTGATCATTTTTCTCTCTCTCGCGTTGGGGGCCCGCATGGCGGCCGGCGCGAATGACACCGGCCTTCGGGCGAGGCGCAGTGTCGCAATGGAATTTGACAGCGATATGTAAAAAATTACATTTAGCTTTTCCATAGCCTTTGTTTACATGACATCCGTCTTACTTAATGTCATTTGAGCGTCACATCCCTGACATACGCTTTCGCGACTTCGGTGCGTGGGTGAGCGCATCGGCATTCGCACTGCAGCGGCGCTACGCGCGCGCTGCGCTCAAGCTTCGGGGACCAGGCATGTTGCGTAGATTGGCGCGTCGTACGGCGCGAACACAAAGTGCGATGCGGGATCGATCGCACGGCGGCGCACGCCGCCCAGCGGGGCTTTTCGCGATGGCGGCCGTGTTGTCGTCGCTGCTGATGGCGTGCGATGGCGGCACGCCCGGTTCCGCCAATACCGAGGCAACGACAGGCGCATCTGGGAGCGCCTCGCGCGCGCAAGACGCCAATGCGAACGCGCGCGCCGCACAGGGCGTAAAGCTGATGAAGATCGCCGCGCCCGCGCAAGGCGGGCAGACGCGTGCCGAGGTCTACGCGCAGGTCCGCCGCATGACAGTGCTTGGCAAGCAGATGTTCTTCGACCCGTTGCTCTCGGGCTCGGGCAAGATGGCGTGCGCGTCGTGCCACAGCCCCGACCATGCGTTCACGCCGACCAACGCGCTCGACGTGCAGATCGGCGGCGCGGATATGCGACGCCAGGGCATGCGCGCCGTGCCGACGCTCAAGTATCTGCAGGCGGTGCCGGCGTTCGCCGAGCACTATCACGACTCCGACGACGAAGGCGATGAAAGCGTCGATGCGGGCCCGACCGGCGGGCTCACGTGGGATGGCCGCGTCGATCGCGGCTCGGACCAGGCGCGCATTCCGTTGCTCTCGGCGTTCGAGATGGCGAGTTCGCCGACGAAGGTGGCCGAGGCCGTGCGGGCGGCACCGTACGTAGAGGCGTTTCGCGAGACATTCGGCGCGCGCGTCCTGGCTGACGACGATGCGACCTTCAAGGCCGTGCTGAAGTCACTGGAGACATTCGAGCAGTCGCCCGAGGTGTTCTATCCGTACACGAGCAAGTACGACGCGTACCTGGCCGGCAAGGCCACGCTCAGCGCCGCCGAACTGCGCGGGCTGCAGCTCTTCAACGACGAGAAGAAGGGCAATTGTGCGAGCTGCCATATCAGTCAGCGTGCGAAGGACGGCTCGCCTCCGCAATTCAGCGACTTCGGTTTGATCGCGGTGGGCGTGCCGCGCAATCGCGCGCTTGCCGTGAATCACGACCGCAAGTTTTTCGATCTGGGTGCATGCGGCCCGGAACGCACGGACCTCGATCATCGCGCGGAATTTTGCGGGCTCTTCCGCACGCCGACGCTGCGCAACGTCGCGCTCAAGAAGTCGTTTTTCCACAACGGCATCTATCACTCGCTCGAAGACGTGCTGCGTTTTTATGCGCGGCGCGATACGAATCCAGAGGAGTTTTATCCGGTGGTGAAGGGCAGGGTGCAGAAGTTCGACGATTTGCCGCGCCGCTACTGGGTGAATCTCAACACGGACCCGCCGTTCGATCGCAAGCCGGGCGACGCGCCGGTGTTCAGCAACGCCGAAATCAAGGACGTGATCGCGTTTCTCGGCACACTCACCGACGGCTGGCAGCCGCGGGCGCAGTGAGCGTGGAGTGGGCGTGGAGTGGGCGCGCCGCGTCAGACGCCCGCGATCAGCAGGCAGGCGCCGGTGAGCACGAGGAAGGAGACGAGCAATGCGACCGTGCCGATGCGCACCGTGGCGTCCGGCCAGCACGGCGCGCGCTCGGGGCGCAGTGTCAGGTTCGGGCCGGGCGGCGCCTGCGTTTGTGGCGCGTGCGTGTAGTGCGCGACGAAGGACATCAGGCAGATGCAGATGAGGGCCAGCAGTACCGCAAAGACCCTCAGAGCAATGGTGTAGGTCATGCCAGATATTCCTGATGGCGTGTAAGTGGGCGAAGGACCCATCGTAGTGATCGGCACACCCCCTCACCATCGGATCAATCCGAAAAGGAACCGGCCGCGAGCGCGGCCTTGCTGCGTGAGCCGAAAAAAGGGCGCGTGTTATGCTTTTCGCCGATTCGTTCCGTCCGTCGAGGAGAACACAAAATGTCGAGAATGCCCCGAACCCTCCACACGCTGAGCGCCCTGGGCGCGGCGCTCTTTGTCACGATTGGCATGGGCAGCGCGCATGCCGCCAACCTGGGTTTTCTGAACAACACGCCCATGTCGTTCATGAATCAGGCGGACTACGCCTCGCTCCAGAACGCCGTGCGCGACGCCGTCGAGCACAAGGCCGATGGCGAGAGCACGACGTGGTCGAACGAAGGCTCGCGCAATGGCACGCGCATCAACTCGACCATCACGCCGTCGAATACGCAAAAGGAAGGCGACAAGACGTGCCGCGACACCGAGGTCGTCATCAACGCGAAGGGCCAGTCGATGACGCTGCGTCCGCACTTCTGCCGCACGGGCCAGGGCGCGTGGGTTTTCCAGAAGCAGCACTGAGCGCGCGGTGAACGGCAAGATCGTTTCGTGCGGCATCGTGCTGCTCGATCCTGAAGGCCGCGTACTGCTCGCGCACGCAACCGGCACGAATCACTGGGACATTCCGAAGGGGCAGGGCGAGCCCGGCGAGACCGAATCGGAGAGCGCGCGCCGCGAGATGGTCGAGGAGACCGGCATCGAAGTCGCGGGGTCGCGGCTCGTCGATCTTGGACGCTATCTGTACCGGCGCGACAAGGATCTGCATCTCTTTGCCGCGCGCGCAAGTGCCGATGAACTCGACCTCTCGCGTTGCGTTTGCGTGTCGCTCTTTCCTCGCCGCGAGGACGGCGTGATGATTCCGGAAATGGACGCGTGGCGCTGGACCCTACCCGGCGAAGTGGATCGCTACGCGAGCCGCAGTCTCACGCGCCTCTTCAACACGTCGCTCTCGCTCGCGGAACTGCATCGCAGACTGTAGGCCGTTCTCGCTAGCCGCTGTCGAAATGAAAAAGGCCCGCACGAATTCGTGCGGGCCTTTTGCTTGCTGGCGGGCGCGGGCCTTACTTGCCCCAGCTGTCGCGCAAACCGACGATGCGGTTGAACACCGGCGCAGCCGGCTTCGAATCGTAGCGGTCGGCGACGAAGTAGCCATGGCGCTCGAACTGATAGCGGTCTTCCGGCGCGGCGTTGCGTGCGCCCGGTTCCAGATACGCTTGCACCACGCGCTTCGAATCCGGATTGAGCGCTTCGAGGAAGTCGCGGCCGCCCGCGTCGGGCTGCTCTTCGCGGAACAGGCGATCGTAGAGGCGCACTTCGGCAGGCACGGCGTTGTCGGCGCTGACCCAGTGGATCGTGCCCTTGACCTTGTAACTGCTCGCGCCTTCGGTGCCCGATTTGCTGTCGGGGAAATAGTTGCAATGCACGGCAATGATGTTGCCGTCGGCGTCCTTCTCTGCGCCCGTGCATTCGACGACGAAGCCGTACTTCAGCCGCACCTTGTTACCCGGGAACAGGCGGAAATAGCCCTTCGGCGGCGTTTCCTGGAAGTCCTCGCGCTCGATCCACAGTTCGCGTGAAAACGCGAACGCGCGATTGCCGCGCTCCGGATGATGCGGATGCACCGGCGCGCTGCATGCTTCGGACTGGCCTTCGGGGTAGTTGTCGATCACGAGCTTGAGCGGATCGAGCACGGCGGTCGCACGCGGGGCCTTGTCGTCGAGGTCGTCGCGCAGCGCGCCTTCGAACACGCTCATGTCGATCCACGAATCGACCTTCGTCACACCGATGCGCTCGCAGAAGAGCTGGATGGCCTCAGGCGTGAAGCCGCGGCGGCGCACGCCGACGATGGTGGGCATGCGCGGGTCGTCCCAGCCGTCGACGTGGTTTTCGGTCACGAGTTGCAGCAGCTTGCGCTTGCTCGTGATCGCGTACGTGAGGTTCAGACGCGAAAACTCGATTTGCTGCGGGAGCGGGCGCGTGAACACGCCGGCATCGGCCAGTTCATTGAGCACCCAGTCGTACAGCGGGCGGTGATCTTCGAACTCGAGCGTGCACAGCGAATGCGTGATGTTTTCCAGCGCGTCCGAGATGCAGTGCGTGTAGTCGTACATCGGATACACGCACCACTTGTCGCCGGTGCGGTAGTGATGCGCGAAACGGATGCGGTAGATGACCGGGTCGCGCATGTTGAAGTTCGGCGACGCCATGTCGATCTTCGCGCGCAGCACATGCGCACCTTCCTCGAATTCGCCCGCCTTCATGCGGCGGAACAGGTCGAGGTTTTCGTCCACGGAGCGATCGCGGAACGGCGAGTTCTTGCCCGCTTCCGTGGCCGAGCCGCGGTTCGCGCGCATCTCTTCCGGCGACTGGCTGTCCACATACGCCTTGCCGCGCTGGATCAGCAGTTCGGCGAACTCGTAGAGCTTGTCGTAGTAGTCGCTCGCGTAGAAGAGATATTCGTTGTCGTCCTTCTTCCACTCGAAGCCGAGCCACTCGACGGCGTCGATGATCGAGTTGACGTACTCGACGTCTTCCTTTTCCGGGTTGGTGTCGTCGAAGCGCAGATGGCACACGCCGCCATAGCGCTTCGCCACTCCGAAGTTCAGGCAGATGCTCTTCGCGTGGCCGATGTGCAGATAGCCGTTCGGCTCAGGCGGGAAGCGCGTTTCGACGCGCTGCGCCCACTTGCCCGACTGGTTGTCGTCGTCGATGATGTTGCGGATGAAATTGGATGCCGCAGGCGCGTCCGTGCGGTCGGCGTCTTTACGTTCGGTATTCATGCGAAAAGGGAGTCGTTCGAGGGCGCCCGTCAAAAGGATAAAAGCGCGTAACTGGGCACCCGATGGTGTCTTCCATTCTACCTGACGCGACCCGCCGTGCCAGTCCCGGTGCCGGATCGTCGCGCGAACCACAACAAGCGAGGGGAAAACGTGACGAAGAGCGAAACGCGTGTACTGGTGCTGCCAGGCTATATGGATTCGGGGCCGGGGCACTGGCAGACGCGCTGGGAAGCCGCGCACGCGGGCTTCACGCGGGTGCAGATGCCTGACTGGATGCACCCGGACTGCGAGGCGTGGTGCGCGACGCTGGAGGCCGCCGTGCATCGCGCGCCTGCTGGCGTGCGGCTCGCCGCCCACAGCCTGGGCTGCCTGACCGTGGCGCACTGGGCAGCGCATCACGCGAGCGCCGCGACCCGCGCGAAGGTGGCCGGCGCGCTGCTGGTGGCGCTACCCGATCCGCACGGTCCCGAATTTCCGCGTGACGCGCGGGGCTTCGATCCGGTTCCGCTGGCGGCGCTGCCGTTTGCGAGCGTCGTGGTCGCCAGCAGCGACGATCCGTATGGCGGCGTGGCGTTTTCCGGGCGCTGCGCGCAGGCGTGGGGTGGCCGCTGGATCGACATCGGCGCGCGCGGGCATATCAATGCGCAAAGCGGGCTCGACGACTGGCCGCAGGGGCTGGAGTGGCTGATGTCGGCGGGGAAATAGGGCGACTATGCGCAACCGCCCCGGGCGTGGCGGTCACACCACGCCCTTGCCCCGCAACGCCGCCACTTGCTCATCGCCGTAGCCGAGCACCTCGCGCAGCACCGCATCGGTATGCTCGCCGAGCGTGGGCGGATGGCTCGCCACGCGCGGCGGCGTCTCGCTCATTCGGATCGGGTTGCCCACGAGCCGCGCCGTGCCGCCCGAAGGATGAGGCACATCGACCTGCAGTCCGCGCGCGATCACCTGCTCGTTCTCGAACACTTCCGCGAGGTTGTTGATCGGCCCGCACGGCACGCCCGCGGCTTCGAGCGCGCTGATCCAGTCGGCTTTCGCGCGCGCGCGAATCAACCCGGCGACGATCGGCACGAGCGTGTCGCGATGGCGCACGCGCGCCGGATTGGTCGCGAAGCGCTCGTCGTCGGCAAGCTCGGGCTGGCCCGCCACCTCGACGAACTTGCGGAACTGTCCGTCGTTGCCCACTGCGAGGATGATCCAGCTGTCGCTCGTCTGAAATGCCTGATAGGGCACGATGTTGGGATGCGCGTTGCCCCAGCGCGCAGGCGGATTGCCGCTTGCCAGGTAGTTCGAGTTCATGTTCGCGAGCATGGCCACCTGCACGTCGAGCAAAGCCATGTCGATGTATTGGCCAATACCCGTGCGATCGCGGTGCGCGAGCGCGGTGAGCACGGCGATGGTCGAATACATGCCGGTCATCAGGTCGGCGATCGCGACGCCCGCCTTTTGCGGACCGCCGCCCGGCAGCGCGTCGCGCTCGCCGGTAATGCTCATGAAACCGCCCATGCCCTGCACGATGAAGTCGTAGCCCGCGCGCGAGGCATAGGGTCCCGTCTGGCCGAATCCGGTGACCGAGCAGTAGATGAGGTCAGGCTTTACCTCACGCAGCGACGCGTAGTCGAGCCCGTATTTCTTCAACTGCCCTGCCTTGTAGTTTTCCAGCACGACATCGCTTTGCGCAGCCAGTTCGCGGACGATGCGCTGACCCTCGGGCGTGGCGATATCCACCGTCACCGAGCGCTTGTTGCGGTTCGCGGCGAGGTAATAGGCTGCCTCGGCGGTATCCGCGCCATCGGGCGTCTTCAGGTACGGAGGCCCCCAGTGGCGCGTGTCGTCGCCGGCGCCGGGGCGCTCCACCTTGATTACGTCGGCGCCGAAGTCGGCGAGGGTCTGTGCGCACCACGGTCCGGCGAGGACGCGGGTGAGGTCGAGTACGCGGATATGGCTGAGAGCGCCCATGCTGTGTCTTCCAATGTCGTTCTGAGGCGGCCCGCGAGCGCACATGGCGCGCTGGCCGATGCCGCCCATAGTAAGCGAAAAGGCGCGGTATGCGTCAATATTCGGTACAAAGTTCCGCACAGCGGAACAATTCTGCTTGGCCATCGCGCCGCCGCACACTTTGTCGCGCTCATGCAAACCACGCCGGACGCGCCGCCGCGAGCGCGCGACGATCCCGTATAATCGTTCGATTCAGCACCGGGGTTTTTGCCGCAGGCCGGGCCCCCGATCACGACAAGATTCAGCACAGGACGCTCCGAGAAGGACCCAACGCACGCCATGAAAGCCGCCGACATCCGCGAGAAATTCCTCAAGTTCTTCGAATCGAAGGGCCACACGATCGTGCGCTCGTCGAGCCTCGTGCCGGGCAACGACCCGACACTGCTCTTCACCAACTCGGGCATGGTGCAGTTCAAGGACGTGTTCCTCGGCACCGACAAGCGCCCGTACACGCGCGCCACGACCGCGCAGCGCAGCGTGCGCGCGGGCGGCAAGCACAACGACCTCGAGAACGTCGGCTATACGGCGCGTCACCACACGTTCTTCGAGATGCTCGGCAACTTCTCGTTCGGCGACTACTTCAAGCGCGACGCGATCCACTACTGCTGGGAACTGCTGACCAAGGTCTACGCGCTGCCGGCAGAGAAGCTCACCGTGACCGTCTACCAGGAAGACGACGAAGCCTTCGACATCTGGGCGAAGGAAATCGGCGTGCCGGTCGAGCGCATCATCCGCATCGGCGACAACAAGGGCGCGCGCTACGCGTCGGACAACTTCTGGCAGATGGCCGATACCGGCCCCTGCGGTCCGTGCTCGGAAGTGTTCTACGACCACGGCCCGGAAATCTGGGGCGGCCCCCCGGGGTCGCCTGAAGAGGATGGCGACCGCTTCATCGAGATCTGGAATCTCGTGTTCATGCAGTTCAACCGCGACGCCCAGGGCAACATGACGCCGCTGCCCAAGCAGTGCGTCGATACGGGCATGGGTCTCGAGCGCCTGGCGGCCGTGCTCCAGCACGTGCACAGCAACTACGAGATCGACCTGTTCCAGAACCTCATCAAGGCGGCTTCGCGCGAAACGAACACGCCCGATCTCACGAACAATTCGCTGAAGGTCATCGCCGACCACATCCGCGCGTGCTCGTTCCTGATCGTCGACGGCGTGATTCCCGGCAACGAAGGCCGCGGCTACGTGCTGCGCCGGATCGTGCGCCGCGCGATCCGCCACGGCTACAAGCTCGGCAAGAAGGGCGCGTTTTTCCACAAGCTGGTGGCGGATCTCGTCGCCGAAATGGGCGCCGCCTATCCGGAACTCGCCGAAGCACAGCAGCGCGTGACGGACGTTCTGCGCCAGGAAGAAGAGCGCTTCTTCGAGACCATCGAGCACGGCATGTCTATCCTCGAAGCCGAACTCGCGGACCTCGAAGCCAAGGGCCGCAAGACGCTCGACGGCGAACTCGCGTTCAAGCTGCACGACACGTACGGCTTCCCGCTCGACCTTACGGCCGACGTTTGCCGCGAGCGCAACGTGACGGTCGACGAGCCGGCGTTCGACGAAGCGATGGCGCGTCAGCGCGAGCAGGCGCGCGCGGCGGGCAAGTTCAAGATGACGCAGGGCCTCGAGTACTCGGGCGCGAAGACGACGTTCCACGGCTACGAAGAGATCGTGTTCGACGATGCGAAGGTCGTCGCGCTTTACGTGGACGGCGCCTCGGTCAACGAAGTGAAGACGGGCCAGGACGCCGTGGTCGTGCTCGACCATACGCCGTTCTATGCGGAATCGGGCGGCCAGGTCGGCGACCAGGGCGTGATCGCGAACGCGAGCATCCGCTTCGCCGTCGCCGACACGCTCAAGGTTCAAGCCGACGTGAGCGGCCACCACGGCACGCTCGAGCAAGGCGTGCTCAAGGTTGGCGACGTCGTGAAGGCGGAAATCGACGCCATCCGCCGCGCCCGCACCGCACGCAACCACTCGGCCACCCACTTGATGCACAAGGCGCTGCGCGAAGTGCTCGGCTCGCACGTGCAGCAAAAGGGCTCGCTCGTCGATGCCGACAAGACCCGCTTCGACTTCGCGCACAACGCGCCGATGACGGACGACGAAATCCGCCGCGTCGAGCAGATCGTCAACGCGGAAGTGCTCGCGAACGCGCCGGGCGTCGTGCGCGTGATGTCATACGACGATGCGGTGAAGGGCGGCGCGATGGCGCTCTTCGGCGAGAAGTACGGCGACGAAGTCCGCGTGATGGATCTCGGTTTCTCGCGTGAGCTGTGCGGCGGCACGCACGTGCACCGCAGCGGTGACATCGGCCTCTTCAAGATCGTGATGGAAGGCGGCGTGGCGGCGGGCATCCGCCGCGTGGAAGCGATCACGGGCGACAACGCAGTGCGCTTCGTGCAGGAACTCGACGCGCGCGTCAACGCAGCGGCCGCGGCCCTGAAGGCGCAGCCGTCGGAACTCACGCAGCGCATCGCGCAGGTGCAGGACCAGGTCAAGTCGCTGGAAAAGGAACTGGGCGCGCTCAAGTCGAAGCTCGCTTCGAGCCAGGGCGACGAGCTCGTGGGCCAGGCGATCGAAGTGAACGGCGTGCACGTGCTCGCCGCGACGCTCGATGGCGCCGATTCGAAGACGCTGCGCGAGACCGTGGACAAGCTCAAGGACAAACTCAAGAGCGCGGCCATCGTGCTGGCGGCGGTGGAGGGCGGCAAGGTTAGCCTGATCGCTGGCGTGACCGCCGAGGCGAGCAAGAAGGTCAAGGCCGGCGAACTCGTGAACTTCGTCGCCCAGCAGGTGGGCGGCAAGGGCGGCGGCCGTCCCGACATGGCGCAGGCTGGCGGCACCGAGCCGGCCAACCTGCCGGCCGCGCTTGCCGGCGTGAAGGGCTGGGTCGAAGCGAAGCTGTAATACGGCGCGTCGCGGCTTGATTGCCGCGTTGCGACGAAGAAGGGCTGTCCGTCAGGGCAGCCTTTTTGTTTCCTGCGCCGCTTATATGGCGTGAAGGCTTGCGGCTGCAGCTTCACCCGCCAGGGACAACGCCGCGCTGCCTGTGCGTTGCGCATGCTCCATCAGCGCGTCCTTTAACGCGCCGAGCGCCGGCGAAAAGTGGCCCCGCCGCCAGGCGAGCAACGTGTCGATCTGGCCGAGTCTGCCAAGGGAATGCATCGTGACCTCGTCGGCATTGCGTTGCAGTTCGAGCACCGAGCGCGGCGCGACGGCCACACCCGCGCCCGCGGCCACGCACGCGACGATCGCGTGATACGAGCCCAGCTCCAGTACGCGTGACGGCCGGATGCCGTGCTCCAGATACCAGCGCTCGACATAGGCGCGATACGCGCAGCCGCGCTCGAACGCGACGAGCGTGGAGAGCGCGATGTCGCCGGGCTCGCGGATTGGCCGGTGCCCGCGCGGCGTGAGCATCACGAGTTCCTCGCGATAGACCGGCACGAGGTCGAACACGTCTGGGTCAGGCAGGCCGTCGAGCGGTGTGGCGATCAGCGCAGCATCGATCTCGTATTCGCGTAGACGCTCGACCAGCGTGCCAGTTGTGCCCGTTTCCAGTTCGAGCGTGACCTCGGGCCACGCCTGGTGATAGTGCGCGAGGAGGCCAGGCAGACGGCTTGCCGCAGCGCTCTCCATGGTGCCGAGCCTCAGGCGTCCCGCCGGGCGCCCGGCCTTCAGCGCATGGCGCGCTTCGTCGGCGAGCGCGAGCAGACGCTCGGCGTAGGGCAGCAGCGTTTGGCCAGCGGGCGTGAGAATGAGGCGGCGACCCTCGCGCGTAAAGAGCGGCGTGCCGAGCTGATCTTCGAGCTGCTTGATGCGCGTGGTCACGTTCGACTGCACGCGGTTGAGCTTGGCGGCGGCCCGCGTCACGCCATTCTCCCGTACGACTGCCCGGAAAATTGCCAGTTCGGCGAGGTCCATCGTTCTCTCCTCAGAATGCATTGATTCATGATAATTCATTTTTCGGGAACGATTGAATCACCTACGATGGTAGCCAGTCACTTAACCCATTGAACTCATGAACGATTACGTCCCCGGCGCCGTCCATGTTTCCGGGCCACGCTCGCATGCCGGGCGTCGCGCGGCGTTGGCCTGCATGGTGACTCTCGCCGTCGCACTGGGTGTCGGGCGCTTCGCCTTTACGCCGCTCTTGCCGCTGATGCTGCACGGCGGCGCACTCGACCTTCGCCATGGCGGCTGGCTCGCATCGCTGAACTACGCCGGCTATTTCGTTGGCGCGATCAGTTGCGTCGCGCTGCGCATGGCGCCCGCGAAGATCGTGCGCGCGGGTCTCCTGGCCACGGTGCTCCTCACACTCGCGATGGGCCTCACCCAGCAGTTCTGGATCTGGGCGGTCGTGCGCTTCCTTGCGGGCGCGGTGAGCGCGTGGACTTTCGTATTCGCCTCGCAATGGGGCCTGCGACGGCTCGCACAACTGGGCGCGAACGAGTGGGGCGGCGTGATCTACACCGGTCCCGGCGTCGGCATCATCGCGACCGGGCTGTTCGTGAGCGCGGCAGGCGGCCTCGGCGCGCGGCCGGGGTGGCTAGGCTTCGGGCTGATCAGCGCGCTGCTCGCCGTCGTCGTCTGGTCTACGTTTGGCGAGGACATGCGTGCGCTGGCGCCGCGCACCGCCGCGAGCACGACGGCAAGCGTTGCGCAGGAGCGCGACGGTCGTCGCGCTGACGCCTTCTGGCTCGTGCTGCTCTACGGCGTGCCCGGCTTCGGCTACATCATCACGGCGACGTTCCTGCCCGTGATCGCGCGCCACGCGCTGCCCGGGTCGGCATGGCCCGACCTGTTCTGGCCGATGCTCGGCGCGGCGCTGATCGCCGGTGCGCTGCTGGCGGCGCGCTTCCCGCTGCATTGGGACAATCGCGTGATGCTGGCGGGCGCTTACGTCCTGCAGGCCGTGGGTATCGCGCTCGGTATCGTCTGGCCCAACGCCGCGGGATTCTCGTTCGGCAGCGTGTTGATCGGACTCCCGTTCACGGCGATCACGCTCTTCGCGATGCGCGAGGCGCGCCTGCTGCGTGGAGAGCATGCGGCCGCGCTGATGGGCTATGCGACGGCGGCCTATGGCATCGGGCAGATCGCGGGGCCGCTCGTGGCCGCGCCGCTCGCGGCGTCCACGGGCTCGTTCTCGCCTTCGCTGTGGCTCGCGGCGGGCGCGCTCGTGGCCGGCGCGATCGGGCTGCTATGGCGGGTTTGGCACACCCGCAAGGCGGCGCGCTAGTGTGAGCCGTCAGGTCGTTCGGGTGGTGAAAACGCGTGTGGACGGGGCATCGCGCCGTTTTTGCGCAGCCGCACGCGCGCGCCGATAGCACACTAAAATGGACGCTTTCGCGCGAGCCGCGAGCGTGCCCGCCGGGCCGCGCGGCGGGTTCCCAGCGCCATCGACCTGTGCCTTTTGCCCCATGAGCGACTACCAGTTTTGCCCGCGCTGCGCCACGCGCCTGACCGAGCGCACCGATCCCGACCACGAAGGCGCCCGCGTGCGTCTCGCCTGCCCGGACCGCGCCTGCGGCTACGTCCACTGGAACAACCCGCTGCCTGTCGTAGCGGCGATCGTCGAGTACGAGGGCCGCATTCTGCTCGCCCGTAACGCCGCGTGGCCCGAAGGCATGTTTGCACTCATCACCGGCTTTCTCGAAAACGGCGAGACGCCCGAAGAGGGCATCGCGCGCGAGGTGCACGAAGAGACCGCGTTGCGCGCCGAAAGTGTCGAACTGGTTGGCGTCTACGAGTTCATCCGCAAGAACGAACTCATCATTGCGTATCACGTGAAGGCGTCGGGCACGATTGCGCTTTCGCCGGAACTGCTCGAATACCGCCTCGTCGAGCCCGCGAAGCTGCGGCCGTGGCGCGCGGGCACGGGCCAGGCGCTCGGCGAATGGATGCGCCGGCGCGGCCTGCCGTTCGAGTTCGTCGAGCGTCCGGGCCAGTGATGGCCGCGAGACGATCGACGCTTTCCCGCTACGCCCGCCCTCTATCACGCCGATGAACCGACCCGTCACCGTCGCCCGCTCCGGGTATCGCCATTTCCTGCCGATCGGCACGCGCTGGATGGACAACGATGTCTACGGCCACGTGAACAACGTCGTCTACTACAGCTACTTCGACACCGTGGTGAACGAGTATCTGATCCGCGCGGGCGCGCTCGACATCGAACACGGCACGACGATCGGGCTCGTGGTCGAGACGCAGTGCAACTACTTCGCGCCGCTGGCGTTTCCGGAGCGCGTGGAGGCGGGGCTGCGCGTCGCGCGTCTCGGTTCGTCGAGCGTGCGCTATGAAGTCGGCCTCTTTCGCGAGGGCGAGGACGCGCCCGCGGCGCAGGGTCATTTCGTGCATGTCTACGTCGATCGCGCGACGCGCCGGCCCGTGAGCGCGTTGCCCGATGCGCTGCGCGCGGCGCTCGAGCCGCTCGTTGTCGAGCGCTAAACGTATCTCAGCGATCCACGCTTACGCGTTCTAGCGCCGCCATCGGGCCGAGTTGCGCGAGCGTCTGCAACTGCGCTGCGTTGCGCACGAAGAACGAGCCGGCAAAGCCGAGCGAATTCACGGAGATTCCCTCGACGCATTCCGCCGTGCGCGGCACGACCAGCATCCACCTGCGCGTGACGAGCAAGTTGTACGGCGCACCCTGATGCGCAACGCCGCCCACGTCGACAGCGGGCACGCCCGCCGCGTCCAGCAACGCGCGATAGCAGTCGAGTGCAACCGGCGCGGCGTCGTCTGGCGTGCCGCTGTCTGGGCCGAGATCGAGGCGTGCGAATGCATGGCGAAACGCGAGCCCTGGCACGATCGCGATGGGACGCGCGCCGTGAACCGCCTGCGCGCGGCCGACCAGGACTTCGAGGGGCGCCACGTGAGGCCCATGACCTGCGAGCGGCAGCGGCACCATCTGCAAATGCTTGTGCGGCTGGCTCGCGCCTGCAGCCGCGCCACCGTTGTAGAACGCGAGACCGTCGATCTCGCGCAGCGCCTCGATCAGCGCGCTGAAGTCCGCCGCGTCGAGCAGCGCTTCCTGCGGCTCGTAGCGGCGCGTCACGATCAGCAGGTGCTGGTCGATCACATTGAACTTGTTGAGCAGCGCGACGTGCGTGGGCGACAGGTCGCCGACGAAGAGATCTTGCTCGTAAGGCAGGAACGGATCGCGCCGCGGCTGCGAACTGGACGCAACTGAAGTTTGCGGCGTGAGCCGCGCCGCCGCCTTGCGCGCGAGATTTTCGGCCACCCGCACGTAGAAGCGCATGCCGCCATCGTCGATAAAGGTATGCGCGGTCTCGATGGGATGGAGCGCACCGCACGCAAGCGCGTGCGCCGTCTGCCGCTCGATGGCCGCGCGCAGCGTCGTCATGGGCGCTCAGGCCTTGTAGCCGATCGCGCGCAACAGGTCCTTGCGCCAGCGCACGTCGTCCTCGGCCTCGACGCCGAGTGGCGGCATGCCGTCCACCACGCCGACGATGCCCCGCCCTTGATCGGTCTCTGCGATCAGCACCTGAGTCGGGTTCGCGGTGGCGCAGAATATGCGGCAGACCTCGGGCACGGCCTTGATCGTGTTGAGCACGTTGATCGGGAAAAAGCCGTCGCCGAGAAAGACGATGAAGCAGTGGCCGGCGGCGATGCGAAGCGCATTTTGCGTAGCCATCTCGATGAGCGCGTCCTGCGTGCCCGAGCGCCGCACGAGCCGCTTGCCCGACGCCTCGCAGAATGCCAGGCCGAACTGGATGCCCGGCACCGCGCCGTAGAGCGCCTCGTGCAGATCCTCGACGGATTTGATGAAGTGGGTCTGGCCAAGGATGAAGTTGGTGGCTTCGGGCTTTTCGATCTCTACCGTGGACAGTTGCATGGCGAACCTCGTGCGCGGGCGTCTCGAAAGCGCCGCGTTTCGCGAGACCAGGCCGGAATGGCTGGCGGGCGGGCGGCGGCGGCCAACAACAAGCCTAGTACGAAGTCGCGGCGGGGCAAAGCGTGTGCAGGCGCACAAAGTAAAACGGCCGGAGCCCCGAGGGGCATCCGGCCGTTTTGCTGAGCCTTGAGGCGCGCTGCCGCGCTCAGGCTGTCTTCTTCGCGCGCTTGCCTTCGACGTCGGGCAGCAGCACGGTGAGGATGCCGATGAGCGGCAGGAACGAGCAGACCTTGTAGACGAAACTGATGCTCGTGGCATCCGCCAACTGGCCGAGCACCGCTGCGCCGATACCGCCGAGGCCGAACGCAAAGCCGAAGAAAAGACCCGCGACCATGCCCACCTTGCCCGGAATCAGTTCCTGGGCATACACGAGGATGGCCGAGAACGCCGAGGCTAGCACCACGCCGATGATGACCGTGAGCACGCCGGTCCAGAACAGGTTGGCGTAGGGCAGGAGCAGCGTGAAGGGCGCCACGCCGAGAATCGAGCCCCAGATCACGTACTTGCGGCCGATGCGGTCACCCACCGGACCGCCGATGATCGTGCCAGCGGCGACGGCAGCGAGGAACACGAACAGATGGATCTGCGCGGCCTGCACGGAGAGGTGGAAACGGTCGATCAGATAGAACGTGAAGTAGCTGTTGATGCTCGCGAGGTAGAAGTACTTCGAGAACACGAGCAGCACGAGAATGCCGATGGCGCCCGCCACGCGGCCACGCGACAGCACGACGTGCGGCACCTCGGCGCGCTTTTTCTTCATCGCGGGATGGGACTTGTACCAGCGGCCGATCTGCGTGAGCACGATCATCCCGACTAGCGCGGCCGCCGAGAACCACGCGATGCTGCGCTGGCCGTGCGGAATGACGATCAAGGCGGCGAGCAGCGGCCCGAGCGACGAGCCCGCGTTGCCGCCCACCTGGAAGAGCGACTGCGCGAGACCGTGACGGCCGCCCGAGGCCATGCGGGCCACGCGCGACGATTCCGGATGGAACACCGACGAGCCGCAGCCCACCAGCGCCGCTGCCACGAGCAGCACGCCGAAGGTCGGCGCGACCGACATCAGCAGGAGTCCGCACAGCGTGAAGCCCATGCCGACGGGCAGCGAATACGGCAGGGGCCGCTTGTCGGTATAGACGCCCACTAGCGGCTGCAGCATCGATGCCGTGATCTGGTAGGTGAGGGTGATGAGGCCGATCTGCGTGAACGACAGCGAGAAGTTGTCCTTGAGCATCGGGTAGATGGCGAGGATCAGCGACTGGATCATGTCGTTGAGCAGGTGCGAGAAGCTGATCGCACCGAGCACCGAATAGACGGTGCGTTGCACCGCGCCCGCGGCGGGGGCGGAAGCGGCCGCGGACGAACCCGCGGCGGCGCCAGGCAGGGCGCGCTTGTCGAAACTGGTTTCCATGTTTTCGGTAGCAGCAGAGAGTATTCAGCGGGCACCACGCCAGGCGGGCAGCGGCGACGGCATGAAAGGACATGTATAAGAGTTATGAGCGCAGTGTAATGTGTCTCGCTCGAACTGTGCGGACAAGATTTGTCGAGAATCGGACACGGGTCTGATCTGGGTAGTGCGCGGTTGCGCTGCGGCACGATGCCGCAAGGGGCTGGAGCCCATACTCGAATTTGATACGGGATTTTTGGCGTTTCATTTTGGCCGTGTATAAACCGCCGATGTGCGCGCCCACGAGGTGCGCAATACGGGGCCGGAATGTGAGCCGCACCGCGCGCGACGGGGTTAAAGATTGCGCGACGGGGTGCCGTAGACCGGAGTTGGGGCGTAACGCAAATCACGAACGATGGCGTTAAGCCGAACAACAATGCTGGAGACCAAAATGAAAGCAGTATCGCAAGGCGGCGGGCACGCGGGCTTCGCGCCGCAGGATCCGGCAGGCAGCGCGGCGAACGCGCAGTTGCACAAGGGCGCAGGCACCGGCGCCGCAGCGCGCAGTTCGCGGCTTTCCGTGAAGGCCACACTGCGCCTTGCCTTCGCGCTCGTGCTGATCGGCACACTCGCCATCGGCGCCGTTTCGCTCGCGCAAATCAGCCGCCTCAATGGCTCGACGCAATCGATCTACGAACAGGGCTACGTCGCGAGCCGCGCCGCCGAGGAAGCGCGCGGTCACGTGCTGCGCGCGAGCCGCGCCCAGAAGATGCTGCTCACGGCGACCACGGCGCGCGAGCGCGACGAGTTGGGCCAGGACATCGATAAGGATCTCGGCGCGCTGGAGCGCGGCATGAGTCAGTTGCAGCAATACGCGCAGGAACAGGGCGGCGACGCGCTCGCCCTGCAAAAGAAGCTCGCGGACGCGACCACGGCGTGGAGCGGCCATCTGCGCGAGTTCGTGACGCTCGTGAAGCAGCAGCCGCTCGATCTCTCGCAGATGAGCTGGCAGGTGGGCACGCAGGACGTGTCGCTGCTCGTGGAGACCGGCAAGCTCGAAACGCTCGTCAACGACCTCGTCGCGCAGCGCGGCACGGCCGCGAAAGCCACGATCGGCAATGCCGAGTTCATCTTCAAGTCGTCGTTTGTGATGATGGCCGTGGCGACCGTGGCCATGTTCGTGCTCGCGTTCTTCGTGAGCGAATGGGTCGTGCGCCGCATCGCACGGCAACTGGGCGGCGAACCGGCGCACGCCAAGGCCATCGCGTCCCGCATCGCGGCCGGCGATCTCGCGCAGCCCGTCACGGTTCACGCGCGGGACGCGGCAAGCATGCTGGGCGCGCTGCGCGACATGCAGAAAGGCCTCTCGACCACGGTGGCCGAGATCGCCGCGAGCGCCGAGGCGATCGCCTCCGCCTCGGGCGAAATCTCGACCGGCAATCTCGATCTCTCGCGCCGCACCGAAGAGCAGGCCATGGCGCTCGAACGCACGGCGAGCAGCATGGAGCAGCTCACGTCCACGGTGCGCCTGAACGCCGAGAACGCGGAGCAGGCCAGCACGCTCGCGGGCAATGCGTCGGCAATCGCGGAGAAGGGCGGCTCGGTGGTGGGCCGCGTGGTCGCGACCATGCAAGAGATCAACGACAGCGCGAAGAGCATCGCCGACATCATCGGCGTGATCGAGGGCATTGCGTTCCAGACCAACATTCTCGCGCTCAACGCGGCCGTGGAAGCGGCGCGCGCGGGCGAGGAAGGGCGCGGGTTCGCGGTGGTGGCGGGCGAGGTGCGCAGCCTCGCGCAGCGCAGCGCAGCGGCGGCCAAGGAGATCAAGACGCTGATCGGCGCGTCGGTTGAGCGCGTGTCCAACGGTTCGACGCTGGCGCAGGACGCGGGCTCGACGATGGACGAAGTCGTGAAGGCCGTGCGGCGCGTGAACGACATCATCGGCGAGATTTCTGCGGCTTCGCGCGAGCAGCGCTCGGGCATCGAGGAAATCAGCCGCGCGGTCACGCAGATGGACGCTGGTACGCAGCAGAATGCGGCGCTTGTGGAAGAGGCGACCGCCGCGGCGCAATCGCTCGACGATCAGGCGAAGGTGCTCAAGCGTCTCGTGGGGAAATTCCGGCTGGCCTGACGCTCGCGATCTCGTTGCGTGCGCAACAAAAAACGCCGCGTGGTGCAACACGCGGCGTTTTTTTATCGGCGTATCACTTTGCGTCGCGCTCGATGATCCACTCGTGTGCCGGGTCGTTGTGGAAGTGCCATTCGCGCGTCGGGCCCGCCATCACGTTCAGGTAGTACGAGTCGTAGCCATACGGGACGACTACCGGGTGATAGCCGCGCGGCACCATCACGACATCGTGATTTTCCACGGCCATCGTTTCGTCCAGGTCGCGCGCATCGGTGTACACGCGCTGGAACGCGAAACCCTGCGGCGGATTGAGCCGGTGATAGTAGGTTTCCTCGAGCGCGCTTTCCTGCGGCAGACGATCGGCGTCGTGCTTGTGCGGCGGGTAGCTCGACGAGTGGCCCGAAGGCGTGCGCACCTCGACTACGAGCAGCGATTCCGCGGGCGCATCTTGCGGCAGGATATCGCACACGTAGCGCGTATTCGCGCCCTTGCCGCGCGTGGAGCGCCTCATTTGCGCGGGTTCGATGAGGCGAATGGGCAGTGTGCCTTTGGCGGGCGCGCTCGCAACGCCCACTTCGGCGTCGCGTGTCGCGCGCACGGTCGCTTTTACGCCGGGCGGCACGTAGAGCGCATACGGCGCGGCATCTTCGAAGACGCTATCGCGCGAGCCGAGACTCGACCAGCGCTCGCCGCCCGCTTCGATATCGACCGCACCGGCGAGCACGACGATGCAGCTCTCGCGATCGGGTTCGGATACGTAGACCACTTCATCCGCTTCGAGCCGATATGCGGCGAAGCCGACATAGCGCCAGCCCGCGGTATCGGGCGTGACGCGCGCGATAGACTGGCCTTCGCGCGCGGCCTTGACCAGCAGAGTCATGCTGCCTCCTTCGATTGGGTGTCCGTAGCATCGACGAGGGTGCGCAACGTGCGGTAACCCTTTTGCGCATACTCGTACGACGGTGCGATCACGGGGTCCTGCTCGGCTTCGACGACGAGCCAGCCGCGATAGCCGTGGCGTTTCAGGCGCGCGATGATCGCGGGGAAATCGACGGCGCCGTCGCCCGGCACGGTGAACGCGCCTGCCAGCACGGCGTCGAGAAAACTCCAGTTGCGATTGCGCGCAAGCTTCATGACGGCAGGGCGCACGTCCTTGCAGTGCACATGGCACACGCGCTCGATGTGCTTGTCGAGTTCTGCGACCGGGTCGCCGCCCGCAAACGTCATATGGCCAGCGTCGAACAGCAGGCCCACGGCGTCGCTGGTGCGCGCCATGAGTTTGTCGACGTCGGCGGGCGTTTCGACATAGGCGCCCATGTGATGGTGATACGCGAGCCGCACGCCGCGCGAGAGCGTATGGCGCGCGAAGGCATCCACGCGCGCGGCGTATTCGTCCCACTGCTTGTCGCTGAAAAAGCGCGGCCGTTGATAGAGCGGGCGGGGCGCGCCCTGGATCGAATCGGCGACCTCGCCATAGACCATCACCGTTGCGCCGTTTTGCGCGAGCAGATCCAGATGCTTGTCGACAGCGGCGATCTCTTCCTCGACGCTGCGCCGCGCGAGCATGCCCGAGTACCAGCCGGAGACGAGTGAAAGATCGTATTGCGCGAGGAGCGCCTTGAGCGCCTGCGGCTCGCGCGGAAACTTGTTGCCTAACTCGAAGCCCTCATAGCCGATCTCGCGGCCCTCGGTCAGCGCCTGGGATAGCGGCGTCTCGCCGCCGAGCGAGGGCAGGTCGTCGTTCATCCATGACAGCGGGTTGATGCCGATGCGTACTTCAAATGCGCTCATGTGCGCTCCTCGATGTCTGTGTCGTCAGTCGCGTTACGCGTCGCCGGATTGGTCGTCGCCGGCGGGCGTGTCTTCGGCCGCTTGCGCGCGGCCGCCGCGCTCGGCGACATGTTCTTCATAGCGCTCGCGCGCCTCGCGCACGGCCGCGCGCGTGGACACTTCGGGCACCGCGACTTCCCACCACCAGCCGCCTTCTTCGGTCGTGCGCGCGGGGTCGGTGTCGATGCTGACCACATAAGTGCGCGACGAAGCGCGCGCGCGTTGCAGCGCCGCTTCGAGTTCCGCGACGTTCGCCACGTGTTCGGCCTGCGCGCCGAGCGAGCGCGCATGCGAGGCGAAGTCGATGCGCGGCGCGCCGAGCGGCCCTTGCGCGCAGTCGTCGAACAGGTTGTTGAACGGCGCGCCGCCGCAAGCCTGCTGCAACCGGTTGATACAGCCATAGCCGCGGTTGTCGAGCACGACGATGATGAGTTTCGCGCCTAGCATGACCGAGGTCGCGATCTCGCTGTTCATCATCAAATAGCTGCCGTCGCCCACCATGACGATGACTTCGCGATCGGGCCGCGCGAGCTTCGCACCGAGGCCACCCGCGATCTCGTAGCCCATGCACGAATAGCCGTATTCGACGTGATAGGCGCCAGGTTGCCCCGCGCGCCACAGTTTGTGCAACTCGGCGGGAAGCGTCCCTGCCGCGCAGACGACGATATCCTCGGTGTACGAACGGCTCGACGAGCGTTGCACGGCGCCGATGACATCGGCGTCGTAGGGCAGGCGGTTGCGTTCCTGCGGCGCATGCGTCAGGCGCTCGATGCTCGCACGCCACTCGTTGGCAAGGCGCTGCGCGTGTGCGGTCCAGTTCGCGTCCGCGCGCCAGTTGATCAGTTCGTCGTTGAGCGCGGCGAGCGCCTGGCGCGCGTCCGCCTGCACGGCGAGGCCGTTGTGCTTGAGCGCGTCGAAGGCATTGGCGTTCACGCCGATCACATGGGCATTGGCGAAGAGCGAGTTCGAGCCGGTCGTGAAGTCCTGCAAGCGCGTGCCCACGGCGAGCACGCAGTCGGCGCCGCGCGCCAGTTCGTTCGCGGCGGGCGAGCCCGTCACGCCGAGCGCGCCGACATTGAGCGGATCGTCCCACGCGAGCGAGCCTTTGCCCGCCTGGGTTTCCGCCACGGGGATGCCACGCGAGGCGGCGAGCGTCTGCAAGGCCTGCGAGGCGCGCGAATAGAGCACGCCGCCGCCCGCCACGATCAGCGGGCGTTTCGCGCGATGCAGTTGCGTGAGCGCCGCGTCGATCTCGGTCTGGATCGGCGCGGGCGCGTGGAAGGTGACGAGGCGCGGCGTGAAGAAGCTCGCGGGATAGTCCCACGCCATGGCCTGCACGTCCTGCGGCAGGGCGAGCGTGACCGGGCCGCAGAGCGCGGCGTCGGTGAGCACGCGCAGCGCGCGCGGCAACGCCGTGAGCAACTGCGCGGGATGCACGATGCGGTCGAAGTAGCGCGATACGGGCTTGAGCGCGTCATTGGCGGAAATGCCGCCGTCGTGCAGGTCCTCGATTTGTTGCAGCACCGGATCGGGTTCGCGCGAAACGAATATGTCGCCGGGCAACAGCAGCACTGGCAGGCGATTTACGTGCGCGAGCGCAGCCGCGGTGACGAGATTCGTCGCGCCCGGGCCGATGGACGTCGTGACCGCCATCATGCGGCGCCGGAAGTGCGCTTTGGCAAAAGCGATCGCGCTGTGCGCCATGGCCTGTTCGTTGTGCGCGCGCAGCGTAGGCAATTCGTGCCGGTGCTGATAGAGCGCCTCGCCGATGCCCGCCACATTGCCGTGGCCGAAGATCGCGAACACGCCACCGAACAGCGGCTCGGTGCGGCCCGAGCCGTCCTCGCTCGCCACGCGCTGGGCGGCGAGATAGCGCACGAGCGCCTGAGCCGCCGTGAGCCGCACGGTGCTCGCGTGTGCGCCGGGCGATGCGTTCTGCGCGCCTTCCTGTGTGGCGTATTCGCCTGGAGCAATGCGTTGATTCATGCCGCCTTCTCCTCATGGTTGGCGTGCGTGCCGTCTGCTTCGGCGCGCGCGGCGCGCCACGCGCTGATCAGCGTTTCGAAGGCGCGCCGTGCGCGGGCAATCACTTCGTCGTCGCCGATCTCGCCGGCTAGCCAGGCAAGACTCGGTTCGTAGAAGATCGAGCGGCCCACCGTGAAGCCCCGGCAGGTGTTCGAGGCGGCCGCCGCGCGGAAGCCTTCCACGAGCTGGTCGATCGGCGCGGACAGCCCGAGCAGCACGACGCCGCGGCAATACGGGTCGCGCTCGGCGATCAGCGCATCGATGTCGCGCCATTGCGCGGCGCCCGTCGGCTCGAGCTTCCACCACTCCGGATAGATGCCGATGTTGTAGAGCCTCTTGAGCGCGCGATAGACCGTATCGGGCGCATTCGGTTTGCCGCCCAGCTTCGGCGGAATCACTTCGAGCAGCAGTTCGTGGCCGCTCGCCTGGGTGGCGTCGTACAGCGCGCGCAACTGCGCTTCCTGTTCGAGACGATGTTCGATCGGCTCGTCGGGATGGAACTGCACGAGGCACTTCACCGTGTGGTCGATGGGCCATGAAGCGAGCGTCGTGCCGATCGAGCGGCCGTGGTCGAACACGAGCGGCACGGACCCCGGCAGCTCGACCGGGCGGCCGATCCACCAGCCGCGGCCGGTTGCGGCGTTGAGCGCGTCCTGGCCGTAGCGATCATCGATCAGGACACCGATGCGTCCTTGCAGGCCAAGCGTGCGTTCGGTCTGCGCGACGGCCTCGACGAAGAGATTCTTCAGATACGAAATGCGCGCTTCGCTCACGCCCGTCTGCTGCGCGAGATCGAAGAACTGGTTGCGATGATCGAACGCGAAGCCGAGCACTTCGTCGTGCCGCTTGCGCGCGGGGGTCACGCGATGCAGGCGCGCGAGCGTCGCGTCGCGGTCGGGGCGGCGCATGCGCACGGGGTCGGCGGCGGCTTCACGCAGGAAGTAATCGAGTTCCACCGGCGTCGGCATGGCGGGCGCGCATCCGTGTCGCGAGACGACGAGAGCGCCGCACGCATTGGCCGCGCTCGCGCAGTCTTCGAGCGATGCGTCGCGCAGCCAGCCCGAGAGGAAGCCGGAGGCGAACGCATCGCCCGCGCCGAGCACGTTGAGCACTTCGACTTCCACGCCGCGCTGCATCGGCAATTCATCCATCGAGGCGGGCACGGCGCCTTCCACGATCTGGCAGCCAAGCGGCCCGCGCTTGACGAGCAGCGTCGCACCCGTCACTTCGCGCACGCGCTTGAGCGCATCGACGAGCGTTTCCTTGCCGCCCGCTATGCGGAACTCTTCTTCGGTGCCGATCACGAGATCGAAATGCGGCAGGATGCGCTGCAAATGCGCGCTCACGCCTTCGCTCGCGACGAAGCGCGTCTCGCCGTCGGCCTTGCCCGTGAGACCCCACAGCACAGGCCGGTAGTCGATGTCGAGCACGGTGCGCACGTTGTTGCGGCGCGCGTAGTCGAGCGCGGTGAGACTCGTGCGGTTCACATGTTCGGTCGAGAAGTGCGTGCCGGTAATAAGCAGTGCTTTCGATGAAGCGATGAAGGCTTCGTCGAAGTCGCCCGAATCGACGGCCATGTCGGCGCAGTTCTCGCGATAGAAGATGAGCGGGAACGTGTCGCGGTCTTTCAGGCCCAGCAGCACGAGCGCCGTGAGACGTTCGTGGTCCACGCGCACGTGGCTCGTGTCGCAGCCTTCCTTCGTGAGCGTTTCGACGAGAAAGCGCCCCATATGGTCGTCGCCCACGCGCGTGAGCATGGCCGACTTCAGGCCAAGACGCGCGCAGCCGAAGGCGATGTTCGCGGACGAGCCGCCCAGATACTTCGCGAACGTGGAGACGTCTTCGAGCCGCGCGCCCACCTGCTGCGCGTAGAGATCGACACCCAGGCGGCCAAGGCAGACGATGTCGCGGCTGCGCCCGGCGGCGAAGCGGCCTGGAGTTGAACGGGTCGAGGGTGAATGAGTCAGGGCCATGTGTATTCCTGTTGAGTGCTGTGCCGTGCGGGCGTGATCAGATGGTCGCGCCGTCGAGCTCGGCGATCATCTTCTGCATCTCCGCGCCGCCCGCCATCATGTCGAGCACTTCGTTCTTGCTGATCGTGTCCTTCGTGTAGGTGCCCAGCGACCGGCCGCGATTGAGCAGCGTGAACGAGTCGCCAATAGGGTAGGCGTGGTGCACGTTGTGGGTGATGAAGATCACCGAAATGCCCTTCGCGCGCGCCGCATGAATCAGCTTGAGCACGTTGAAGCTCTGCTTCACGCCGAGCGCGGCGGTCGGTTCGTCGAGAATCAGCACGCGTGCACCGAAGTGAATGGCGCGTGCGATGGCGAGACACTGCTTCTCGCCGCCCGACATCGTGCCGATGGCCTGATGCGGGTCGCGCACGTTGATGCCCATGCCGGCGAGGCGATCCTTCGCAATCGTTGCGCTCGCATCGAGATCCATCACGTTGATGAAGCCGAACAGCTTCTTCTGCGGCTCGCGGCCCATGAAGAAATTGCGCGCAACCGAGAGCAGCGGCACGAGCGCGAGATCCTGATAGACGGTGGCGATGCCGAGGTCGAGCGCGTCTTTGGGCGAATCGAACGCCACGGGCTTGCCGTCCACGAAATACTGGCCAGAAGTGGGCTGGTGCACGCCGGCGAGCGTCTTGATGAGCGTGGACTTGCCCGCGCCGTTGTCGCCGAGCAGGCAGTGCACCTCGCCGCGTTTCAAGCGCAGCGTGACGCCGTTGAGCGCAATGACCTTGCCGAAGTACTTGCTGACGTTCTCAAGCGCGAGAATCGTGTCGTCGGTCGCGGTGTTGGTGGTATCGGACATTTGAGTCTCCGGCTTACGATTGCGCGACGCGGCGGCGCACATAGTGATTGAAGAGCACGGCAATGAGCAGCATCACGCCGAGGAACACGCGGAACCAGTCCGAATCGATGTTCGTGTAAGTGATGCCGATCTGCACGACGCCGAAGATGAGCGCGCCGAACGCCGCACCGATCACCGAGCCATAGCCGCCCGTGAGCAGCGTGCCGCCGATCACCGCGGCAATGATCGCTTCAAACTCCTTTTGCAGCCCGCGGTCAGCGGCGGCCGAACCGATGTCGCACACTTGCAGCACGGCGAAGAGGCACGAGCAGAACGCGGTGAGCATGAAGAGCGAGATCTTCACGCGCTTCACGGGTACGCCAACGTTCTTTGCAGCGTTCGAGTCACCGCCCACGGCGAGAACCCAGTTGCCGTAGCGCGTCTTGGCGAGCACGAACGCGCCGATGGCCACGAGCGCGAACCACCAGAGAATCACCTTGGGGACGCCCGGCACGAGCGGCTGGCCGTTGTCGAGCATCTTGCCGATGCCGATATGCGCGAGCGCCACGAACAGGCCCTTGAACGCTGTGCCGTGAAAGAGCAGGTTGGTGACGAAGTCGGCTTTGGCCACGTCGCCCACGCCCGAGACGATCGTGCGGTCGGCGAACATGATCGAGAGCGCGAGGGTCAGGCCACGCAGGATGAACAGAAACGCGAGCGTGACGATGAACGAAGGCAGCCGCGTGCGCATCACGAGGTAGCCATTCAGTGCGCCGAGCGCGGTACAGCCCACGAACGCGAACAGAATGGAAAGCGCGATGGGCCAGTGGAAGTACATCGTGGGGATCGCCACCATCATGCCGGCGAAGCCGATCATCGAGCCGATGGAGAGGTCGAACTCGCCGGCGATCATGAGCAGGCACGCGCCGACGCTCAGGATACCCAGGTAAGCGGCGACCTGGGACCAGTTCATCACGCCGTCGAGATCGAACATGCCCGAGCCGCCCGCGCCGATCGCAAAGACGGCGAAGACCAGAACGGTGCCGGAAATCGCGGCGAATTCGGGGCGGCCGAGCAGATGGCCGAACCACGATTCGCGGCGTACGCGTTCGTCGCTGGCGCCCGGTTGCGGGGTGGGCGCGTCTTGCGCGCCGCTCTCCGGAGCGTGCGAGGGGAAGTGTTTGCCGGCTACACCCATGATGTCTCCTGTATCGACCAGGGTTGGCGTTTAGCGCCTTACTCTGGTCCTATGCACGGCGATTGGCCGTGTGAGGCGCATTAGCGCCTGCGTTGGCTCAAATTCCCGAGCGCATTCCCCACAAGCAACTGCCTTGCAGTAGAAGCAACACGGTGAATGGCGCGCGGCGAGGCTGGCGAGAGGCGATGGGCATCGGAAGATGCTAGCCGCCGCCGCGCGTGGCTGACGGAAAAAGCTTAGCGGTACTGACCTGCGTACTTCACGACCTTGTCGAGATTCTCCTTGGTGATGAAACCCGGACCCGAGCGGATATTCTTCGGACCATACGAGGGCTGCAGGCCATAGGTTTCAAGGCGCTGCTTGAACTTCGGATTCGCTTCGAGAATCTGGCGGATCTTCTGCGGGTCCGTGGTGTGCTCCTTCTTCACGATTGCGAGCACGGCCACAGGGATATAGCCCTGCAGGTACGGTTGCTGGTCGATCGCGAACTGGATGGTGCCCGCGCGGATCGCCTTGGCAATGTCATCCGAGAAGTCGAACGTGCAGAAGTAGATCTTGCCCGCGAGGCCCATCTGGTCGATCGCTTTGAGCGTGGCGGCCGCCGGCACCGGGCCGAGCGTGAGGACCGCGCCCGTGTTCGGATGGTTGCGCAGATACGCGCTCACCTTCGACTGGATTTCGGTCGGATCCTGGCCGGAGTCGATCGTCGAGGTCTTGTAGTCCACGCCGAGCGCATCGGCAAAGCCGCGGCAGCGTTCGAACGACACAGCGTTGGTGGCGAAGTGGTTCACGCACAGGAACGTCTTCACGCCCGCGGCCTTCGCCTTTTCGCCGGCTGCGTGGCCCGCCACATATTCAGGCTGCCCCACGTGCATGATCGCGCCGAGTTTCGCGCTTTGTTCCTCGGTGCCGGAATTGATCGTCACGAGCGGGATCTTCTTTTCCGTAACCTTGCCGATGGAGCTCTTGAGCACGTCGTAGTCGGCAATGGTGACGATCACGCCGTCGTAGTTGCGCGCGGCGGCCTGTTCGATCAGGCGCGACATGTCGGCGATATCGCCGTTGGGCGGGTTGCGGTAGTCGGTTTCGACGTTCCAGTCTTCGTCGGCCTGCTTGATGGCGTTCTTGATCGTGTTCCACCACGAGTCGGAATCGGGCGCGTGGCTGATCAGCACGAAATGCGCGTCGGCGGCTTGCGCCGTTTGCGCACTCAGCACGCTCGCACCTGTCAGTCCCGCTGCCAGCGCGAGCACTGCGGCCAACCTTCGGAGCATGGTCTTGCCCTTGCGTTGAGTCATTGTCTCCACCTTTCTCGGTCTGTCGTTCGTTCTTGGGGTGAGCGTCGCAGCCGCGCTTTTGACATGCCGCTTGCTACATGGACCAACTGCTGCGCTCATCGACAAGAGTAGGACATCGACTCGCGACTTGCAACGAAAATTTCATCGAAAATAAAAATGGAAAATCTGTTCCATTCGTGTGACACGCTGCCTATAATCGGCTCCGTCGACATGCCGTGGAATGCAAGCCAGATAAGGCTTTGCGGCGGTGCGGCAAATGGCCAAGGAAAACAATCATGGCGGATGACACAACCGACGCCGCAGCGGGCGTAGACGAATTGATGCAGCGCATCGCGCACGATTACGAGGCGCTGCCGCGGCAGCTGAAAAGCATCGCGACCTACATCGAACAGCACCGCGCGAGCGTGATGATGGACCGCACGAGCGACATTGCCGCGAGCTGCGGCGTGCATCCCTCGGCGGTGGTGCGCTTTGCGCAGCGCTTCGGTTTCTCGGGCTTCTCCGACCTGCAGGCGGTGTTCAGGCAGGCGTATGCGGGGCAGGGCGCGTCGGCCACGAGCTATCAGCAGCGCATTCGCCAGCTGATCGACGCCAAGGAGGGCGAGACGAGCCCGGACATGGGCGGCGCCGTGGCGCGCGAGTTCATCGGCGCGTGCCGCAGCGGGCTCGATGAACTCGAAGCCGGGCTCGACGGCGCGCAGTTCGACGAGGCAGTGAAGATGCTCGAGCAGGCGGACAACATCTACGTGATCGGCGTGCGCCGCTCGTTTCCGGTGGCGAGCTACATCGTTTATGCCTTGCAGCACACGCGCAAGCGCGTGCACCTCGTCTCGGGGCTCGGCGGCATGTATCACGAGCAGATCCGCAGCGTGAAGAAGGGCGACGTGGTGATCGCCATCAGTTTCGCACCCTATGGCAAAGAGACGCAGTACTGCCTGCGCGTGGCGCAGCAGCATCACGCCAAAACCCTCGTCATCACCGACAGCCAGCTCTCGCCGCTCGCGCGCCATGCGAACGCGCAACTCTATGTGAAAGAGGGGAGCGCGTTCGCGTTCCGCTCGCTCACCAGCACCTTCTGCCTGTGCCAGGCGCTCTTCATTGCGCTTGCGTACCGGCTCGAACTCAACGTGGAAGAATCGACCGACACCGGAGGATACGATGACTAGTGCAGCAAGCGGAGCCGCGAAAACGTTGGATGTGGCGGTATTCGGCGCGGGGCGCATTGGCCGCATCCATGCGGGCAATCTCGCGCGCCAGCCGGGCGTGCGTCTGAAGTACGTGATCGACGTGAATCGCGAAGCCGCCGCCGCGCTTGCCGCGCAGCACGGCGCCCAGGTTGTCGACGTGGACACCGCGTTTGGCGACGCCTCGATCGGCGCCACGGTGATCTGTTCGAGCACCGATACGCACTCCGAATTGATCCTGAAGTCGGCGGCGGCGGGCAAGCATATCTTCTGCGAAAAGCCCGTCGATCTGACCATCGAGCGCGCACGCGCCTGCGCAGAAGCGGTTCAGCGTGCGGGCGTCGTGGCCATGATCGGTTTCCAGCGCCGCTACGATCCCACATTCGCCGCCCTCAAGACACGCCTCGACGCTGGCGAGATCGGCACGCCGGAAATGCTGATCGTCACGAGTCGTGATCCGGGCGCGCCGCCGGTCGAATACATCAAGCACTCGGGCGGCATCTTCAAGGACATGCTGATCCACGACTTCGACATCTTCCGCTGGATTCTCGACGACGAAGCGCTGAGCGTGCACGCCACGGGCAGTTGCCTGTCCGATCCGGCCATTGCCGATGCGGGCGACATCGATTCGACGGCGGTGACGATCCGCACGAAGCGCGGGCGCCTTTGTCAGATCAATACGGCGCGGCGCGCGGCTTACGGCTACGACCAGCGCTTCGAGGTGCTCGGCAGCGAGGGCATGCTGCAGGCCGGCAACATGAAGCCGACTGAAGTGGTGGCGTGGTCGAAGACCGCCGTGGCACAGGACGTGCCCGAGGCGTTCTTCCTCGAGCGCTATCGCGCGGCCTACGCGCGCGAAATGGCGCACTTTCACGAAGCGGTGACGCAGGGCGTGCCGGTGCGCACGTCGGTTGCCGACGGCCTGAAGGCGCTGGAGTTGGCCGAAGCCGCTTCGCTGTCGTGGCGCGAGGGGCGTGTGGTGACGCTGGGCGACTGAAACGGATCAAGCGTGGATCAAGCGAGGAGACGAGGAATGCAGGCAATCGATCGTGCGCAGCCGTTGCGCGTGGGTGTGGCGGGACTTGGGCGGTTGGGGCGGCGGCACGCGCAGAACCTGGCGTATCGCGTGCCGGGCGCGACGCTCGCGGCCGCGTGCAGTCCGCTCGAAGCGGATCTCGAATGGGCGCGCGAGGCGCTGCCCGCCGCGCGGCTGTATGGCGAATACGCAGACCTGTTGGCGGATCAATCTGTCGATGCGGTGTGGCTCGTCACGCCTTCGGCCTTGCACGCAGAGCAGATCGTGCAGGCGCTCGAAGCGGGCAAGCACGTGTTTTGCGAGAAGCCACTTTCGCTCGATGTAGCCGAATGCGAGCGGGTGGTGAACGTGTCACGTCGTCATGCGGACCGGCAAGTGACGATCGGCTTCATGCGCCGCTTCGACCCGAGTTATCAGGACGCCTACGCAAAAATGCAGGCCGGTGCGATCGGCAGGCCGTTTCTCGTGCGCTCGCAGACCTGTGATCTCAACGATCCCGAAGGCTTTTTCGTGCGCTTCGCGCCCACTTCGGGCGGTATCTTTCTCGACTGCACGGTGCACGACATCGACGTCGCGCGCTGGCTGCTCGGCAAGCCGCGCGCCACGCGCGTCTACGCGGCTGGCGCGATCGCGCTGCACGAAGGCCTGCGCGAATCGGGCGACGTGGATAACGGCGTGGCGATCTGCGAGTTCGAGGACGGGCGTCTCGCGATGTTCTACGCCTCGCGCACGATGGCGCACGGCAACGACACGTCGAGCGAGGTGATCGGCACGGCGGGCGCGCTGGCGATCGGGCGCATCCCGCGCGCGAATCGCGTCGATGTCTACGACGCGACGGGCGTGCGGAGTGAATGCACGCCCACGTTCTTCGACCGTTTCGAAGAAGCGTTCCTGATCGAGGCACAGGCGTTCGTCGCGGAAGTCGCGGCGCGCAAGGCGGGTGTCGCTCAGAAGGAAAGCCTCGGCGCGACGCTGGAAGACGCGCTGGAGGCCACGCGCATCGGCCAGGCGCTGCGCGAATCGCTACAGACGGGGGCGGCGGTCACGCTGTGAACCGTGCCGTGATCGGAGGCCAAGCGGCGGTTGGCGTGGCTGCGGTAAAATCGACGCTATTGCCAGCGCCGTCTCACGCCGCGACGGTGCGCCACCGAAGGATCCAACCCCGATGCAAGTTCAGGTTCACAAGGAAGTGGATGCACGCGGGCTGAATTGCCCGCTGCCGATCCTGCGCGCCAAGAAGGCGCTCGCCGACATGGAAAGCGGCCAGATCCTCAAGGTCCTCGCGACCGACCCCGGCTCGCAGCGCGATTTCGCCGCGTTCGCGAAGCAAACCGGCAACGAGATCGTGGAAAGCTCGCAGCAGGACAAGACGTTCGTGTTCCTGATGCGCCGGCGTTAAACGCCGAAACGCCGAAGCCGATAAAAAAAGGCCCGCATGAGAATGCGGGCCTTTTTGCTTGGGTAACGATGTTTGAGGCTTAACCCTCGAGCACAGGCTTGCGCGTGCGCAGATATTCGTCGAAATCCGCGCCGACTTCCGGGTGACGCAGCGCGAACTCCACCGTCGCCTTCAGATAGCCGAGCTTGCTGCCGCAGTCGAAGCGCGTGCCGTGGTACTTGTACGCGAGCACCTGCTCGTCGGCGAGCAGCGACTGGATCGCGTCGGTGAGCTGCAGCTCGCCGCCCGCGCCCGGCTTGATCGCCTTCAGATGCTCGAAAATGCGCGGCTTGAGCACGTAGCGGCCGACCACGCCGAGATTCGACGGCGCGACTTCGGGCGCCGGCTTCTCGACGATGCCCGAGAGCTTGACGATCGAGTCTTCCCACTCCTTGCCGTCGACAATGCCGTACGAGCGCGTTTCCGAGGGCGGAATCTCTTCCACGCCGAGCACCGAGCTATGGTAGTGATCGAACACCTCGACCATCTGCTGCATGACGGGCGGTGTGCCGTAGAGCAAGTCGTCCGCGAGAATCACGGCGAACGGGTTGTCGCCCACGAGCTTCTCGGCGCACAGCACGGCGTGGCCAAGGCCGAGCGCCTCAGGCTGACGCACGTAGAAGCAGTCGACGTTGTTCGGCTTGATGTTGCGCACCAGTTCGAGCAGCTTGGCCTTGCCGCGCGCTTCGAGTTCGGCCTCGATCTCATATGACTTGTCGAAATGGTCCTCGATCGCGCGCTTGCTGCGCCCGGTCACGAAGATCATTTCCGTGATGCCCGCAGCCACGGCTTCTTCGACCGCGTACTGGATGAGCGGCTTGTCGACCACGGGCAGCATTTCCTTCGGGCTTGCTTTCGTGGCCGGAAGGAAGCGCGTGCCGAGGCCCGCTACCGGGAATACCGCTTTTGTCACTTTCAGCATGTCTTTAGTCCCTGTCCTGGTGCTCGGGTGACGCCGCGGGTGCGGCGTCACGCGTTACAGCCCTTGGCCGATATGGCGCTCAGGCCGGCAACCGCGTGAGTTGTGCGGTCAGTTTGTCCAGCGTTGCCTGGTATTCTGCCAGTCTTTTCTGCTCCTGCTCAACGACTACGGGCGGTGCTTTTGCTACAAAACTGTCATTTCCTAGCTTGGCCTTGCACTTTGTCACCTCATTGGTGAGTCGGGCAATTTCCTTCGACAGGCGCTCGCGTTCGGCGGCTACGTCGATCTCCACCTTCAGCACGAGCTTGTCCGTCCCAACAATAGCAACTGGCGCGCCTGCCGAGGCTGCGTCGAGCGCGGCTTCGTCGGCGATGATCTGGACCTCCGAAAGCCTGGCAAGCGCCTGCGCATAGGGCGCGAACGTCGCGAGGCGCTCAGCGTTGCCCGTGGCGAGCAGCGGCACCTTGGTGGCGGGCGAGAGGCCCATCTCGCCGCGCAGGTTGCGGCATGCGTCGATCACGGCCTTCAGGTCGGCGGCCCACTGTTCCGCGGCTTCGTCGATCTTCTTCTGCTCGGCCTGCGGATACCGCTGCATCATGATCGATGCAACGCCCTCCGCAGCGCCTTGCGGGTACGCGTCGGTGAGCGGCGCCACTTTCTGCCACAGCGCTTCGGTGATGAACGGAATCACCGGATGCGCGAGACGCAGCACCGTTTCCAGCACGCGCAGCAGCGTGCGGCGTGTGGCGCGCTGCTGCTCGGGCGTACCCGTCTGGATCTGCACTTTCGCCAGTTCCAGATACCAGTCACAGTATTCGTCCCAGACGAACTTGTATATGGCGTTGGCCACGTTGTCGAAGCGATAGTCCGCGAAGCCCTTCGCGACTTCGGCTTCCACGCGTTGCAGCAGCGAGACGATCCAGCGGTCGGCCTGCGAGAAGTCCGTGTAGCCGCCGGGGCCGCAATCGCCCGGCTGGCACGCGCCCGGCTTGCTGAAACCGCAGTCGTGGCCTTCGCAGTTCATCAGCACGAAGCGCGTGGCGTTCCAGAGCTTGTTGCAGAAGTTGCGATAGCCCTCGCAGCGCGCGAGGTCGAAGTTCACGTTGCGGCCAAGCGTGGCCATGGAGGCCATCGTGAAGCGCAGCGCGTCGGTGCCGAACGCGGGAATGCCGTCCGGAAACTCCTTGCGCGTCTTCTTTTCGATGGTCGCCGCCTGCTTGGGATTCATGAGGCCGGTCGTGCGCTTGGCCACGAGCGCTTCGAGGTCGATGCCGTCGACGATATCGATCGGGTCGAGCGTGTTGCCCTTGCTCTTCGACATCTTCTGGCCTTCGGCGTCGCGCACGAGGCCGTGCACGTAGACCGTGTCGAACGGCACCTTGCCGGTGAAGTGCGTGGTCATCATGACCATGCGCGCCACCCAGAAGAAGATGATGTCGAAGCCCGTCACGAGCACGGAGGAGGGCAGGAAGGCCTTGAGTTCCGGCGTTTCCTGCGGCCAGCCGAGCGACGAGAACGGCACGAGCGCGGACGAGAACCACGTGTCGAGCACGTCTTCGTCGCGCTTCAATGCGCCCTTGTAGCCCTTGGCGTCGGCCTGTGCGCGTGCTTCTTCGTCATTCTTCGCGACGAAGATCTCACCGTTCTCGCCGTACCATGCCGGGATCTGGTGGCCCCACCAGAGCTGGCGCGAGATGCACCAGTCCTGAATGTTCTCGAGCCACTGGTAGTAAGTGGTGGTCCAGTTCTCCGGCACGAATTTGATCTGGCCGTTGCGCACCACGTCTAGCGAGGTTTCGGTGATCGACTTGCCGGGGTTGAAGGTGCCCTCGGGCGCGGGCTTCGTCATCGCCACGAACCACTGGTCGGTGAGCATCGGCTCGATCACCACGCCCGTGCGGTCGCCGCGCGGCACCATCAGCTTGTGCGGCTGGACCGAGTCGAGCAGACCCAGCGCCTCAAAGTCGGCGACCACCTGCTTGCGCGCCTCGAAGCGGTCGAGGCCGCGGTATTTGGCGGGTGCGTTGTCGTTGATCTTCGCGTCGAGCGTGAGGATCTCGATCATCGGCAGGCCGTGGCGCAGGCCCACCTGGTAGTCGTTGAAGTCGTGCGCGGGCGTGACCTTGACGACGCCCGTGCCGAACTCGCGGTCCACGTATTCGTCGGCGATGATGGGGATCTCGCGCTCGGTGAGCGGCAGTTTGACCATCTTGCCGATCAGGTGCGCATAGCGTTCGTCTTCCGGGTGCACCATGACGGCCGTGTCGCCGAGCATGGTTTCCGGACGCGTCGTGGCGACCGTCAGCGTGGCCGAGCCGTCCGCGAGCGGATAGCGCAGGTGCCACAGGTTGCCGTTTTCCTCTTCGCTCGCCACTTCGAGGTCCGAGACGGCGGTGAGCAACACCGGGTCCCAGTTCACGAGGCGCTTGCCGCGATAGATCAGACCCTGTTCATAGAGGCGCACGAAGACGTCGCGCACGGCGGCCGACATCTTGTCGTCCATCGTGAAGTATTCGCGCGACCAGTCGATCGACGCGCCGAGACGCCGCACCTGGCCCGTGATGGTCGAGCCCGACTGCTGCTTCCATTCCCACACGCGCTCGACGAATTTTTCGCGGCCCAGATCGTGGCGCGAGATTTTCTGCGCATCGAGCTGGCGCTCGACCACGATCTGCGTGGCGATGCCTGCGTGGTCTGTGCCCGGCACCCACAGCGTGTTCTCGCCGAGCATGCGGTGGTAGCGCGCGAGGCCGTCCATGATCGTCTGGTTGAACGCGTGCCCCATGTGCAGCGTGCCGGTGACGTTGGGCGGCGGCAACTGGATCGAGAAATTGTTGCGGCCGGGCTCGAAGGTCGCGGCGGCGTAGCCTCGACGCTCCCATTCCGGGCCCCAGTGGGCCTCGATCGTCTGGGGCTCGAAGCTTTTCGCTAGCGTGCTGTCGCTCATGGGTGGAATCTGCCGAAAAAAGGATGCGGAAACATTCGATTATAAGGGGAAGTCCTGTCGGAGCCGACGCGCCAGCCGAGGCGAACCGGTGCGCGGCGCATTCGCTAGCGCCGACGTGCCGCGCCGGGGCCACGCAAGCCGCGGCGTCGGCGCGCACTGATAACGGTGTTCTGCCGTCCGCCGGCTGATGAAGGGCCTGAAGATCGACGACGGGAAATATCCGGCGAAAAACCCCAGCACTTTATCAACATCGCGAAGGAACAAGGCCCGCGTCCGAAGGAAGTCAATCCCAACGACGACCTTGACCGCAAGTTCGTCGAGCTATACGGTGCCTGCGACCAGCGGTACCCGCGCGAGCGTGTGGTGGATTTGGCGGAACTGCTGCGGCGCTGTCACGCACTCCTCTCGCGCAATCCGGGGAAAGAAGCCGGAGGGGCGGCATCGGCGATGTCGTTTGGCGATGCGGCCGCGTCGGGGTGACTAGTCTCTGCGGCTGTGAATGTCTAATACATGGGGGGGCACTGGACATGCTGCAATGACTCTGTGGCGGCGAGTGTTTGATCGTTCGCCCGGTCTTCTCCTTTTTGATGGAGTGCAGAAATATGTCCACCCCTGTGAGCAATTCGACGTCGCCGGTGCGCGACGATTCTCAGGCTTCCGGTGCAGATGCAGGACAATCGCAGAGCGCCGAAGGCGCGTCGTCTGGCGTCAGCGAGGCATCGTCCACGCCAGCGCAAAGCGCTTCGTCATCAAACCAGGGTGCCGACACTTCGACCTCATCTGGCGCAGCCGGCGATACGAACGCGGCGGGTGATTCCAAGGCCGGTCAGACGTCGCAAAGCGTCCCGACGTCTCTCGCGCTGTCGAACGATATGACGAACACGTCGAATACGTCGAATACGTCGAATGCGTCGAATGCGTCGAATGCGTCGAATGCGTCGAATGCGTCGAATGCGTCGAATGCGTCGAATGCGTCGAATGCGTCGAATGCGTCGAATGCGTCGAATGCGTCGAATGCGTCGAATGCGTCGAATACGTCGAATACGTCGAATACGTCGAATGCGTCGAATGCGTCGAATGCGTCGAATGCGTCGAATGCGTCGAATACGTCGAATACGTCGAATACGTCGAACACGCCGAACACGTCGAACACGTCGAACACGTCGAACACGCCGAACACGTCGAACACGTCGAATGCGTCGAACACGCCGAACACGTCGAACACGTCGAATGCGTCGAATGCGTCGAATGCCTCGAATGCCTCGAATGGGTCGAATGGGTCGAATACGTCGAATACGTCCACGCCGACCTCCGTCCACGGTGCGCCCGTCTCGCTTAACATTCCCGGCGCCCGCAATGCGTCGAATCCCTCCAGCACGGCTCGGACGACCGCGGAAACACACGCGGGCACGCAAACGCTAACCGGCGCGACAATAGACGAGTTCAAGGAACTCAATAAGGAATTCGACACGCGTGATGGCTTCGTTAGCCAGAACATCGACACCAATCAGCGCCTTGCGAGAAAGCTCGAGCAGACGTTGCCTCGAATAATGACGGGCTATCCGCCGGATGTGGTTCGGTATGAACAGAGACAGGTCGAAGTGCAGGGAATGCTCTCGGATCTCCCGCAGAGCCAACGCGAATTTTATAGCGGTGCGCTCGCGGCATTGGGGGCGTCCTACCAGCTCGAGACCGATGGCGTAAAGCGCGTCGAAATAGAACAGAAGTTCTCCGTCCTGGAAAGCTCCATCCGAAGTGAATACAATCGCGCGATCAACGATCCCGTCGACCGAACGCTCGGAATCTTCAATGCTCCGATGGGAGAGGGCTATTTGAACAAGTTTGATCGGCAGCGCGTCGATTTGCTCGAACGATTTCGCGAAGATTTTCTCGATGCAGCCAACTCAACCGAACGCAGGGCGATACTGTCGAAAGCCGCGGAGTTAAAGAGCTCAATGCAGGCAAAAGTCAATTTCTCATTGAACATTGCCCGTTTTTTGGAACGTGGGCGATGGGCAGAGGCCAATCAAGAAGTCGACCGCATTTTGCAAGCGGCTCGAGCTCAGACCGACCCAGCAACGCGCTATGAACTGATAGGTCGCCAGCTCTTTCAGATGACCCCGGGGCAAGATGATCTGAAAGATAGAATCGTTCTGGCGTTCACACAGCGCATGCACGATTCGGAGTCTTTGCGCAACGAACTCTATGACTGGCATGCTCAGGTGAGTAAGCCTTTGAATGCGGAGTCTGTGAGCGGACCCAAGCGATACACTGACATTCTGGCGAACCTGCCACCTGTTGGTCCCGATTACATCCGCGATCTAAACGACAAGTACACCGCGGTGCTGAAGGACGCCAGCGACAAGAATTACTCCATCACGCCCGAAGCAAAAGCGAAGAAGCTGGCGTCGCAGGTATTGGAGGGCGTCATGCGTATCATGTTTGAATTATCGCCTATCGGGCCGATGGCTGACCTCATACCTTCGACCTTGCCTGATAACGTTCGCATGGGACTCGAGTTCGGCGGAATGATAATGGGGGCGTTCACCGGCGCGGGCGCCATCAAGCAGTCGGCCAGCGCAGTGCGAGCGGTCGCTGCGGCGGCAAGATCGGCGGAACTGGATAACGCAGCGGCCGCGGGCGTGCGCGCTGCCGCGAAAGGTCTCGTCGACGACGCAGCTGAACGCATTGTCAGGGAAACGGCGGAGGGTTCGGCCATGAGTCCGCAAGCCAAAGAGGCCGCAGAGGCGTTGACGAAAAAAGCGTTGGGAGAAGCAGGCCCCCCGGTCGACCCTACCAGCATGCTCGCGCACGACGCCGTAGGCCTCGACTCCAATGGGTCACTTGTTACTTACGCTGCTAAAGACGTGAGTCTTGCCAACCTGCATCAGGGTAGCCGTCCCGGCGTTCTGGAGGACGCCAAAGGCGACAGGTTTGTCGAGTTGGGAGGTAACGTGTACCACGTTCGCTTCGACAATGACAACTCTACCTGGCGGGTATTCGACAAGGAGAATCGCTACAGGCCGCAATTTCCGGTTCGGCTAGATGAGGCGACAAATACTTGGGAGCTGCACGGCGACGTCGGGCTACAAGGCGGCGGTAAGATCAGTGAAGCAATGCGACAGAGAGTCATTGCGTTGCTGAATGAAGGCGACGTGTCCCGTCGAGGTATCGCTGAAGAGCTTGGGATTTCGCCATCCACAATTCAAAAAATAGCAAAAGAACAAGGTATCGGCCTGACGGCACCGGATTCGCTCCGTAGCCTTGGCCTCACGCCCGCGACCCGGGAGGAAGCGCTAGGACTCCTGAGAGATGGGGAGCTGTTGCGTGCCGAAATAGCGGAGAGACTGGGCATCTCCCGTGCTGCTGTCAGTAAGCTCGCGAAAGATAACGGCATAACTCCCGCGAGAAATGCGGTGAATCGAGTCAAGATCACCCCAGAGATTCGTGAGCGGGTGCGCGGGCTTATCGATGAACAAAAGTACTCGGACGCTCAGATCGCAACACAGGTGGGAATATCGCGCGCTTCGGTGATTAATATAAGGAAGGAAATGCCAGCGGATCACGCTCGTTCTCTGCGTGTTCGGAAAGTGACGCCGGCTATGAAGGCGGAAATAATCAACGCGCTGAATGAAGGTGTGTCCGTTACCGATATCGCTAAAACCAATGGCGTATCAACGGCCACCGTATCGCGAATTAAGTGGCAAAAAGACTTCAGGTCGTACAGGCCGCCCACCGCGACACAGTCGCAGGGATCGCCGACGGCGGGACCATCGACGGCGGGACCATCGACGGCGGGACCATCGACGGCGGGACCATCGACGGCGGGAACATCGACGGCGGGACCATCGACGGCGGGAACATCGACGGCGGGACCATCGACGGCGGGACCATCGACGGCGGGACCATCGACGGCGGGACCATCGACGGCGGGACCATCGACGGCGGGAACATCGACGGCGGGACCATCGACGGCGGGAACATCGACGGCGGGAACATCGACGGCGGGACCATCGACGGCGGGACCATCGACGGCGGGAACATCGACGGCGGGAACATCGACGGCGGGACCATCAACACGAGCAACGTTCACGGCAGGCGCGACAAAGGAGCAGATCGACAAAATATTCGATCTGAGAAATCGCGGAGAGTCGGTGCCGGACATCGCTGCGGCAGTCGGTATTTCCAGGAAAAAAGTCATGGATATCTACGCCAACGTCAACTCATATACATATCAAAGGTCGTGGTGGGACACGTCCCCAGCCAATCGTTCGGCCGCGCTTTGGCGACTGGATCGAGGTCTGGCGCCCAAGGATATCGCGAAGGATCTGGGTTTGCCGATAGAGACCATACTAGGGATCGCGAACCAGCAACGATTCGCGAGGAATTCTTTGGCTATCGAGCTCTTGAATCAAGGCGAAACACCAGAGCAGGTGATGTCTACGCTACGCGTCTCTCGGGCATATCTTGATCGCCTGCGTGAGGGCGTGCCAAAGGGCACGCATGACATTCATTTTGGCAGTGAAGAGTCGGCTCTCGCCACGGACATGTTCGCCAAGGGCTATACCAGAGAGGACGTTGCCGAGAAGTTGGGTATCTCGCGTTGGAGAGCTCACAGCCTCGCAAACGAATTTCGCGAGAAAACCATGGACTCGGTTATGCCGAGCCAGTTGCAAGATCTCGTTCGGGCGCTCAACGATCCTGAGCACACTTTTACCACCCAAGAACTGGCGAGGGCCACCGGCTTGTCAGAATCGACGGTGACGGTCGTTGAGAACGAGTTCGAGTTGGGTTCTATCGTCCCGCGCTCCAGCTCTCCCGTGGCGGGTTCCTCTTCATCCACGGTGCCGCACGACACCGGCTTCGAGTGGGCTCGACCGCTCACGATGGAGCAGGAGAAGCAGGCGCTGAACGCCCTGGCGTCGGGGCAGACTCCGAATAGCGTCGCGACCCAGCTCCACGTCAATCCCGCAGCTGTCGAAAGATTGTCGGAATACGACGCACCGCTTGTCGCTCCCTCGGATGATCCGATCGTCCCGTCGACTTCAGCGGCACCTGCGCCCGGCGGCACGCCGTCCACTATTCCGTCGCTCGTGCCTCTGAGCGAACAGGACAAAGCAGAGATCCGAATGCTTTCGCGACGAAATCTGCTGAGTTCGGGCTTCATCGCCGATCTGTTCGAAATACCATTGGCATCTGTGGAGGCCGTTCTGCGAAGCCGTTGATCTATCATTGGCTGCCCGAGCGGGGAGGCAAGGACGCGAATACCGGGCTCAACCCTCACGTTCGTGATCTTCCCGCCGGCGATTTTCGGCAGATGCAACCTGGCGTCGCGCAATCTGAGAGGGAACTCGCGCGGCGCCCAAACGCCCGTGCGACGACTTCGCCGTCGCTTAATGCCTTCTGCCGGCGGACCCTATAATGCGGAACGATCCGCTGCCTCTTCAGAAAAATGCCCGACCTTCTCACCAATCTGAATCCCGAACAGCTCGCCGCCGTCACGCTGCCCAACGAACCCGCACTGATCCTCGCGGGCGCCGGCAGCGGCAAGACGCGCGTGCTGATCACGCGCATTGCATGGCTGATCCAGCAGGGCATGGCCTCGCCGTCCACCATTCTGGCCGTGACCTTCACGAACAAGGCCGCGCGCGAAATGTTGGGGCGCCTGCAGGCGCTCCTGCCCATCGACACGCGCGGCATGTGGATCGGCACGTTCCACGGCCTGTGCAACCGCATGCTGCGCGCGCATTTCCGCGACGCCGGCCTGCCGCAGACCTTCCAGATCCTCGACACGGCGGACCAGCTCTCGGCCATCAAGCGCCTGATGAAGGGCCTGAACGTCGACGACGAGAAGTACCCGCCCAAGAACCTGCAGTACTTCATCAACAACGCGAAGGAGCAGGGCCTGCGTCCGAAGGACGTGGACGTGAGCGACGACTTCAACCGCAAGTTCGTCGAACTCTACGAGGCCTACGACCAGCAGTGCCAGCGCGAAGGCGTGGTCGATTTCGCGGAGCTGCTGCTGCGCTGCTACGAGCTGCTCGCGTACAACCCGCCGCTGCGCGCGCACTATCAGGGGCGCTTTCGCGACATTCTGGTGGACGAGTTCCAGGACACCAACAAGCTCCAGTACGCGTGGCTCAAGCTGCTCGCGGGGCCGGGCAATGCGATTTTCGCGGTGGGCGACGACGACCAGTCGATCTACGCGTTCCGTGGCGCGAACGTCGGCAACATGCGCGACTTCGAGAATGAGTTCCGCGTGAAGCACATGATCAAGCTGGAGCAGAACTACCGTTCGCACGGCCATATTCTCGATGCGGCTAACTATCTGATCGCGCATAACTCGCGCCGCCTGGGCAAGAACCTGCGCACCGATGCGGGCCACGGCGAGCCGGTGCGTGTGTACGAATCGGCGACCGACTCACAGGAAGCGGGCTGGATCGTCGAGGAGATTCGTGCGCTCATCAACCAGGGACTCGCGCGCAACGAGATCGCCATTCTCTACCGCAGCAACGCGCAGTCGCGCACGATCGAGCACACGCTCGTGAACGCGGGCGTGCCGTACAAGGTGTATGGTGGCCTGCGCTTCTTCGAGCGCCAGGAAGTAAAGCATGCGCTCGCGTATCTGCGCCTCATCGACAACCCGAACGATGATACGGCGTTCGCGCGTGTCGTGAACTTCCCCACGCGCGGCATTGGCGCGCGCTCGATCGAGCAATTGGCCGACGCGGCGCGCCTCTACAACTGCTCGATGGCGGCGGCGATTCCGTACGTCACCGGTAAGGCGGGCACGAGCCTCGGTTCGTTCGCCAATCTCGTCGCGAAGATGCGCGCCGAGACGGCGCAGATGAGCCTGCCGGAAACCGTCGAATACACGGTGCGCATGAGCGGCCTCGCCGAGTTCTATCAGACCGAGCGTGAAGGTCAGGACCGGCTGGAGAACTTGCAGGAACTCGTGAATGCGGCCACGGCGTTCGTGAGCGAGGCGGGCTACGGCCTCGACACGCCCGCTCGCTCGATTCCGCTGCGTCCCGGCGCGAGCGCGGTGCCCGAGATCGTCTCGCAGGACGGCGAGATCGAAGTGCTCGACGCGCCCACGATCACCGACCCCGCGCAGAACCCCGACGTCATGACGCCGCTCGCGGGCTTCCTCTCGCATGCATCGCTCGAAGCCGGCGACAACCAGGCGCAGGCGGGCCAGGACGCCGTGCAACTGATGACGGTGCACGCCGCGAAGGGCCTCGAATTCACGGCGGTTTTCATCACCGGTCTCGAAGAGGGCTTGTTCCCGCACGAGAACAGCGCGATGGAAGCCGACGGCCTGGAAGAAGAGCGCCGCCTGATGTACGTGGCGATCACGCGCGCGAAGGAGCGGCTTTACATCTCGTTCGCGCAGAGCCGCTTGCTGCACGGCCAGACGCGCTACAACGTGCGCTCGCGCTTTTTCGACGAACTGCCGCAGGAGTCGCTCAAGTGGCTCACGCCCAAGGTCGAGGCGGGTTCGCGCTGGGGCGGGCGCTCCGACAACGCAGGCTGGGGCCGCGACTGGTTTGCGCGGCCGGGCGGCGGCGGCGAGGGCGGCAACGGGAGTGGCAACGCGGGTAGCAACTACGGCGGCGGCCGCCGCGAGCGCGACGCCTATATCGCGGACAAGAGCCCGGCGCCCGCGTTTGCCAACGAGCAGCGCGCAGCCGAAACGGGCTTCCGTGTGGGCCAGGGCGTGTTCCACACGAAGTTCGGCGAAGGCACGATTACGGCGCTCGAAGGCAGCGGCACCGACGCCAAGGCGCAGGTGCGGTTCAAGCGTCACGGCGAGAAGTGGCTCGCGCTGGCGGTGGCCAAACTGCAGCCGGTGGAGTGAGTGCGCTTAAGCCTCTAACGAACCAGACGGACAACATTCAACGATGAACTCTTCGACCCAGGCGAGCGGTACGGCCGCCCGCCCGCTCGGCGTGCTCGCTGCGCTGCCTCAGGAACTCGGCGATCTGATCGCGGCGATGCAGGCTGAATCGGGCGTCGTCACGCGCACGTTTGGCCAGCGTGACTATCACCTCGGCACTGTGCATGGGGCGCCCTGCGTGGTGACGCTCGCGCGCGTCGGCAAGGTGGCCGCCGCCGCCACGGCGAGCGCGCTGATCCATGCGTTCGATGTGGGCGCGATCGTCTTCACGGGCGTTGCTGGCGGCGTGGGCAAGAACGTGCATGTGGGCGACGTGGTGGTGGGCGACACGCTGCTTCAGCATGACATGAACGCCGAGCCACTCTTTCCGCGTTACGAGATTCCGCTGCTCGCGCGCTCGCGCTTCGACGCGGACCGCGCGCTGGCCGATGCGCTTGCCGCCGCCTGCGAGCGCTTCATCGCGGAGGAGGGGCTGAATCTGGCTGCGCGCTTCAAGGCCGCGCTGCCGCGCCTCGCAACCGCGTTGCCGCAGGTGCACCGCGGGCTCGTGATCAGCGGCGACCAGTTCGTGGCGAGCGCGGCCGCTGTGGGCGCGCTGCGCGCGCTGTTGCCCGATGCGCTCGCCGTCGAGATGGAGGGCGCGGCGATCGCCCAGGTTTGCTACGAGTACGACGTGCCCTGCGCGGTAGTCCGCACGATCTCCGATACCGCGGATGAGCACGCGAGCACCTCGTTCTCGAGCTTCCTCACCGATATCGCGGGCACGTATTCGACCGGTATCCTCAAGCGCTTTCTCGCGGGCTACCGGCCGCTCGCGCGATAAGGCGCGCTATCGCCGCGCCAGACGGCCGCTCCCGCGTCAACCGTCGCCCGCGCTGACCGCTTCGCGAATCGACTGAAGCGCGGAGGCGTCCTCGATGGTCGGCAGGTCGCCCGGGTCGCGGCCTTCGGCGAGGGCCGCGATCGCTCGGCGAAGCAGCTTGCCGGAGCGCGTTTTCGGCAGCATCGGCACGAAGTGCACTTTCGCGGGCCTGCCGATCGCGCCCAACTGGCGATCCACCGTTACGGCTAGCGCGAGCGCGAGTTTTTCCGCGTCGGCGGGATTGGCTGCCGCATTCGCATCGCGCAGCACGACGAAGGCCAGCGCGGCCTGACCCTTCACCGCATCGTTGACGCCCACCACGGCCACTTCCGCGACCGCCGCGTGCGACGAGATCGCCTCTTCGATCTCACGCGTGCCAAGACGATGGCCCGCCACGTTGATCACGTCGTCGGTGCGGCCGAGGATCGTCACGTAGCCGTCGCTATCCTGCACGCCCCAGTCGAAGGTCGAATACACCTGCTGGCCGGGCACGCTTTCCCAGTACGTCTTCACGAAGCGCGCGTCGTCGCCCCACACGGTCTGCATGCAGCCGGGCGGCAGCGGGTAGCCGAGCGTGATCACGCCTTTCTCGCCTGGCGCGCAGGGCTCGCCCGTATGTTCGTTGCGCAGCACGAGGTCATAGCCGTAGCAGGGCACGCCTGGCGAGCCGAGCTTCTGCGGCAGTGGATCGACGCCGCGCTGGATCGCCAGCATCGGCCAGCCGGTCTCGGTCTGCCAGTAGTTGTCGACGACGGGTTTGCCGAGCGCCTCGGAGATCCATTGCGCCGTGGGCTCGTCGAGCGGTTCGCCCGCGAGAAAGAGCGTGCGCAGGCTCGAAAGATCGGCGGAGTGCAGCAGCGCCGGGTCCTGCTTCTTGAGCACGCGAATGGCCGTGGGCGCGGTAAACATCAGGTTGATGCGGTGCTGCTCGACGAGGCGCCACCAGATGCCGCCGTCGGGGCGCACCGGGGTGCCTTCGTACATCACCGTGGTCATGCCCGCGAGCAGCGGCGCATAGATGATGTAGCTATGACCCACCACCCAGCCGATGTCCGACGCCGTAAACATGGTGTCGCCGGCGCGCCCTTCGAAGATGTATTCCATCGAAGCCGCGAGCGCCACGGCGTAGCCGCCCACGTCGCGCTGCACGCCCTTGGGTTTGCCCGTCGTGCCCGAGGTGTACAGGATGTACGAAGGCTCGTTCGATTCGAGCCATTCGCAGGGAACCTGCACGTCGTAGTGCTGCTCGCGCAGCGGCTCGTAGTCGACGAGATACGGCGCGTTCAGCCGCTCGGGCGCGAGCTGGCGATCGATCAGCAGCACCTTGGGCGGCGCGAATTCGGCGCGCGCCATCGCTTCGTCCACGAGCGGCGTGTAGTCGATCACCTTGCCGCCGCGCGCGCCGGCGTCGGCGCTCACGAGCAGCACGGGCTTCGCGTCGTCGATGCGCGCGGCGAGGCTCGGCGCGGCGAAACCGCCGAACACCACCGAGTGGATCGCGCCCAGACGCGCACAGGCGAGCACGGCGAACACGGCCGCGGGGATCATCGGCAAATAGATCAGCACGCGCTCGCCGCGCGCCACGCCGAGCGAGCGCATCACGGCGGCCATGCGGTTCACTTCGGCGTGAAGGTCGGCATAGGTGTAGCGCCGCTCGATGCCGGTTTCGGTCGAGACGTAGACGAGCGCATTCTGGTGCGCGCGCGACGTGAGGTGGCGGTCCACGGCGTTGAAGCACAGGTTCGTGCGCCCGCCGCAGAACCAGCGGGCGAACGGCGGGTTCGAGCGGTCCAGCACCTGGTCGAACGGCGTCTGCCAATGGATGCGCCCGGCCTCGCGGCGCCAGAAGTCGTCGGGGTTCGCGACCGACTCGCGGTGAAAATCGCGGTAACGCATGACTCCCTTCCTCCCGTGCTGATGGTGCAGGCGGCCGTCGCAGTGTGCCGGCGCAGTGGGCCAGATCTGGCGCAGTTTTTCAGGATAGTGCAGTGCAATGCGTGCGAGCAACGCGGGTTCTCCCGCGGGTTCTCCCGCAGACGCCCAATGATGGCTCTCGCGTGGCGTTCAGCCGCGCATGTCAGGATGCGCGAGGCGCGGAAGTGGGGCGGCGCGCCAGCGGTGCAGCCAGCCCCGCGCGGCTTCGACAGTGGCATCGAGTTGCGCGCGCACCGTGCTCGACAAGCTCGCGCCGTAACAGTCGCTGTCATGCGGCTGCACGCCGATCAGCACAAACTCGCGCGGCGAGCGGCCGCTCAACTGCGCGCAGGCGAGCGCGTCGGCGAAACCCATGCCTGGGCGGCTCGGACGACGCATGTAGAGACGTTCAGCTGCGGCGTCGCCGGTGAGTACGCGAAGCGCGCCTGGTGCGAGCCCGAAATCGAATGCAGTGAGAACAATCAGACGCTGCGTGGATTCGACGACGGGCAAGAGTGCCCGGCCGCGCGTGCCGCCTTCGACGAGTTCGACCTGGGCGGGGCATTGCCAATTCGTCTTCAACTGCTCAAGTGCGAGAACGCCCACGCCAGCATCGCCCCATTGAACATTGCCGAGGCCAAGCACGACCACCCGTTGCGGCGCGAGGGCCTGACGGTTCCCGAGCCTGGTCAATGCGCGGCGAGCAAGGGCGCGCACCGCGCCGTCGCCGCGCGTTGCCTGCGGTATGTTGCCGATTTCGTGAGGTCGATGTAGGCGAGGGATCACGTTGATGGTTGCTAGGGAGAGTGAGCGAATAGGAATAATCTGAGTAATTCGAGAAACCTCTGTTGACGTGTATCAATCGAGATAGGTTTTATCGTGCTAGAGCCAATGTTTTGCAATACTCATCGATTTTCCGTCAGATCAATGTGCGGGAGTCGCTAACACTCTGTCCACGCCCAACAACAAAAAAGGGGAACGCCAAACTGGCGTTCCCCTTTTCGCGTGCGCTTTTGCATGATCCGGCTGGCGGCGCGTGCGCGGACAGCCTGGTCCGTCACCGCGTCATCACGTACCCGGCTTCACGACCACCGTGCAGGTCGTCCCGGCCGCGAGCACCATGTCGTCCGGCACCTTGTCGATGTGGATGCGCACCGGCACGCGTTGCGCGAGGCGCACCCAGTTGAAGGTCGGGTTGACGTCGGCGAGCAGTTCGCGGCTTTGCGGATTGTCGCGGTCGTAAATGCCGCGCGAGATGCTTTCCACGTGGCCTTCGAGCGTGCCGCCGCTCATCAGCTTGATGTCGGCCTTGTTGCCCACCTTCACGTGCGGCAGCTTGGTTTCCTCGAAGTAGCCGTAGACCCAGAACGAATGGCTGTCCACCACGGCGAGCTTGGCCTGGCCCGAGATCGCGTAGTCGCCCTGGAACACCTGCAGGTTCGTGATGTAGCCGTCCACCGGCGAGACCACGCGCGTGCGTTCGAGGTTCAGCTTGGCGGCGTCGAGCGCGGCGATTGCCTGCTGGTACTGCGCCTGTGCCGAGTTTGCCGTGTGCGAAGCGTTTTCGCGGTTTTCCTGCGAGACCACTTCACTGTCCATGTCGGCGCGGCGGCGCGCGTCGTCCTGGCGCATGGTCAGCTCGGCTTTGCGCGCGGCCACGGCGGCCTCGGCCTGCTCGACGGCGATCTGATAGTGTGACGGGTCGATCTGCATGAGCAGGTCGCCCTTGTGCACGAACTGGTTGTCCTTCACGGGCAGCTCGACCACGGCGCCCGAGACGTCGGGGGCGATGTTCACCACTTCGGCGCGCACGCGGCCGTCGCGGGTCCACGGCTCGTCCATGTAGTGAACCCACAGGACGCGCCCGACCAGAATGGCGACGACGAAGATGATGGCCGTCGCGATAAAGCCAATGAGGTTGCGGATTGTCATGATTCGGTTGATTCGTTCAGCGATGCATTCAGCGGCGCATTTAGTGATAAACCGCGAGGCCGAGCACGCAGCACACGACCACGAGCAGGCTCACGCGAAAGAGGGACGGGTGCCACACGACCCGATAGAGGCCGGTTCTGGCCAGCACGGAATCGAGCACCCAGGTGATCGCCGCGCCCAGAATGAAGAGCAGCACGATCGCCGGGATATAGGCGTCGAGAAACGCGACGTCACGAGGCATGGTTGGCTCCCCGATGGTCTTCATGAGGTTGACGGGCATTCACGCCCTCGCTGCCCGCGTAGGCCGCAAGCGGCGATTGCGGGTCGATGAGCGCGGTGCGGATGAAATGCAGATGGCTCTGGATGCGCTGCAACTGGTGGCGCTCTTCGCGAAGCGGCGTGTCGCCACGCTCGGCTGCGCTCGTTGCATCGGGCTTCCACATGCCTTGCAGCACCGTCTGGCTCGCATCGATGGCGCGGACGGTTGCCGCGAGCGCGTCGCGGTAACGCGGCTCGCTCGGGCGATCGAAGAGCGCGCTCACGGCCTTGAGCGTCGCGTCGATCGTCACGCGCCATGCCGTTGCCTGCGCGTACTGCGGATGCGCGGGCAGCGTCGCCAGTTCGTGACGCAGATCGAGCGCGGCGTTGCCGACTTCGAGCGTCGAGAAGAGCCAGCGCAGTGTGTCGCGGCGTTGCGCATCGTCGTTGCCGGCGATCGCCGAGAGCTGGAACATCAGGTCGCGCGCGCCGCTCTCGAAGCGGTTGCGCAGTCCCTTCAGACGCGCGCGGCAGGCCTGCACGGCACCGCCGCGCAGGTCGGCCAGCAGACGCCGGCGCAGCCACGGCGTGGAGGGCGGCAGCAGCACGGCGAACGCCAGCGCCGAGACCGCCATCGACGCGATGAGCGCGAGCGCGTCGTTCATATAGCTGCTCGGGTTGTACTGCACGACGTTGTCCGGGCCCGCGAGAAAGCACAGGAAGATGCAGTAGCCCACGCCGTAGCCCGCGTACTTCGGGCGCGTCGTGAGGAACACGCCGAACGCGAGCGCGGGTGCGAGCGCGACGCACAGCATCGCAAAGCCGTCGATATGCGGAAACACGCCGAACGTGAGCACCATGCCGACGAGCGAAGCGAGCACGGTGCCAAGCGCCATCTGCGTCGCCATGCGCGAGGGCTGCGGCGCGGACGAGGCGAGCGCGCAGGTCGCGGCGGCATTGAGCACGAGGGTCGTGCCGCTCGGCCATGCGGTGGCGATCCAGAACGCGCCGAGCAGCGTCATCACGATCGCGGCGCGCAAGCCCGACACGCCTGCTGCGATCAGGTTCGTCTTCGGCACGTAGCGTGCAATCCATTTTTCGCGCGAGTGCGTGTCGACTGCAAGCGAGGCGTAGGTGGCCGTGTACTCGGTCATCTCGTGCACGAAGCGGTAGAACAGTTCCGTGGCGGTGTCGAAGTCGAGCAGACGCGCGTCGCCTTGCGCTTCGAGTTCGGCGCGCGTGGCGCGTACGCGCCTGGGCAGCGCCGAGCGGTAGTCTTCGAGTTGCTTCGAGACGTGCGTTGCGTCGGCGGCGGTGAGCACCGGCTCGCCCGCTTTCGCGAACAGCGGGGCGATCTCGCGGAAGTACGGTTCCAGCGCTTCGACGGTGGCCGAGGAGCCATCCGCGCGCAGACGGTTCATCAACTGGTGCAGCGCGTGAAAGCGCGTGGAGACCGTCATGAACTCGGTGTTCAGGCGCGCGAGGCGCCCCGAGCGCATGCGCGCGTCGGGCGACTCGAACACGGCCATGCTACGGTTCGCTTCGAGGCCGACGACGTCAGCGACGAAGCGCGCATTGCTCGCTTCGATATGCGAACGATCGATACGGCCGGCAAGCGCTGCCGACACGTAATCGACGAACGAGGAGAAGCGGCGCCGCACGTTCGAGCGCAGCAGCTCGCCCGTAAACTGCGGAAACACCACGGCGCTGACGAAGCCCGAGCAAAGAATGCCGATCGAGATCTCGCCCACGCGCGTCATGGCCGACATGAACGCGCCGTCGGGATGCTGCGAGGCCGGAATGCCGATGAGCGCTGCCGTATAGCCCGCGAGCACGAAGCCGTACGAACGGAAGTTGCGGTTGCGCGCCGCGCCCGCGGTGCACAGACCCACCCACAGCGCCGTGCAGACGATGAAGAGTTCCGGCTGCTGCGCGAAGAGGCCGATCAGCGCGAGCATCACGACGAGGCCCACGAGCGTGCCGCAAATCCGGTAGAAGCTCTTCGCGAACACGGGGCCGCTTTGCGGCTGCATCACGATGAACACGGTGGTCATCGCTGTGCGCGGCTGCGGCAGATCGAGCTTCATGGCGATGCCGAGCGCGAGCAGCGCGGCGGCGATCGCCTTGAAGAGATAGATCCAGACGAGGCCGTCGGTGCGCGCCCAATCGGCGAGCGCGGCGTAGAGGCTTTGGCCGCCCGGCTGCGAAGGTGAGGAGGTTGACGCTTGCATTCCCGGCTGCCTTAGTGCGCCGCGCCGGACGCGCCTGCATCGGCGGCGTCAGGCCCGGACGAGGCATGCGAGCCGTGCGGCGCGAGCAGCGCTGCGGGCATCAGCGGCACGTCACGCGTCTTCTTGCCATGCGCGGGCAGTTGCTCGGCTTCGGTCGGGCCTTTCGCTGCAGCATCGCTCGATGCGTCGATCATCCCGCCGCCCAGCGCCGCGACGAGCGTGGCGTGTGCGGCGAGGCGCTCGGCCTGGATGTGCGCGACGCCTTCCTGCGCGCGCAGCAACTGCGTTTGCGCAATCAGCACGTTCACGTAGTCGGTCAGGCCACGGCGGAAGCCTTCCTGCGCGAGATCGTAGTTGCGCTGCGCGGCCGCGACCGAGCGGTGCGCGTCGTCTTCCTGTGTCGCGAGTGAGCGCATGCGCACGACCTGATCGGCGATTTCCTTGAGCGCGGTCACGATCGTCTGGTTGTACTGATCGACGGCGATGTCATACGCGGCGGACTGCGCGCCGAGCTGCGCGCGCAGGCGACCGCCATCGAAGATCGGCAGCGAGAACGCGGGACCGGCGGCATAGCTTCCGCTCATCGACTTGAGGAACTGGAACAGCGGGCCGGCCGCCGCGTAGCCGCCCATCGAAACGAGCAGGTTCACGTTCGGATAGAAGTCGGCCTTGGCGACGTCGATGCCGCGCGCTTGCGCGGCGACGAGCCAGCGCGCCGCGACCACGTCGGGGCGATAGCCGATCAGCTCGGCCGGCAGCGCCGAAGGCAGGCCCGCGGGCGCGGCGAGCGAGAGCGCGGGGCGCTCAATCGATTCGCCGGCGCCCGGGCCCTTGCCCGCGAGCGCCGCGAGCTGGTTCTTGCCGAGCGCGATGGACTCTTCGAGCGCGTCGATCTGGCGCTCGTACTCGGGCAGTGGCGTTTGCGCCTGGCTCACTTCGAGCTGCGTGCCGATGCCGCCCGCGAGGCGCTTTTGCGCGAGCGTGAGAATGCGCTGCTGCTGGGCGAGCGTTTGTTTCGCAATGTCGAGCAGCGCGTAGTTCATCGACATGTCGATGTAGGTGCGCGTGACATTGACTTCGAGTTCGAGCTGCGCCGCGCGCGCGTCCGCAGCGGTGGCGTGCGCCACGTCGAGCGCGCGCTCGGCGTTGTTCTTGTCCTGACCCCAAAGATCGAGGTGATACGAGAGGCCGAGCGTGGCCGTGTTGTTCCACGTATTCGCGCCCGCGAGCGGTCCCGGTCCGTAATAAACGTTGTCGGACCATTGCTGACGCTGGATGGACATGCTGCCGTTGATTTGCGGCAGGAGCCCGGCCTGGGCCACGCCCACCATCGAGCGTGCCTCGCGCACACGCGCCTGGGCGGCGGCAAGCGAGGGGTTGCCGGCCACGGAGGCTTCGATCCAGGCGTTCAGTTGAGGGTCGTTATAGCCGCGCCACCAGTCGCTGGCGGGCCAGGCGGCGTCACTGTTGGCCGCGCGGATCGCCGATCCGGCGTCGAGTTGCGCGGCTTCGGCCTGTTTCGCTTGCGGTGCGATGCCCCCGGTACTGGCGCAGCCCGCGATTATCAACGAGAACGTAAGAACCGTGAGTGCGGCGAGTCCTTTCGGTACCGGAGACTGCACGATTTACTCCTTATCTTGGCTATGAATCACTGTCCGTCATTATATTTTTTGCGCGATTGGTGAATAACCGGTAAGGATGCAAGGCATTTTTACGAAACGTGAGACAATCGATCTTGCGAAATATGAAACAATTCGTGTGTCAGATAGAGGATTGGTATGGATACGCTTCAAAACATGCGTGTATTCGTCCGGGTGGTGGAGGCGGGCAGCTTCACGGGCGCGGCGCAATACCTGAACACGACCACGGCTTATGCCTCGCGCGCGGTTTCCGATCTGGAAGCGCATCTGCGCACGCGCCTCCTGAACCGCACGACGCGCCGCATCGCGCTCACCGAGGCGGGCGAGCGCTACCTGCAACGCTGCGAGCAGATCCTGGCCTACGTCGATCAGGCTGAAGCGGAAGCCGGCGACGCGCATGCGCGCCCGTCGGGCAAGCTCAAGGTCCACGCCATGACGAGCTTCGGTCAGCACTATGTGGTGCCGGCGGTGGGGCAATATCAGCAGCGCTATCCCGACGTGCACGTGGAGCTCACGCTCGCGCAGCGCATGCCGGACCTGCTCGACGAGGGCTATGACGTGGCCCTCGTGGTCGCGACCGATCTGCCGGATTCGGGTTTCGTGTCACAGCGGCTCACGAGCGCGTTCAGCATCGCGGTTGCCTCGCCGGCGTATCTGGAGAAGCGCGGCGTGCCGCAACGGCCCGCCGATCTCGCGCACCACACTTGCCTGCAGATGGTGACGCCCGTGTTCCCGACCTCGCAATGGCATTTCACGGGCCCCGAAGGCGAGACCACGGTCGATCTCGGCGCGGCGACCTTCCAGGTGAACGTGGCGGAGGCGATGGCGGTGGCCGTACGCGAGGGCATGGGCGTGGGCCTGCTGCCGATATATTCGGCGATCAGCGGTCTGCGCAGCGGCGAACTGCAGTGGATCCTGCCGGAGTACAAGTCGCAGGAGATGAATGTCTTTGCGGTGTACCCGTCGCGCCAGTACCTCGACGCGAAGATCCGCACCTGGGTCGAGCTGCTGCGCGAGAGCATGCCTTCGACGCTCGCGAGGGATCAAAACGAGCTGCGCCGGTTCGCGCGCACCTGAGGCGGCTGTGCTTGCGCCTGATTTGCGCCTGATCAAAAGGGCGCGCGCAGGCTGTGACAGCCTGTTACAGCTTGCGCAGATGGCAACACTTCCTTACGCCCGGTGGCGCGGCGGCTTGGTAAGGTAGCGGGACTGTTTCACGCAACCCTCTTTCTGCCAACACGGGAACTTACATGGATACGCATCTGATGATCGGCATCGCCGTGATGATGGGCCTGATCGGCATCGCGGCATCGCGCGATCTGCTGCGCATGCGCCGCGCGCAGCTGCAGCCCGTGACGCTGCGCGTGCGCCGCGACGACGCACGCATGCATTGACGCAGGCATTGAAATAGCGCGCACGTTCGCCGCGCTAGATCTCCACCACCTTGTCCCATGCAAAGGCCGGATTCTCCGGCTGCCCCGTGCGGCGGTCGCGATAGCCGCGCGGATTGCACACCACGCGCGTGCCGTTGACCGTGTAGTCGAAGCACGTATGCGTGTGGCCGTGTATCCATAGCGCGACAGGCGCGCGCACCAGCGCGTCGAGATCGCTCACGAATCCCGCCGACACCAGATCTTCCGCGTAGCGCGGCGCGAGGCTTTGCCTGTGCGGCGCGTGGTGCGTCACGACGATCGTCTCGCCCGCGAAGGGCTTCGCCAGTTCCGCTTCGAGCCACGCGCGCGAACGCGCATGGAGCGCGAGCGAATCGGCCGGCGTGAAGTCGCGAGCGAGCGCTTTCGGGCTATCCGGCCACGACACCTGGATCAATCCGCGAAAGTCGAGCATCACGCGCATCGCGGCCGCGATGGCGGCTTCGCGCGCGGCCTCGTCGGCGCCAAAGAGCGCAAAGTCCGCCCACAGCGTCGTGCCGAGCACGCGAAAGCGGCCCGCCGGATCGACATACACGCCGTCGTTGAGGAAATGCACGTTGTCGAGTGTGGCGGCGGCGTCGCGCATCGCCGTTTCCAGCGCGCCGAGATCGCCGTCGTAGTACTCGTGATTGCCGGGCACGTACACCACCGGCACCTGCGGATCGAACGTTTCCGCCGCCCAACGCAGACCGAGCCCATGATTGTGGATGTCGCCCGCGAGCACGACGAGATCGGCCTGCGCATGCGGGATCGTGTCGGGCTCGTCGTGCTCGAGATGCAGGTCGGACAGCACGCGGATCTTCACCGGGTTTATCACGGTTCTCGCTCCTTCGATCAGGGCAACACTTTTCCCGGATTCATCAGGTTCAACGGATCGAGCGCGGTCTTGATCGCACGCATCAGCGCAAGTTCGACCTCGCTCTTGTAATGCATGTTCTCGTCGATCTTCAACTGCCCGAGGCCGTGTTCGGCACTGATCGTGCCGCGATGGCGATCCACGCTGTCGTAGACGATACGGTTGAGCGTCTTCTCGTTTTCGGCGAGGAAGCGTTTCGGGTCGCCGCCTTCAGGCGCCTGCACGTTGTAGTGCAGATTGCCGTCGCCGAGATGGCCGAAGGTGACCATGCGCGCGCCGGGCACTACGCGGGCGATCTCGGCGTCGGTTTCCTCGATGAAGTGGCCGATACGTGAGATCGGCACGCCGATATCGTGCTTGATGTTCAACCCTTCCTGCGCCTGCGCGAGCGGAATGTGCTCGCGGATATTCCAGAACGCCTGTGACTGCGCGAGACTTTCGGCGACCACGGCGTCTTCCACGAGACCTTGTTCGAGCGCTTCTTCCATGAGCCGCTCGAAGAGTGCGCGCGCGTGTTCTTCGCTTTCGTTGTCAGAGAGTTCGAGCAGCACGACCTGCGCGTGATGCGCCGCGAACGGATAGCGCATTTGCGGGAAATGACGGCCGACGAGCTGCATGCAGAAGTCCGACATCAGCTCGAAGCCCGTGAGCAGAGGCCCGGCGTAGCGCTGCGCGAGCGCGAGGAAGTCGAGCGCCGCATGCGCCGAGCCGAGCGCGGCGAGCGCGGTGACGCGCGCGGCCGGCAGCGGATGCAGCTTCATCACGGCGGCGGTGATGATGCCGAGCGTGCCCTCCGCGCCAATGAAGAGATCGCGCAGATCGTAGCCGGTGTTGTCCTTGCGCAGCCCGCGCAGGCCGTCCCAGATCTCGCCTTGCGGCGTGACGACTTCGAGGCCGAGGCACAGCTCGCGCGTGTTGCCATAGCGCAGCACGCCGGTACCGCCTGCGTTGGTCGAGAGATTGCCGCCGATCGTGCAGCTGCCTTCGGCCGCGAGCGAAAGCGGGAAGAGGCGGCCTGCATCCTTTGCGCGCGCCTGGACTTCGGCGAGGATCACGCCGGCTTCGACGGTGATCGTGTTGTTGTGGGCGTCGACTTCGCGCACGCGGTTCAGGCGGCGCAGGCTCAGGACGGCCTGTTTGCCGCTCGCGTCTGGCGTGGCGCCGCCCGCGAGGCCCGTGTTGCCGCCTTGCGGCACGAGCGCGACGCGATGCTCATGCGCGAGCTTCACGACAGCGGCTACTTCCTGCGCGTTGGCCGGGCAAAGCACGGCGAAGGCCGCGCCCTGGTAGCGGCGGCGCCAGTCGGCGAGGTAGGGCGCGGTGTCGTGCGCGTCGGTCAGCACGTTTTGCGCGCCGATGGCGGCGGCGCAGGCGTCGAGAAAAGCTTGGCTGGCGGTCGGGGTGGAGTCGGTCATGGTGTTTCGGAGTTCGTGCCTGCGCCAGGCTGGCGCAACGGCGCGATTGGCGTGAAGTCGCGAGGCTCAAACGGCTAGTGTGACACGGCGATAGCCTTCACGCAGCGCCCGAGGGCAATGCGGATGCGGCGTGGGCGCGCGGTTGCCGGACTCGCTTAGGCCGACTCGCGTTTCGCAGGCTTCACAGCACGTTTCGCAGCACGCTTGTACGGTGCGACATAGGCAAGCGCACACGCGAAGAAGCCGAGCGATAGCGCGACTTCCACCCAGCCAAGCAGGTTGCCCGGCGCGCGGTCGGTCATGCCGCGCACGATGCCTTCCGCCAGGTAGAGCAGCACGAGCATCGCGGCCCATTGGAGCGTGTAGAGCCTGCGTCGCAGCACGCCAGGCAGCGCAAGGGCGAGCGGCACCGCCTTGAGCACGAGTGCGCTGCCGCCGGGGCGCAGCGGCGCGAGCCGCCATTCCCACGCAATGCACAGCAGCGTGAGCGCGGCGAGCATCGCAAAGGCGCCGAGCGCGGCGCCGCGACGCTGTGCGATGGGCTCAGTGACGTCCTGCGCGCTGGCGTTCACAGCCGCTGGCCTGGCTCACTGGTGGCGAGCGCGAGCGCGAGCGCCGCGCGCGCAACCCGTACGCCCAGCGCACTCGCGAGCGTCTTCTCGTCGGCGCTCAAGCCGTGGCCGCGCGCGGCCTGGCGCGCGTGATGCGAGGCGCCGTAGGGCGTGCCGCCGCCATCCGTGGTCGTGAGCGCGCTTTCGGTATAGGGGATGCCCACGAGCAGCATGCCGTGATGGAGCAGCGGCAACATCATCGAGAGCAGCGTGCTTTCCTGGCCGCCGTGCAGGCTGCCCGTCGACGTGAACACGCAGGCGGGCTTGCCCGCGAGCGCGCCCGAAAGCCACTGCGGCGTAGTGCCGTCGAGGAAGTACTTGAGCGGCGCGGCCATATTGCCGAAGCGCGTGGGCGAACCGAGCGCGAGACCCGCGCATTCTTCGAGATCGCGCAGTTCGACGTAGGGTGGGCCGTCGGAGGGGATATCGGGTGCGGTGGCCTCGCAGACCGTCGAGACGGGCGGCACCGTGCGCACGCGCGCTTCGGCGCCGGGAACACTGTCGATACCCTGGGCAATCGCGCGCGCGAGCTCGCGGGTTGCGCCATGTCGACTGTAATAGAGCACAAGAATCGGTTTCATCGGGCCTCGTCGGTGGACGGGATATTATAGGGGTTGGGTTTGCCGCCGATGCGCGGCAATCAAAGTGTTCACAGTGGGGAGGAAGGCGGGCCGATGGATGTGCTGTCGAGGGTGAAGATCGATCTGGACATCGTCAAGCGGCTCGCGCGCTTCGCGGCGCGGCGCAGCCGCGAAGATCGCATTCCACAGGTGGCGGGCAGCCTCACGTTCACCACGCTGCTCTCGCTCGTGCCGCTCGCCACGGTCGCGTTCGCGCTCTTCACCGCGTTCCCGATCTTCGCTTCGTTCCAGAGTTCGCTGCAGGCCTTTCTCGCCGACCACCTCATGCCGGCGCAGATCAATAGCCAGATCTTCAAGTACCTGAACCAGTTCGCCTCGAAGGCCAAGGGTCTCACGACGATGGGCATGATCGTGCTCTTCGTCACTTCGGTCATGACCATGATGACCGTCGAGTCGGCCTTCAACCTGATCTGGCGCGTGCGCAAGGCGCGGCCGTTCGCGCAGCGCGTGCTCGTCTATTGGGCCATCCTCACGCTCGGGCCGATCCTGATCGGCGTGAGCCTGTCGATCTCCTCGTACGTGTTCACGCGTTCCGCCGTGATCGCAACCGAGCAGCACGTGTCGGGCATTCTCGACTGGATGCTCTTCGGCGCTTCGCTGCCGCTTACGGCGCTCGCGTTCACGATGCTCTATGTGTACCTGCCGAACTGCCGCGTGCAGTGGCGCGACGCGCTGGTGGGCGGCATCGCCGCGGCGATCGCGTTCGAGGCGGCCAAGCGCGGCTTTGGCTACTACGTGCGGCGCATTCCGACCTATACGGCGGTTTATGGCGCGTTCGCGGCCGCGCCGATGTTCCTGCTGTGGATGTACTTGAGCTGGTTCATCACACTCGTCGGCGCGATGATCACCTCGGCGTTGCCCGAAATCCGCACGGGGCGCTTCGACCGGCCGCGCTTTCCGGGCAGCGATCTGCTCGACGCGCTCGAACTGCTCGCGGGCCTCGCCGATGCGCGGGAAGCGGGCGAGCCGGGCCGCACGACCGAGCAACTCGCGCAGTTGCTGCGGCGCGACCTGGCCACGGTTAGACGGCTGATCGACGGTCTCGAGGCGGATGAACTCGTCGGGCGTCTTGAACAGGAAGAGCGCGCGAAAACGCTGTTCCTGCTGATCGGCAATCCCGCGCGCATAACGGTTGTGCGCATCTTCGACCGCTTCGCGATCGATCGCAAGGAACTGGCGTATCAGCTCAAGTCGAGCAGTATCGACGCGCACATGCTGCTCGGCGCGCTCGACAACGACAAGCTTGCGATTTCACTCGCGTCGCTGCTTGCGACGCGGCGCTTCCCCGCGCTGACGGAGGAGCATGCGCCGGTGCTCCCGCATCCGGCGGCGTGACGATGCGGCGCGCCTGGAGAAGCGCGCCGCCGCATCAAATTCGGATCAGAGAGAAATCTTGCCGCGGCAGATATCCGCGAACATGACCCAGTCGCCCATCAAGCTGTAGATGGGGTGACGGAAGGTGGCCGGGCGGTTCTTCTCGAACTTGAAATGTCCGACCCACGCGAAGCCGTAGCCGCAGACGATGGCAAGCGGCAGCCAGAGCCAGTTGCCGGTGGCGATCGCCATGCAGACGAAGCCGATCACGCCTAGCGACCCGATGAAATGCAGCCGCCGCGAAACGAGATTGCTATGTTCGCTCAGGTAGAACGGGTAGAACTCCGCGAAGTTCGAAAAATGCTCGGTATGCGTGGTGGGTTGCATCGTCTCCTCCTTTCTGCGTGGACACGCAGGGGATGGTTGATTCAGCCATTTTCCGGCGTTCCGAACGACCGTGCAACCAGGGCAGGCGTGAACCGTCAGCCGTTGCCCACGCGCGGCGCTTGCTGCGTTGCAAAAGCATAGAGCGCGTCGAGCGTCGCATCGGGCTGCTCGGTCATCAGCGCGTGACCCGCGTCCAGCGTGACCGTATCCGCCGGCGTGCCGGCTTGCGCGAACGCGTCGGCGAGGGCGCGCGCCGCGCGCGGCGGCGTCATCGCGTCGCGTTTGCCGACGATCAGGCGCACCGGGCAGCGCACCTTCACAGCACTGGCGAGGCCATCCGCGTAAGCATTGCACGCCGCGAAATCGGTATGGAAAAGCTGCGGCTCGCCGCGCGCGGCGACACGCTCCATCAACCGCTGGTTCATGCCGCGCAGCCAGAAACCGGGCCCGGGGCTCGACGGCTTGGCGGCGAGCGTCGAGTGCGACCACGCATTGACGAGCGCGATCGCCTCCGGCTCGCGCTCTCGCGCGGCTTCGAGCAAGGAAGGCGCGACCGTCATCGGGAACGCCGTGGCGAGCAGGGCGATGCGCTGCGCGCGCTCCGGATGGCGAGCCGCGAATTCGAGCGCGATGAGCGAACCCATGCTGTGGCCGGCGACGAAGGCCTGCGGCGCGTTCACCGCGTCCAGCAGCGCAGCCAGCCAATCGGCGAGCGCGCCGATGCTCGTGAGCGCCGGGCCCGCGCTGCGCAGGTGGCCGGGCAGATCGACGGCCAGCGCGTTGAAGCCGTGATTCGCGAAATAGCGCGATTGCAGCGCCCAGACGCTGTGATCGTGCTGCGCGCCATGGACGAACACCGCGAACGGCAGCGTGCGGTCGATCGGGCGCGAGGCCGTGTAGGCATAGACCGGCTTGCCGGCGAGATCGACGATCATGACGCCTCCTTGCCGCTGGGCTTGGCCTTCGATGATTCCGCTTTTTGCGACGCCTTCAGCGCGCGCTTGAGGTCATCGACCAGATCGGCGGGATCTTCGAGTCCGATCGAGAGCCGGATCGTGCCTTCCGCAATGCCAGCGGCGGCAAGCGCCGCGGCGTCCATGCGGAAATGCGTGGTCGAGGCGGGGTGGATCACGAGCGAGCGCGCGTCGCCGACGTTGGCCAGATGCGAGAAGAGTGTGAGCGATTCGATGAAGCGCTTGCCCGCCGCACGTCCGCCGCGCAGGTTGAAGCTGAACACGGCGCCAGCACCGCGCGGCAGCAGACGGCTGGCGAGCGCGTAATCGGGATGGCTCGGCAGCTCGGGCCACGCGACCGATTCGACCGCTTCGTGCGCGGCGAGATATTCGACGATGCGCCGCGCGTTCGCCACATGCCGCTCCATGCGCAGCGGCAGCGTTTCTATGCCTTGCAGCAACTGCCACGCGGCCTGCGGATGCAGGCACGCGCCGAAGTCCCGCAGGCCCTCGCGGCGCGCGCGCAGGAGGAACGGCGCGACGGTGCTTTCCTCGCTGAACACCATGTCGTGAAAGCCCGCATAGGGCTCGGTGAGTTCGGGAAAGCGCCCCGACGCTTCGAAGTCGAACGTGCCGCCATCCACCAGCACGCCGCCGATCGTCGTGCCATGGCCGCCGAGGAACTTGGTGGCCGAGTGATAGACGAGATCCGCGCCATGCTCGAAGGGGCGCAGCAGGTAAGGCGTGGTGAACGTCGAATCGACGAGGAGCGGCACGCCGTGCGCGTGCGCGATGTGCGCGACGGCTTCGATGTCGAGCACGTCCAGGCCCGGATTGCCGAGTGTTTCGCCGAACAAGAGGCGCGTGTTGGGCCGCAGCGCCGCGCGCCAGGCGTCGAGGTCGCCGGGTTTCACGAAGGTCGTCTCGATGCCGAAGCGCTTGAGCGTGTAGTGCAGCAGGTTGTGCGAGCCGCCGTAAAGCGCCGCCGAGGCGACGATGTGCGAGCCTGCGCCCATGAGTGTCGCAATCGCGAGATGCAGCGCGGCCTGGCCGCTCGCGGTGCCGATCGCGCCCGCGCCGCCTTCGAGCGCGGCCACGCGCTCTTCGAACACGGCGACGGTCGGGTTCGAGATGCGCGAGTACACGTGGCCCGCACGCTCCATGTTGAAGAGCGCGGCGGCGTGGTCGGTGTCGCGAAACGAGAACGAGGTGGTGAGGTAGATCGGCGTCGCACGGGCGCCGGTGGCGGGGTCGGGCGCCGCGCCGGCGTGCAGCGCGAGCGTGTCGAAACGGCTATCGGGATTCGATGACATCGTGGCGGCGCGGCCGGCGCGAACCGGCCTGGTGTCGAGGGTGAAGGGCATCGTAACACCGGCGGCGGGGTGCAGGACGTCCGGCTTGGCGTTTTTCGGGCCTGATGGAGGGCGTTCCGGGCGGCCGCCCGCGTGGACGGACGCGCGCCGGAAAACCCTTCGCTACGGCTTTCGGCAGACGTTTCGGGGCGCCGCGGAGCGCCCGCCGCGCGGCTTTCCTTTTAACAATCTTTCCGCTAGGATCGAATCAGGTAGGCATCTTTTCAGCATTTCCCCCATTACTAGCGGCATTCCTGGAGACACATCATGCGTGTCAGCGACATCCTCAAGGTGAAGGGCAACACGCTCTACACCGTCACGCCCGATACTGCGCTGCACGAGGCAGTCAACACCATGGCCGAGCACGATATCGGCTCGCTCGTCGTCATGGAGTACGGCGATCTGGTCGGCATGCTCACGTTTCGCGAGATCATCCTCACGCTGCGCGCGAACGGCGGCAGCGTCGGCACCACGACGATCCGCAAGGTCATGGATGATCACCCCATCACCTGCACGCCGGAAACCGAGGTCGACGAAGTGCGCCGCATGATGCTCGAGCATCACGTGCGCTATCTGCCGGTCATGGAAAGCCGCTCGCTCATGGGCGTGATCTCGTTCTACGACGTGGCGAAGGCCGTCGTGGAAGCGCAGGGCTTCGAGAACAAGCTGCTCAAGGCCTATATTCGCGACTGGCCCGAAGAGGAGCGTCAGCCGGCGCGCTGAGCGCAGCCCGTGCAACGCCCTCGGTCAGCATGAAAAAGCGCGCGTCAGGCGCGCTTTTTCGCGTCTGGGCCTCATGAATTCCGTCAGTGCGACTCCTACTCGATGAACGATAGACCGATGCCCGCGGCGCGGCGCGACAAGCGCAAGGCGCTCAATGAGGGTGACCACGCTTCGCAATTCACGCTGCTGCGCCAGCGTCGCTTCGCGCCGTTTTTCTGGACGCAATTCCTCGGGGCGATGAACGACAACGTGTTCAAGATCGGCTTTACTTCGCTCGTCACGTATCAGGCCGCGCGTTTTTCCGGCGTCGATCCGAAGACGGTCGCGTTTCTCATCTCGGCCATTTTCATTTTGCCGTTCGTACTGTTTTCCGCGACCTCGGGCCAGGTCGCCGACAAGTACGACAAAGCGATGCTCACACGCTGGGTCAAGACCTTCGAGATCGCGGTCATGCTGATCGGCGCGGCCGGTTTCTGGATGCACAGCGCGCCGCTGCTGTATGCGTGCACGTTCCTGATGGGCGTGCATTCCACGGTGTTCGGGCCGGTCAAGTACGCGTACCTCCCGCAGCGGCTCGCGCCCGATGAACTGGTTGGCGGCAACGGGCTCGTCGAGATGGGCACGTTCGTCGCGATTCTGCTCGGCACGATCGTCGGGGGCGTGGCGGCGGGTATCGGGGCGATGGACCCCGCGTCTGCGCATGCCGACGTTGGGCCGCCGCTCGGCGCATGGTGGCTCGGCGGCATGTGCATCGTCATCGCGCTCGTGGGGCGTGTGGCCTCGGCGTTCGTGCCGTCGTGCGAGCCATCGCAGCCGGATCTGCGCATCAACTGGAATCCTTTCTCCGAAACCTGGCGCAACCTGCGCCTCGCGCACGGCAACCGCACGGTGTTTCTGAGCCTGCTCGGCATTTCGTGGCTCTGGTTCGTCGGCGCGACGTTTCTGGCGTCGTTCTTCAATTTCGCCAAAGACGTGATGTCGGCCGATCCCGACGTCGTGACCGTGCTGCTCGCGATGTTTTCGCTTGGCATCGGCTTGGGGTCGCTGCTTTGTGAGCGGCTCTCGCGGCGGCGCATCGAGGTGGGCCTCGTGCCCCTCGGCTCAATCGGCATGAGTGTGTTCGGCATCGATCTCTTCTTTGCGAGCCATGCGTTGCCCGCTGCGTCCCATCTGCTTTCGGTGGGCGAATTCTTGCGCACCGCCGCGCACTGGCGCGTGCTTGCGGACCTGTTCCTGCTCGCCATGTTCGGCGGCTTCTACAGCGTGCCGCTGTACGCGTTGATCCAGAGCCGCAGCGCACCCAGCCACCGCGCACGCATCATCGCCGCGAACAACATCCTCAATTCGCTCTTCATGATCGTCTCGGCGCTCATGGCGATGGCGCTCACGTCCGCGGGCGTCGGCATTCCCGGCATCTTCCTCACTACGGCGCTGCTCAATATCGTCGTGGCGGCCTATATCTACACGCTCGTGCCTGAGTTCCTGCTGCGATTCATGGCGTGGGCGCTCGTCCATACGTTCTACCGTGTACGGCTCGTGCACGCCGAACGCATACCAACTGAGGGCGCGGCAGTGCTCGTCTGCAATCACGTGAGCTATGTCGATGCGATCGTCATCATGGCCGAGAGCCCGCGGCCGATCCGCTTCGTGATGGATCAGCAGATCTTCCGTTCACCGTTCGTGGGCTGGGTGTTCCGTCACGCCAAGGCCATTCCGATTGCGCCCGCTCACGAGGATCCGGTTGCGCCTGCCGCTGCCTATGATGCGTGCGCGGCTGCGCTGTCCGAGGGCGATCTCGTCTGCATTTTTCCGGAGGGCAAGCTCACGCGCACGGGCGACATGAATCCGTTCCGGCATGGCGTGGCCGAAATTTTGAGGCGCACACCCGTTCCCGTCGTGCCGATGGCGTTGCGTGGGCTGTGGGGCAGCGCGTTCTCGCGCTTTGCGGCATCCGGGCAGGAGCGGCCGCTACGGCGAGGTCTGACTAGCCGGTTGACGCTCGCGGTAGGCGAGCCGATCGCGGCGGCGGACGTTACGCTCGAGCGCTTGCAGGAGGTGGTGGCGGAACTGCGCGGCGCGCGGCGCTGACGCATGGGTCATGCGGGGCGGCAAGTCTTGTCGCCCAAAACCGGCATTGCGCCGCCTTTCGCCTGACCGCGCGGTCGGGCGTCGCCGCGCGCGGGCTGGCATAATGCTGGATTCCCCGATTCACTTTGGACGACCGCCATGTCCGGCAACACGCTCGGTACGCTTTTCACCGTCACCACCTTCGGCGAATCCCACGGTCCGGCCATTGGCTGCGTCATCGACGGCTGCCCGCCTGGCATGGCGCTCACCGAAGCCGACATCCAGATCGACCTGGACCGCCGCCGCCCCGGCACGTCGCGTCACGTGACGCAGCGCCAGGAAGAGGACAAGGTCGAGATTCTCTCGGGTGTGTTCGAAGGGCGCACCACGGGCACGCCTATCGCGCTCCTTATCCGCAATACCGATCAGCGCAGCAAGGACTACGGCAACATCGTCGAGACCTTCCGCCCCGGTCACGCCGATTACACCTACTGGCAGAAGTACGGCATTCGTGACTATCGCGGCGGCGGCCGATCGTCGGCACGCCTCACGGCGCCCACGGTCGCAGCGGGCGCCGTTGCGAAGAAGTGGCTGCGCGAGCGCTTCGGCGTGGAAGTGCGCGGCTACATGCGCGCGCTCGGCGAGATCGACGTGCCGTTCATGAGCTGGGAGTACGTGCACGAGAACCCGTTCTTCGTGCCCAACGCCGATGTCGTGCCGCAGCTCGAGGCCTACATGGACGCGTTGCGCAAGGACGGTGACTCGATCGGTGCGCGCGTGAACGTGGTGGCGAGCGGCGTGCCGGTGGGCTGGGGCGAACCGCTGTTCGACCGGCTCGACGCCGACATCGCGCACGCCATGATGGGCATCAACGCGGTGAAGGGCGTGGAGATCGGCGCGGGCTTTGCGAGCGTCGCGCAGCGCGGCTCGGTGCACGGCGACGAGCTCACGCCCAATGGCTTTCACGGCAATCACGCTGGCGGCGTGCTCGGTGGCATTTCGACGGGGCAGGACATCACCGTCTCGATCGCCATCAAGCCGACCTCGAGTATCCGTACACCGCGCCGCTCGATCGACAAGTCGGGCGAGCCCGCGACGGTCGAGACCTTTGGCCGCCACGACCCGTGCGTGGGCATTCGCGCAACGCCGATCGCCGAGGCCATGCTCGCGCTCGTGCTGATCGATCACGCGCTGCGCCACCGCGCGCAGAATGCCGACGTCGTCGTGACGACGCCGAAGATCGCGGCCAGCGACGACTGATGTTTGCCGGTGCGGCGTGAGCCGCACTCGTTGCGCAGGCAACAAAAAAGCCGCTTCAGGCTCACACCTGAAGCGGCTTTTTTCGTTTGCCGAATTTACATGTTCGGATAGTTCGGCCCGCCGCCACCTTCCGGCGTGACCCACACGATGTTCTGCGTCGGGTCCTTGATGTCGCACGTCTTGCAGTGCACGCAGTTCTGCGCGTTGATCTGCAGGCGGTCGCTGCCGTCGTCGTTCTTCATGAACTCGTACACTGCGGCCGGGCAGAAGCGCGCTTCGGGGCCCGCGTAGGTGCGCAGGTTCACGTTCACGGGCACGCTCGCGTCCTTGAGCGTCAGATGCGCAGGCTGGTTCTCCTCGTGGTTGGTGTTCGAGATGAACACCGAGGAGAGCCGGTCGAACGTGAGCTTGCCGTCAGGTTTCGGATACTCGATCGGCTTGCACTGCGAAGCGGGCTTGAGCATTTCGTGGTCGCGATGCTGGTGATGCAGCGTCCACGGCACGTTGCCGCCCAGCAGCTTCTGCTCGATGCCCACCATCAGCGTGCCCAGGTACAGGCCCTTGCTCATCCACTGCTTGAAGTTGCGCGCCTTGTAGAGTTCCGTGTGGAGCCACGACTGCTTGAACGCTTCCGGATAGGCCGCGAGTTCGTCGCTCTGGCGGCCGGCCTGCACGGCTTCAAAGGCGGCATCGGCCGCGAGCATGCCGGTCTTGATCGCCGCGTGGCTGCCCTTGATGCGCGAGGCGTTCAAAAAGCCCGCGTCGTCGCCCACGAGCGCGCCGCCCGGGAACACGAGCTTGGGCAGCGACATCAGGCCGCCCGCGGTAATCGCGCGCGCGCCGTACGATACGCGCTTGCCGCCTTCGAGGTACTTGCGGATTTCCGGGTGCGTCTTGTAGCGCTGGAATTCCTCGAACGGCGAGAGATACGGGTTCTGGTACGCCAGACCGACGACAAAACCCACCATCACCTGGTTGTTGTCGATGTGGTACAGGAACGAGCCGCCGTAGGTGTCCGATTCGAGCGGCCAGCCGGCGGTGTGAATCACGAGACCCGGCTGGTGCTTCGCCGGATCGATCTCCCAGAGTTCCTTGATACCGATGCCGTAGACCTGCGGGTCCGAATCCTTGCCCAGCTTGAACTTCTCGTTCAGCTGCCGGCCCAGGTGACCGCGGCAGCCTTCGCAGAACAGCGTGTATTTGGCGTGCAGCTCCATGCCGAGCTGGAAGTTCTCGGTGGGCTCGCCGTCCTTGCCCACACCCATGTTGCCGGTAGCGACGCCCTTGACCGAGCCGTCGTCGTTGTAGAGCACCTCGGCAGCCGGGAAGCCCGGGAAGATCTCCACGCCCAGCGCCTCGGCCTGCTGGCCCAGCCAGCGCGTTACATTGGCAAGGCTGATGACGTAGTTGCCGTGGTTCTTGAAGTTGTCGGGCAGCGCCCAGTTCGGCACCGATTTAGCCCCCGTTTCGGAAAGAAAAAGGAACTTGTCCTCGGTCACAGGCACGTTCAGCGGTGCGCCTTGCTCTTTCCAGTCCGGAATCAGCTCGTTCAGGGCACGCGGATCCATGACCGCGCCCGAGAGGATATGCGCCCCGATTTCCGAGCCCTTTTCCAGCACGCACACGCCGATTTCAGCGCCTTTCTCCGCGGCCAGCTGCTTCAGGCGGATGGCGGCGGACAGGCCGGCCGGGCCACCGCCGACGATCACGACGTCGTATTCCATCGACTCGCGTGGGCCGTATTGCTCTAAAAGACTTGCGGGGGTCATCAATGCTCCTCTTGCCATTAGAATGCTTTTTTCGGGTTCGTATTGTCGGGTAACGTTCCCCGTGCCGCAACCCAACAGGCTAACATTAGCACGACCGTTCTATTCTGTGGCGTCAGAATTGGCGTGGCGGTCACGCCGCGCTCTGGCGCTTATTCACCTCTGAACAGGAAGCGGAAATGGGCCGTTCGATCAATCTGGAAGGCAAGGTCGCGATGATCACGGGGGCCTCCAGCGGGCTCGGCAAGCGCTTTGCCCAGGTGCTCTCGCAGGCGGGGGCAAAAGTCGTGCTGGCAAGCCGCCGCGTGGAGCGGCTCAAGGAGCTGCGCGCCGAAATCGAGGCGAGCGGCGGCGCGGCTCACGTCGTTTCGCTTGACGTGACCGACTACCAGAGCATTCGTTCGGCGGTGGCGCACGCCGAAACCGAGGCGGGGACCATCGACATCCTCGTGAACAACTCGGGCGTCTCCACGACGCAAAAGCTCGCGGACGTCACGCCTGCCGACTTCGAATACGTTTTCGACACCAACACGCGCGGCGCCTTTTTCGTGGCCCAGGAGGTCGCCAAGCGCATGATCATGCGCGGCAATGGCGGCGGTCCGAAGCCGGCGTACCGCATCATCAATATTGCTTCGGTGGCGGGCCTGCGTGTGCTGCCGCAAATCGGCCTGTACGCGATCAGCAAGGCCGCGGTCGTCCATATGACGAAGGCGATGGCGCTCGAATGGGGGCGTCACGGCATCAACGTAAACGCGATCTGCCCGGGCTACATCGACACGGAGATCAACCATCACCACTGGTCGACGGAGCAGGGACAAAAGCTCGTCTCGATGCTGCCGCGCCACCGCGTTGGCAAGCCCGAAGACCTGGATGGCCTGCTGCTGCTGCTCGCCGCCGACGAATCGTCGTTCATCAACGGTTCGATCATCACCGCCGACGACGGCTTCGGGCTCACCTGAGTGCAGGCGAGTCCGGCCGCCGGCCGGCATTCCGTTTTTTCGCAACAACCAGAAGTTGAAGTGCAATGAGTGACTACCACCCCGTATTTGAAATGACCATGCCGATCCGTTGGGGCGACATGGACGCGTTCGGCCATGTGAACAACACGGTCTATTTCCGCTACATGGAGCAGGTGCGGATTTCCTGGTTCGAGCATTTGGGCGTGGCCGCAGAGAGCGGCGACGGTCAGGGGCCCGTGATCGTCAATGCTTCGATGGAATTCCTCAAGCAGTTGCACTACCCCGGCGACATCATCTGCACGATGACCGTCGGCCAGCCAGGCCGCAGCAGCTTCGACACCGGTTTCGAACTACGCCGCGCCGACGAGCCGGACACGCTCTACGCACGCGGAAACGCACGCTGCGTGTGGATCGACTACGCGGCGGGCAAATCAGTGCCGATTCCCGACATGCTGCGCGCGACGATCGAGCATGCGGGACTGGTCAAATCTGACCGAGTGGGCTGAGCTTTGCGTGGCATGCGTGCGCCGGCGGCGCGCGCCTTTACTGACCGAGCAGCCGCTGCAGCAGCTCGGTGGCGTTGCCGGTGTCGTACTTGCGCATGAGGCGCGCGCGATAAACATCCACGGTACGCGGGCTGATATCGAGAATTCGCCCGATCTGCTTGCTGGTCTTGCCGGTAACGAGCTGCGCGGCGATCTCGCGCTCGCGCGGCGTGAGCTCGATGGCCACGCGTCGCGTCGCGCTAAGGTCTTCAAACGTCCAGACGCCCGCCGCGTGCGGCTCGGTGCGGTCGAGCGAGCGCCCCGTGACGTGACACCAGAAGAGTTCACCGGTGGCGCGTTTCATGATGCGGTCATCGGCGTAGCTGCCTTGCGCCGTCATGATCGGCGGGATGCGGGCGCCAATGCGCTCGAATTCGTCCGCAGACGGGTAGAGCACCTGGAACGACTGGCCTATCAGCGCCTCGCGTGCGCAGCGGAAGATGGCGGCGACCTGGTCGTTGCAATCGACGATGGTGCGCTCGCGCGCAAGCACGAGGCCGATGGGCGCGAGATGGAACGCGGTCTGGTAGTCGAGAGCGGAGCGTTCGACGGATTGGGTTGGAGCGGCCATGGCGGACGGTGCGGGTATTGCTTTATGTAGTTTTGCGTATTGTGCCGCAACAGGGGGGCAGCGTACGCTTTGCACCCATCGGAGGAGCAGATTTCAAAGCTCGCGCGGCTCGTTTGAGCCCGTGCGCGCAGCCCGCCCGGGCTGCCGGCTTCACGGCAACGCCACCGGGGCATGACTAGAATTGAGCGTCCGGACGCGCTCGACGTCCGCGCGACAAACCGGATTGGCGGATTTCCATTAGAGGAAGGGACACACTGATGAACAAGGTCTACAAAAGCGCGGCTGCCGCGCTCGAAGGCATCGTCAAGGACGGGCAGACATTCGCGGTTGGCGGCTTTGGCCTCTGCGGCATTCCCGAAGCGCTGATCGGCGCACTGCGCGATACGGGCGTGAAGGGCATCACCTGCATCAGCAACAATGCGGGTGTGGACGGCTTTGGCCTCGGCTTGCTGCTGGAGACGCGCCAGATCAAGAAAATGATCTCGTCCTACGTGGGCGAGAACAAGGAATTCGAGCGCCAGTATCTGTCGGGCGAACTCGAACTCGAATTCACGCCGCAAGGCACGCTGGCTGAAAAGCTGCGCGCGGGCGGCGCCGGCATTCCGGCATTCTTCACGAACACCGGCTTCGGCACGCTGATCGCGGAAGGCAAGGAAACGCGCCAGTTCGGCGACAAGCACTACGTGCTCGAGCATTCGCTCACGGCAGATGTCGCGCTCGTGAAGGCGTGGAAGGCCGACAAGTCGGGCAATCTGGTGTTCCGCCGCACGGCGCGCAACTTCAACCCGATGTGCGCGATGGCCGGCAAGATCACCGTGGCGGAAGTGGAAGAGATCGTCGAGAACGGCGCACTCGATCCGGACGCCATCCATACGCCGGGTATCTTCGTGCAGCGCATCGTGCTCAACGCGCACCCAGAAAAGCGCATCGAACAACGCACCGTGCGCGCCGCGGCGGGCAACTAAGGAAGGAGACCGACCATGGCATGGAATCGTGACGAAATGGCCGCTCGCGCGGCGAAGGAACTGCAGGACGGCTTCTACGTGAACCTCGGTATTGGCCTGCCTACGCTCGTGGCCAACCACGTGCCCACGGGCATGGAAGTGTGGCTGCAGTCGGAAAACGGGCTGCTCGGCATCGGCCCCTTCCCGACCGAGGAAGAAGTGGACGCTGACATGATCAACGCCGGCAAGCAGACCGTGACGACGCTGGCGGGGTCGTCGATTTTCTCGTCGGCGGACTCGTTCGCGATGATTCGCGGCGGCCACATCAACCTGGCGATCCTTGGCGCCATGCAGGTGAGCGAGAAGGGCGACCTCGCCAACTGGATGATCCCCGGCAAGATGATCAAAGGCATGGGCGGCGCGATGGATCTCGTGGCGGGCGTTGGCCGCGTGGTCGTGCTGATGGAGCACGTGGCGAAGGGTGACCAGCACAAGATCCTCGAAGCCTGCACGTTGCCGCTGACAGGCGTGGGCGTGGTCGATCTCATCATCACCGACCTCGGTGTGATGGAAGTGAGCGAAGCGGGCCTGAAGGTGACCGAGCTTGCACCGGGCGTGACGGTGGACGAGATCAAGGCCAAGACTGGCGCGCCACTCGATGTGAGCGCTGTGGGCTGAACGTCTTAGCGTAAGCATGATTTGCGGCGGGCGAGACTTCGGTCTCGCCCGTTTCGTTTTTGCGGTGCTTGCATTGTTGCGCGTTGGCGTCGTGTTGAAACGTCGGCCGAACGGCATAGGCAGGATGGGAGAGGGGCGCAACCCCCGGGGGCGCCGGCCACCGTGGCGGGAGGCCCGCATGGAGGTGCATTTGGGTACGGTTTGCGTGCGGCTTTGCCGCCGATGCCGTGCGGCAAAGCCGTTTACAATCGGCCGAAAGTCTTGATGCGCCTTCGAGTGAGGATCCAGCGATGACCGAATCGACCGCCGTGCCGCGCCAGCAATATGTCCAGTGTCTCAGTCCCACAGGCCTGCACCGCATCGCGTACACCGAGTGGGGCGACCCCGCCAATGCGCACGTGCTCGTGTGCGTGCACGGACTCACACGCTCGGGGCGCGACTTCGACCGCTTCGCCGCTGCAATGGCCGACCAATACCGTGTCGTGTGCCCGGACGTGGCCGGGCGCGGCCTCTCGTCGTGGCTGCTCGACCCGCGCGGCTACGGCGTCGCGCAGTACGTTGCGGACATGGTCACGCTGATCGCGCGCACCGGAGCGGAGAAAGTCGACTGGTTCGGCACCTCGATGGGCGGCCTGATCGGTATGGCGCTTGCAGGGCTGCCGGGTGCGCCCATCGGCCGCATGCTGCTCAACGACATCGGGCCGCATATCGAACCCGCGTCGCTCGCGCGCATCGGCGAGTATGTCGGGCGCGCCGAGCCTTTCGCGACGCTCCAGGAGGGCATCGACAATGCAGCGCTTCTCGCGGCCTCGTTCGGCCCGCTGAGCGCCGAGGACTGGCGCGAGATCAATACGCCGTTGCTGCATGAAGTGGACGGCCAGTGGCGCTACCGGTACGACCCGCGCATTGCGGAACCCTTCAAGTCGACCACGCCGGAGCAGAACGAAGAGGGCGAGAAGTTCCTGTGGCGCTCGCTCGCTGCGTTCGAAGGGCCCCTGCTTGTCGTGCGCGGCGCGCTTTCGGACCTGCTTTCGCGCGAAACGGTCGCGAAGATGGTCGAGACCGGGCGCAACGTATCGAGCGTCGAAGTCGAGGGCGTAGGACATGCGCCTGCGTTCCTCGCGCCCGACCAGATCGCGATCGCGCGCCGTTTCTTCGACGGCGAGGCCCTTCGCGCGTCATAATGTGAGATTCGTCGGCATATTCCGGCGCGCACGCATGCGCGCTGGATTGCGCCGGCCCGGAAGTCGACCGTTTTTCACTTCTCAACAGGAATTTTCATGGCAGTCATTCGTCACCACGTTGGCCCGCGTCTTTCGGAAACCGCAATCCACAATGGCACCGTCTACCTGGCTGGCCAGATCGCCGAGGACACGCAGCAGGACATCGCTGGCCAGATGCGCGAAGTGCTCGGCCATATTGACCGCCTGCTGGGCGAGGCGAGCAGCGACAAGTCGCTGCTCCTCTCGGTGCAGATCTATATCGCTGACATGAAGGACTTCCCCGGCATGAACGCCGAGTGGGACAAGTGGGTCGCGCAAGGCGCGACGCCGCCGCGCGCGACGGTCGAAGCGAAGCTCGCGAATCCGGAATGCCTCGTTGAGATCGTCGTAGTGGCTGCGCAGCGCGATTGAGCGCGAGTCGCGCAGTCGGCGTCTCAGTCGACGTAGTTTCGTCGAGTATGTTTGATCCTTTTCGTTGTCGCCCGTCCGGCATGCCGGCGGGCATCGCCTCATGAGTAGCGACACCGTTCCTCCCGCTCCCGCGGTTTCCGCCGATACCGGCGCGCTGCCGTCGCTCGACGACGCGCTTGCGTTCGTGCGCGAGCACGCCGGTGACGCACGTCTTTCCACGGGCGAGCCGCTCATCGAGCATGCGCAGGGCACGGCGTCCATCATGAGCCGGCTCAACGTCGATCCGCCTGCGGTCCTCGCCGCGGCGCTCTTCAATCTCGCGCCGCATCTCGACGATCCGGAAGCCACGCTCGAGGCGCGCTTCGGCGCGGAAGTCGTAAAGCTCGTGTTCGACGTGCGCAAGCTGTTGCGCCTTGGCACCGTGAGCCTGCGCGCTCAGCAGGCCATGCCCGAAGCGGGCCGCGAAGGGCGCGACGCCCAGGCGGCGCGGCGCGCGCAGGTCGAGTCGCTGCGCAAGATGCTGCTCGCGTTCGCGCAGGACATCCGCGTCGTGCTGATCCGGCTTGCGTCGCGCCTGCAGTCGCTGCGCTTTTATGCCGCGGCGAAGATCACGCCCGCGCCTGAAATCGCGCACGAGACGCTGGAAATCTACGCGCCGCTCGCCAACCGCCTTGGCATCTGGCAACTCAAGTGGGAACTCGAAGATCTCGCGTTCCGCTTTCAGGAGCCCGATACCTACAAGCGCATCGCGAAGCTGCTCGACGAAAAGCGCGTGGAACGCGAGAGCTACGTGGCCGAGGCGATTGCGCGGCTGCAGAGCGAGCTTGCCGCGGCGCATATCCCGGCCGAGGTGAGCGGGCGGCCCAAGCACATCTACAGCATCTGGAAGAAGATGCGCGGCAAGGAGATCGACTTCGCCGAGCTTTACGATGTGCGGGCGTTTCGCGTGATCGTCCCCGACATCAAGGATTGCTACACGGTGCTCGGCATCGTGCACAACCTCTGGCAGCCAGTTCCGAAGGAATTCGACGACTACATCTCGCGGCCTAAGCCCAACGGTTACCGCTCGCTGCACACGGTCGTGATCGGCGACGACGGCCGCGCGTTCGAGGTGCAGATCCGCACGCAGGAGATGCATCAGTTCGCCGAATACGGCGTGGCCGCGCACTGGCGCTACAAGGAGGCCGGTGCGAAGGGCTACGGCGGCCAGTTCAGCGCGAGCAGCAGCTACGACGAGAAGATCGCGTGGCTGCGCCAACTGCTTGCGTGGAAGGACGATGTTTCGGACGGGCGCCAGCCCTGGGAGCAGCTGCGCCAGGCCACGCTCGACGACGACCACATCTATGTCCTCACGCCGCAGGCGCGCGTGATCGCGCTGCCGCAAGGCGCAACGCCTCTTGACTTCGCGTATCACCTGCACAGCGAACTGGGCCATCGCTGCCGTGGCGCGCGCGTGGACGGCGCGATGGTGCCGCTCAACACCCAGCTTCGCAACGGCCAGACAGTCGAAATCGTCTCGGTGAAGGAGGGCGGGCCGTCGCGCGACTGGCTCAATCCGCAGCTTGGCTATCTGCATAGCCCGCGTGCGCGCCAGAAGGTGCGTGCGTGGTTCAACGCGATCGAGGCGCAGGAGAATATCGCCAACGGCCGCGCGATGGTGGAAAAGACGCTGCAGCGCGAGGGCCGCACGTCCGTCAATCTCGATCAGCTCGCGGCCAAGCTCGGCTTCAAGTCGCCCGACGACCTCTTCAGCGTCGTCGGCAAGGAAGAGTTCAGCCTGCGCAACGTCGAGCACGCGTTGCACGATGCGCCCGCAGCCGAGCCCGAAGAGGAGACGCCCGAGCAGCTCACCAAGCGCGCGAGCGGCGCGAACGTCGCGCATGGCGGGTCGTCGGGCGTGCTGGTTGTCGGCGTGGATGCGCTTCTTACCCAGCTCGCGCGCTGTTGCCGCCCCGCGCCGCCCGACGCGATCAGCGGTTTCGTCACGCGCGGCAAGGGCATGTCGATCCATCGCAGCGATTGCCCGACGTTCCGGCGCATGGCCAACCGTGCGCCTGAGCGCGTGCTGCACACCACCTGGTCCGCCGACGTGATGGGCGGGCGCGGCCAGTCGGTCTACCCGGTCGATATTTCGATCGAGGCCACCGACCGCCAGGGTTTGCTGCGTGACATTTCCGAAGTGTTTGCGCGCGAGAAGATGAACGTGATCGGCGTGAAGACGCAGTCGCGCCGCAATGCGGCGTACATGCAGTTCACGGTGGAAGTGTCGAATTCCGCGCAGATCCAGCGCGCCTGCGTGCTGCTGGGCGAGGTGGGCGGGGTCCAACGGGCGTCGCGCAAGGGCTGAGGCGGCCGCAGTATTGCCGCGCTGCAAAAAATGCTTGCCAAGTCTGCGGGTACTTCATATAATCTTTCTTCTTCAGGCTCGTAGCTCAGCTGGTTAGAGCACCACCTTGACATGGTGGGGGTCGTTGGTTCGAGTCCAATCGAGCCTACCAACGAAATCGAGGTCGCGGCGGTTGTTTCGCCGAGGCTTCAAATGCAGTAAAAGGCGCTCCGCGCTCAAGGCGACTACGGTTATGACACCGCGAACGTTTACCGAAACTACTTCGGAGCGACGCTAGTCGAGGACCTCTTTCGCCTCTGCAGTCTGGTTTGAAAAGTGAATGCGGCCCCTCGAAAGCGGGGCCGCATTTTTTTTCGCTGCGAAGTTTTCCGCGGTCTGTTCCCACGAACAATACGATGTGCCTTCGCGGCACTTCTGGAGAAAAACATGGTTGCGATACGTCTGCCCGACGGTTCGGTTCGACAGTACGATCATCCCGTCACGGTCGCCGAAGTGGCGGCTTCGATTGGCCCCGGCCTCGCCAAGGCGGCGCTCGGCGGCAAGCTCGACGGCGAACTGGTCGATACGTCGACGCTGATCGATCGCGACGCATCGCTCGCCATCGTCACGGACAAGGATGCCGACGGCCTCGACATCATCCGTCACTCCACGGCGCACTTGCTGGCCTACGCGGTGAAGGAGCTGTATCCGGAAGCCCAGGTCACGATCGGGCCGGTCATCGACAACGGTTTCTACTACGACTTCGCCTACAGCCGTCCCTTCACGCCCGAGGATCTCGAAAAGATCGAAAAGCGCATGCAGGAACTCTCGAAGAAGGACGAGCCGGTGTCGCGCCGCGTCGTCACGCGCGGCGAGGCCGTGGACTACTTCAAGAGCATTGGCGAGAAGTACAAGGCCGAGATCATCGAGTCGATTCCGGGCGCGGAAGAGATCAAGCTGTACTCGCACGGCGGTTTCACGGACCTGTGCCGCGGCCCGCACGTGCCGTCCACGGGCAAGCTCAAGGTCTTCAAGCTCATGAAGGTCGCGGGCGCCTACTGGCGCGGCGACTCGAAGAACGAGCAGTTGCAGCGCATCTATGGCACGGCCTGGACGAAGAAGGAAGACCAGGACCAGTACCTCCACATGCTCGAAGAGGCCGAAAAACGCGATCACCGCAAGCTCGGCAAGCAACTCGACCTGTTCCACATGCAGGACGAGTCCCCGGGCATGGTGTTCTGGCACCCGAAGGGCTGGACGCTCTGGCAGCAGGTCGAGCAGTACATGCGCGGCCGTTTGCGCGTGGCCGGCTACGACGAAATCAAGACGCCGATGATCATGGACCGCTCGCTCTGGGAAGCGTCCGGTCACTGGCAGAACTATCGTGAAAACATGTTCACGACGGAGTCGGAAAAGCGCGACTACGCGATCAAGCCGATGAACTGCCCGGGCCACGTCCAGGTGTTCAACCACGGCCTGCGCTCGTATCGCGATCTGCCGCTGCGTTACGCGGAGTTCGGTTCGTGCCACCGCAACGAGGCGTCGGGCGCGCTGCACGGGCTCATGCGCGTGCGTGGCTTCGTCCAGGACGATGCGCACATCTTCTGTACGGAAGACCAGATTATCAGCGAGTCGATCGCCTTCAACACGCTGGCGATGAGCATCTACAAGGATTTCGGGTTCGATCACATCGACATCAAGCTCTCGCTGCGCCCCGATTCGCGCGCGGGGACGGATGAAACGTGGGATCGCGCCGAGCAGGGTCTGCGCGAGGCGCTCACGGCCTGCGGCCTGCAGTGGGAAGAGCTGCCGGGCGAGGGCGCGTTCTACGGTCCGAAGGTCGAGTACCACATCAAGGACGCGCTTGGCCGCTCGTGGCAGTGCGGCACGCTGCAGCTGGACATGGTCCTGCCGGAGCGCCTTGGCGCGGAGTACGTGGCGGAAGACAACAGCCGCCGCCGCCCGATCATGCTGCACCGAGCCATTCTCGGTTCGATGGAGCGTTTCCTCGGGATTCTGATCGAGCACCATGCCGGCGCGATGCCGCCGTGGCTCGCTCCGGTGCAGGCTGTTGTGATGAATATCGCGGAAAGTCAGGCCGAATATGCCGCGAATCTGGTCCAATCGTTGCAAAAACAAGGGCTTAGAGTGATAGCCGATTTGCGCAACGAGAAAATTAGCTATAAAATACGCGAGCGCACGCTTGAGAAGGTCCCGTACCTGCTTGTCGTAGGCGACAAGGAGCGTGATGCACAAACGGTAGCCGTGCGTGCCCGTGGCGGCGTCGATCTGGGCGTTATGCCGGTCGATGCCTTTACTGCGCGTCTTGCGGAAGACATCAAGACGTTCAAGTAAGCCACTGCGGCAGCGCGGCTCGTTTTTTTAATTTTTAGAGGAAACGTAACATCGCTACGGATAAGTCGCATCGCATCAACGGTGAAATCACTGCACCCGAGGTGCGTCTCGTCGGAATCGAGAACGAGCCGCTCGGCATCGTAAAGCTGGCCGATGCGTTCCGCATGTCGGAACAGCAGGACGTCGATCTGGTTGAAATTGCCCCTCAGGCGGTGCCTCCCGTGTGCCGCTTGATGGATTACGGCAAGTTCAAGTATCAGGAATCGAAGAAGCAGCACGAGGCCAAGCTCAAGCAGAAGGTCATCCAGGTCAAGGAAGTCAAGTTCCGGCCGGGTACCGACGACGGCGATTACAACGTCAAGCTGCGCAATCTCATCCGCTTCCTCGATGATGGCGACAAGACGAAGATCACGTTGCGTTTCCGTGGCCGCGAAATGGCCCACCAGGAAATCGGCATGCGCATGCTCGAGCGCCTGCGCACCGACCTCGAAGAAGTCGGTCAGGTCGAGCAAATGCCGAAGATGGAAGGGCGCCAGATGATCATGGTGCTCTCGCCAAAGAAGAAGAAGTAATTGGCACGTCGCGCGGTCGTTCGCTGCGCGGTGGCCAAAAGCAGTTTTCAGTGACGCCTTAGGCGCCTTGGCGCGCCAAAGGCGGGAAGCAGGTTCCGGAACGGCGCCCGCGCGCTGCACATAACGTGCGGCAAACGGGCGTTTTTCCTGAAAGCGGCGGCAAGCTTGTTTTTTCAAAAGCCAGCCAGTCGCCAAAACAAGTGGAGTGGGTTTCGAAGGGCGGAGTCCCGGCAAGGTGTGTGAACACCGCGCCAACCGCACACCCATGTCCATCAAATAATGGAGTTGTCTGTCATGCCGAAGATGAAGACCAAGAAGAGCGCTGCAAAGCGCTTCGTGGTTCGTCCGGGCGGTACCGTCAAGCGCGGTCAAGCCTTCAAGCGTCACATCCTGACGAAGAAGACCACCAAGAACAAGCGTCATCTGCGTGGTGCAACGGCCGTTCATGATTCCGATCTGAACTCCGTGCGCGCAATGCTGCCGTTCGCGTAACCCTCAACCGATAACTCATAGGAGCGAAACATGCCTCGAGTCAAACGTGGGGTTACCGCACGGGCCCGCCACAAGAAGATCATCAACCTGGCCAAGGGTTACCGCGGCCGTCGCAATAACGTCTATCGCATCGCCAAGCAGGCGGTTATGCGCGCAGGCCAGTACGCCTACCGCGATCGCCGCAACAAGAAGCGTGTGTTCCGCGCACTGTGGATCACGCGTATCAACGCGGCGGTGCGTCAGCACGACATGACCTACAGCGTGTTCATCAACGGCCTGAAGAAGGCTTCGATCGAACTCGACCGTAAGGTTCTGGCTGACATGGCTGTGTTCGACAAGGCTGCATTTGCTGCGATCGTCAAGCAGGTGAAGGCCGCCGTCGCTGCCTAAGCGCTGGTATCAAGCATAGGTATTGCGCAGGTTCGTTGCAGCAGACATTCCGGTTGTCTCGGTGATGCTGCAACAAAAACGGGGCTCCTCACCGAGCCCCGTTTTTGTTGGTAATTACGCTTCTTGCGCCGCTTCATGCAGTGTCTTCGCGCGGTGATCGCCTCGTTTCATCATGGCGTGCCGTGAGCGCGGAGATGCTCCAAGTCTCAAACTCTGACGCTGAAAAGATGGGATCAATGGATCTGGACCAGATTGTCGCCGACGCGCAAAGCGCGTTCGCCTCCGCCCCCGACGTCAACACGCTTGAAAACGAAAAGGCCCGCTTTCTCGGCAAGTCCGGCGCGCTGACCGAACTGCTCAAGGGCCTCGGCAAGCTCGACGCGGAAACGCGCAAGACCGAGGGCGCGCGCATCAACGCTGTCAAGCAGCAGGTCGAAGCCGCGCTCAACGCGCGCCGCCAGGCGCTCGCTGACGCGCTCCTGAACCAGCGGCTCGCCGCCGAGGCGATCGACGTCACGCTGCCGGGCCGCGGCACGGGCACGGGCAGCCTGCACCCCGTGATGCAGACGTGGGAACGTGTCGAGCGCATCTTCGGCTCGATCGGCTTCGACGTGGCCGACGGTCCCGAGATCGAAACCGACTGGTACAACTTCACCTCGCTCAACAGCCCGGAAAACCATCCGGCGCGCTCCATGCAGGACACGTTCTACGTGGACGGCAAGGACGCCGATGGCCGTCAGCTTTTGTTGCGCACGCACACGAGTCCGATGCAGGTGCGCTACGCGCGCACGCACACGCCGCCCATCAAGGTGATCGTGCCGGGTCGCACGTATCGCGTGGACAGCGACGCCACGCACTCGCCGATGTTCAACCAGGTCGAAGGCCTGTGGATCGAAGAGAACATCAGCTTCGCAGACCTGAAGGGTGTTTACACCGACTTCCTCAAGAAGTTCTTCGAACGTGACGACATTCAGGTGCGCTTCCGGCCGTCGTACTTCCCGTTCACGGAGCCCTCGGCCGAAATCGACATGATGTTCGAGCACGGCAAGAACGCCGGCAAGTGGCTCGAGATCTCGGGCTCGGGCCAGGTGCACCCGACCGTGATCCGCAACATGGGCCTCGACCCGGAGCGCTACATCGGCTTTGCGTTCGGCAGCGGCCTCGAACGCCTGACGATGCTGCGTTATGGCGTGCAGGATCTGCGTCTGTTCTTCGAAGGCGATCTGCGCTTTTTGCGTCAGTTCGCCTGATCGAAGCGACGCATCCGTTAGCACAACGCGAGGCGGACGCAGCACCTGAAAAAGGTGCGCGAGAACCCGCCCCGCGACGGTCACAATCTGTCTGGAACGTAAAACCAAATGCTATTCCCCGAATCCTGGCTGAGAAGCTTTGTCGATCCGAAGCTCACGACCGATGAACTGGCCCACGCGCTCACAATGGCCGGCCTCGAAGTCGAAGGCCTGAGCCCGGCCGCGCCGCCCACCACGAAGATCGTCGTGGGCCGCGTGCTCGAAGTCGTGAAGCACCCGGACGCGGACAAGCTCAACGTCACGCAGGTCGATGCCGGCACTGGCGCGACGCTGCAGATCGTGTGCGGCGCGCCCAATGTCGCGCCCGGCATCAAGGTGCCGGTGGCGCTCGTGGGCGCCGAACTGCCGCCCGCGGAAGAAGGCGGCAAGCCCTTCGCGATCAAGCTCTCGAAGCTGCGCGGCGTGGAAAGCCAGGGCATGCTGTGCTCGGCGCGCGAGCTAAAGCTCTCGGAAGACCACAGCGGCCTGATGATCCTGCCGGAAGATACGCCGATCGGCCAGGACATCCGCGAAGCGCTGAATCTCGACGACACCATCTTCGAAATCAAGCTCACGCCGAACAAGGCCGATTGCCTTTCGGTGTACGGCATCGCACGCGAAACAGCTGCGATCACCGGCGCGCCGTTGCAGGCGCCCGTGTACCCGAAGGTCGAAGTGAAGCTCGACGAAAAGCTGCCCGTGAAGATCTCGGCGCCGGACCTGTGCGGCCGTTTCTCGGGCCGCGTGATCCGCGGCGTGAACGCGCACGCGAAGACGCCGATGTGGATGGTCGAGCGCCTCGAGCGTTCGGGCCAGCGCAGCATCTCGGCGCTCGTCGACATCTCGAACTACGTGATGCTCGAACTCGGCCGCCCGTCGCACGTGTTCGATCTCGACAAGATCCACGGCTCGATGGACGTGCGCTGGGGCAAGAAGGGCGAACAACTCAAGCTGCTCAACGGCAACACGGTGGAAGTCGATGAAACCGTCGGTGTGATCGCCGATGACCGCGAGATCGAAAGTCTCGCGGGCATCATGGGCGGCGACAGCACGGCCGTCACGCTCGACACCACGAACATCTATCTCGAAGCCGCATTCTGGTGGCCCGACAGCATTCGTGGTCGTTCGCGCCGCTACAACTTCTCGACCGATGCCGGTCATCGTTTCGAGCGCGGCGTGGACTGGTCGACGACCGTCGAGCACATCGAGCGCATCACGCAACTGATCCTCGACATCTGCGGCGGCGCAGCCGGCCCGATCGACGATCAAACCGTGAACGTGCCCGCGCGCGAGCCGGTGAAGATGCGTGTGGCGCGCGCGAACCGCATTATCGGCGTGAAGATCAGCGCCGATGAGATCGCGCAAATCTTCACGCGCCTCGGCCTCACGTTCACGCGTGGCGTTGACAATGCAGGCGACGAGAGCTTCAGCGTGACGCCGCCGCCGTACCGTTTCGACATCGAGATCGAAGAAGACTTGATCGAAGAAGTCGCGCGCATCTACGGCTTCGAAAAGATTCCCGCGCTGCCGCCGGTGGCACGCAGCGAAATGCGTGCGACCAACGAAACGCGCCGCTCGATCCACGCCATTCGTCACGCGCTCGCCGCGCGCGATTACGCTGAGACGATCAACTTCAGCTTCGTCGACGCCGAATGGGAGCAGGACTTCGCGGGCAACGCGAATCCCGTGAAGCTGCTGAACCCGATCGCGAGCCAGCTCTCGGTTATGCGCACGACGCTGTTCGGCAGCCTCATCAACGTGCTGCGCCACAACCTCAACCGCCGTGCCGAGCGCGTGCGAGTGTTCGAAGCGGGCCGTGTGTTCCTCAACGATCCGTCGATCAAGGCCGGCGAGATGGCGGTGGAAGGTTTCGCACAACCGAAGATGATCGGTGCGCTCGCCTACGGTCCCGCGCTCGAAGAGCAGTGGGGCGCGCAAACGCGCGGCGTCGACTTCTTCGACGTGAAGGGCGATCTCGAAGCGCTATTCACATCGCTTGGCGCGGCCAAGGCGCCGCGTTTCGTGAAGGCCGAACACCCCGCGCTGCATCCGGGACGTAGCGCGCGCATCGAAGTCGATGGCAAGTCCGTGGGCTGGATTGGCGAGTTGCATCCGCGCTGGATGCAGAAGTACGACCTGCCGCACGCACCGATGCTCTTCGAGGTCGAGGCCGACGCACTGATGGCGCGCGAACTGCCCACGCCTACCGAAGTGTCGAAATTCCCGCCGGTCCGTCGCGACATCGCTCTGGTTGTCGATCAAAAGATCGAGGTGCAAGCGCTGCTCGACGAGTTCCAGAAGGGCATGCAAGACGAGCCTTGCCGGATTGTGCAGAGGGTTGCGCTTTTCGATGAATTTCGTGCAAAATCAAATACTTCCGGACTTGGCGTGGACGAGAAAAGCCTTGCCTTCCGGGTGACCCTGCAAGATACTGGCGGAACCCTTCAGGACGAAACGGTCGATGCGGCCATCAAGTCCCTGGTGGATCGCCTGGCTCGAGTGTATGGCGCCCGGTTGCGCGGATAAGCTCCTCGGCTCATCACGTACCGACATCGGCTTCTGGTTTGCGAGTTTGCAAGTCAACCCCGCAACCGGAAGCGCGCCATTTCATAGATAGATGAACGAAATGAACTCGAGTGATTTCGAAGCCCTTCTTGCGGCACAGCGTAGCGCCATGATTCGCGACATTCCTGCCTCGTCGGCAAGCGCCACGAACGACACGCCCACGCTGACCAAAGCCGAACTCGCTGAGCTGCTGTTCGACAACGTGGGTCTCAACAAGCGCGAAGCGAAAGACATGGTCGAAGCCTTCTTCGAAGTGATTCGTGACGCGCTGGAAAGCGGCGACAGCGTGAAGCTGTCCGGCTTCGGCAATTTCCAGTTGCGCGACAAGCCGCAACGCCCAGGCCGCAATCCGAAGACGGGCGAGGCGATACCCATCGCGGCGCGTCGCGTGGTGACGTTCCATGCGAGCCAGAAGCTCAAGGCGCTCGTGGAAAGCGGTGCCGAGGCGAGCTTTCCGCGTTGATGCGTTGAGTTTGTCTGCCCGCGGCGGTGGCAATATGGCGGGCGTGAACGAATAAGTAGAAATAGCGGACTTCAAGGACCCAGGCGGCGACGCCTCATTGCGCAACCACCACGACGGCAACCCGGCGATGACATCGACAAACGAAAAGGTCGTCTTGCCTCCCATACCCGCCAAGCGCTACTTCACCATTGGCGAGGTGAGCGAGCTGTGCGGCGTGAAACCTCACGTACTGCGGTATTGGGAGCAGGAGTTCACGCAGCTGAAACCGGTGAAGCGGCGCGGCAATCGCCGTTACTACCAGCATCACGAGGTATTGCTGATCCGTCGCATTCGCGAGCTGCTTTACGAGCAGGGCTTCACGATCAACGGCGCACGCAACCGGCTCGATGCGCATGGGGCAGCGGCCGAGGAAGCCGGGCAGCCGGAAGCCGTGGGAGTGCCGGGTTCTGAAGGCACGACGGCGCTCGTGGACGTCGATCAGTTGCGCAAGGAATTGCTGCACGTGCTCGATGCGCTCGGGCGCTGAACCACCTCTCTGAACGCATGCGACCGGGTCGTTCACGAATTACGTGCGAAGCGGTTCTAATTAGAGAAACTCTCTGTTATACTTTCTAGCTCTCGGGGCGTAGCGCAGCCTGGTAGCGTACCTGCATGGGGTGCAGGTGGTCGGAGGTTCAAATCCTCTCGCCCCGACCAGAATAGAGCCCGCGTAATCGAAAGATTACGCGGGCTTTGTCTTTTTGCGCGCTGCAAAACGCGCGACGCAGAGCGCAAAGCAATGACACCGCAAGATCCGGCTGTCAATTTTTCTCACATATCGGTGAGAATCCTTCGTTATACGGCGCGTGCCGCTCGCCTTACGATACGCGTACTCCGCGCCCGTGGTTCGTATAATCGCGCGCCCGCGCGCAACCCCATGCTCAGACAGCGTCACCTCACATGAACCCGATCGAACTCGCGCAACTGGTCTTTCTCGCCGCCCTATGGGGCGGGTCGTTTCTGTTCATCCGTGTCGGCGTGACCGATTTCGGCGTCGCGCCGCTGATGGCGCTGCGCGTTGGCATCGGCGCGTTGTTCCTTCTGATCGTGCTGTTCTCGCGGCGTCCCGCACGCGAAGCGCTCGGCACGCTGCGCGAACGCGCATGGCCGCTCTTCGTCGTCGGCATCCTCAATTCCGCCGCGCCGTTCTGTCTCTTCGCGTGGGCCGAGCTCACGCTGTCCGCGGGCGTCACATCCGTGATCAACGCGACCACGCCGCTGTGGGGTGCAGTCGTCGCGTATGTCTGGCTCAAGGATCGTCTGAGCGGGATGCGTGTGGTCGGGCTGGCCATCGGCTTCGCCGGTGTGCTCGCGCTCGTCTGGGATCAGGTCGTGACGCACGCAGGCGGCGGCGCGTCTTCCACGAGCGCTGCACTCGCCGCCCTTGCTGCACTCGTCGCATCGGCGCTGTACGGTGTCGCTGCGAGCTACACGAAGCGCCATCTCACGGGCATCGATCCGCTCACCGTCGCTGCCGGGACGATGACGGGCGCGACGCTCGTGCTCGCGCCGATCGCCTTGGTCACCTGGCCTGCTGCGCCCATCTCGCTGCATGCGTGGGGCGCGGTGCTCGGCCTGGGCGTAGCGTGCACGGGTGTCGCTTATCTGTTGTTCTTCCGGCTGATCGCAGCGGTGGGGCCGGCGCGCGCGATCACGGTCACATTCGTGATCCCCATCTTCGGCATTCTGTGGGGCGCGCTCTTTCTCGGCGAGCGCGTTTCGATGGGCATGGTCGAGGCGTGCGCGGCGATTCTCGTGGGCACGGCGCTCGCGACCGGCTTCGTGAAGCGCTTGCCCGGATTCACCGCGCGCCGCAGCGAAGCGAGCGCGGAACGCTAGCAGGGCAGCGCCCGTACGGCGCGGGCGAGGCGGGTGTGTTGCGAGCGCCATGTGGGTGAGCCGCAACGCACTGTCTTGCGAGCAGCATCGACGAAATCGCGCGGCGATTGGCGTCGCGCGATTTCGCACTCAAGCTCGCTCAAGCCGCCACGCGCGGCACGGCTTTGACTTCCTTCTCACGACCGCCGCGGCTGATCGGCAACGTCGCGACGATCACCGCTCCCAGCACGAGCAGCACCGCGGAATAGATGAGCCCCGCCGCATAGCTGTGCGTCGCGTCCTTGAGCCAGCCCACGACGAGCGGATTTGCCGCCGAGCTGATATTGCCGATCGCATTGATCGCGGCGATGCCCACCGCGCGCGCTTGCGGCGTGAACGCTTGATCGGGCGTGGTCCAGAAGATCGACATCGCCGTGTACGACCCCGCCGATGCGAGGCACACGCCAAGCAGCTGCACGAGTGGCGCGCCGCCTTGCGCCGTCAACACGCAGCCAATCCCCGAGAGCAGCATCGGCGCGGCAAGATGCCATTTGCGCTCCTGCAGCCGGTCGGAGCGGCGCCCCCACGCAATCATCGCGACGATGGTGACGAGCTGCGGAATCGTCGCCACGAGGCCCACGGTGACGTTGCTCGCCCCGGCGCTGAAACCCTTCACGATCAACGGCGCCCACACTGCGACCATGGCGAGTGTGTTGACGAGGCAGAAGTATGCCGCCGCGAAGCGCAGGACCACCGGCGAGCGCAGTTGCTGCCAGAGGCTGCGCTCGCTCGCCGCGTGCGCCGTGGTCGAAGCGAGGCCGTTGGCCGGCTCGGCAAGCGCGGCTTCGAGCGTGCGTTTCTCTTCCGCGCTGAGCCAACGGGCGGCGCGCGGCGTGTCGTCCAGATAGAAGAACGCCACGCAGCCGAGCAGCGCTGCCGGCATGCCTTCGAGCACGAAGAGCCACTGCCAGCCGGCCAGTCCTGCAAGGCCGTCGAGCTTGAGGATAAAGCCCGAGACCGCGGACCCGAGCGCGGCCGTCACGGGCATGGCGATCATGAAGAGGGCATTCGCCCGTGCACGCCACGCGCCTGGGAACCAGCAGGTGAGATAGAGCAGCATGCCGGGCAGGAAGCCGGCCTCGGTCACGCCAACCAGCATGCGCAGCCAGTAGAGGGTGGTGGCGTTGGTGGCGAACATCGTCGCGGTGGAGGCGAGGCCCCACGCAATCATGATGAAGCTGATCCAGCGGCGCGCGCCGATGCGCGCGAGCATGAGATTGCCCGGAATGCCGCAGGCGATATAGGCGACGTAGAAGAGCGTGGTGGCGAAGCCGAACTGCGTGCTCGACAGACCGAGGTCCTTCATCATCGTCAGGCCCGCGAAGCCGATGTTGATGCGGTCGAGGAACGAGACGACGAACAGCAGGAACAGGAAGCCGAGCAAATGTCGCGAGACCTTGCGCGTGACCTGTTCGGCGGCGGCTGCGCAGTTTGACTGCGTTTGCGCGGACGTTTGCGGCACGCGCGAAGCATGCCCTTGCGGGATTGGGCTCATGTGTCTCCTCCTAAGCACCGGGACGTGAGCGTGGCAACGGTTATGGCGTTGTTGTTTGCCGCGGATCACAATTCACGCGGATTATGCGAGGGGTTCGCGCGCTGTTTGTCCTCAATTTGGGTACAGCTACGCCGGGCATTCGGCGGTGTTTGTGAATACCCGAGCCCAGGCGCCGCATGGGTTTCGTTCATCGGAATATCCAGACACGAGGCGAATCGGTAAATCGCTATTCGCGAATTCGAACGCTCTGTAAATCGCAAAGCAGTAATTGAGACGAATTCGCGATCAGGGTGAGCGCGTATTTCGTAAGTTTTTCAGCAAATAACCGGTCTGCACCATTCGCGGGCTTCAATAATCGAAAATTGAAAGCCGTCAGTCAGTGTTGATCAGCGCGGAGAGCCCTATGGGGCGAGGCTTGCTGGCGAGCGAGCGCGTTCGGTTTTTCGACGCTAAGCTGCGCTTTCATATACGCGTGGGTCATTAGAGAATATTGAAGTCTGATGGCATTTGTTCTGCCTAAATGACAAGCGCGCAGTGCATTTTGTATGGCAATTGCGCGTACGCCGAGCCCGCGCAAATTGTGGTTGTGCCCGATGCATGACGTCATGCTGAATCGATCGAGTCGGGGAAATATATGAAAGTAAGAAGATTCGTCTGGCCGGCTCGTGCGGGGCGTGGGGCGCTCATCGTGTTTTGCGCGTTCGGCGCGGCCAGCGCGCAAGCGGACAACACGTTCGGCGTTCAACTCGGAGCGGGTGTTGCGGACCACGACGTGAAAAAGCTCGACCTCGGTTTCGTGTGGGATCCGGGCCTGCAGTGGTGGCACATCGGCGGGTATCACTTCACGTTGGTGGGCGAGGCGCACGTCGCTTATTGGAAGCTGAACGCGCCGGATGCCGTGTACTCCCATATCTGGGAATACGGCGTGACGCCTGTTCTTCGCTTCATCAAGGATACAGGCTGGTTCAAGCCCTTCATCGAGGCGGGCGTGGGCTTGCATTTTCTCTCGCATGTACGCCAAACGCCCGACCGCACGACGTCGACGTCGTTCCAGTTCGTGGACATGGTCGGCGTTGGCGCGCAGTTCGGCGAGCACGGGAGTTATCAGGCCGGGTTCCGTTTCCAGCACCTGTCGAACGCGGATATCAAGGAACCGAATCCGGGTACGAACTTCAGCCAGATCTATTTCCAGTTCAACTTCTAGGGCCGCAGCGGGCGTGCCAGCGTACGGGCGCGTAAAAGGACGCGTGCTAGACTTTTTTATATGCCGCCCGTCGCGCGGCGTTCATTCGACGTAACTCCGCGACGTACTTCCGAGTGCATGGAGGTTCCCATGCCCGCAGGCAGTCAACTCACGCTCTACACGAGCCGCAAGCACAAGAAGGGCCACAAGTCGGCGGTCTCGTGGATCATCGACGCCGCGCGTGCGCAGGGCGTCTTCGGCATTACCGTGCTGGAAGGCTACGAGGGCCTCGACATCCACGGAAAGTTGCACGCCGCACACTTCTTCGATCTGGCCGACGAGCCCGCCGTGGTGCTGATCGTTGCCGACGAGCCCTCCATCGACGCGCTCCTCGTCACGCTGGAAGCGGGCGGCGTCGAACTCTTCTATACGCGCTCGACAATCGAATACGGCAGGCTAGGTGGCGTCTGAACGGCACTCTGCTGGCCGCCCCCGTCACGCGAGTTCCGGTGGATTTGCACAACCCGTTACACTGTCGGTATTGGTGCGGTGCACCACGCGTTGCGCCGCATGACCGGCATTTTCCATAGCGACACGCCGGCGTCGCAGACAAGGAGTGAGGACGAGGCATGGCAATCGAATCGGTAGGGATCGTGGGCGCAGGCACGATGGGCAACGGCATCGCCCAGGCGGTGGCGGTGGCGGGGCTCAAGGCGGTGATGATCGACGTCACTGATGCGGCGCTCGCCAAGGGCGTCGCCACGCTCACGCACAGCCTCGAGCGGCTCGTCTCGAAGGGCAAGCTCGAAGCTGGCGCGCGCGATGCCGCGCTCGCGCGCATCGAAACGACCACCGACTACCAGCGTCTCGCGAGCGTCGATCTCGTGATCGAGGCGGCGACCGAGAACGCCGAGCTGAAGACGCGCATTCTCAAGCAGATCGAGGCCGCGGCCCGCCCCGACGCGATCATCGCGTCGAACACCTCGTCGATCTCGATCACCGCGCTCGCGACCACGCTCGCCGACCCGTCGCGCTTCATCGGCATGCACTTCTTCAACCCCGTCCCGATGATGCCGCTCGTCGAGGTGATCCGCGGGCTGCAGACGCGCGCGGAGGTTGCCGAGTCGGTGCGTGAAATGGCGCTGCGCCTCGAGAAGACGCCGATCGGCGTGAAGAACGCGCCGGGCTTCGTGGTGAACCGCGTTCTGGTGCCGATGATCAACGAAGCGTTCTTCGTGCTTGCGGAAGGCATTGCGAGCGCCGAGGAAATCGACGCGGGTATGAAGCTTGGCGCCAATCATCCGATCGGCCCGCTCGCGCTGGCGGACCTGATCGGCCTCGACGTCTGTCTTTCGGTGATGGACGTGTTCCTGAAGGACTTCGGCGACTCGAAGTATCGTGCGTGCCCGCTGCTGCGCGAGATGGTCGCGGCGGGCCAGCTTGGCCGCAAGACCGGGCGCGGCGTCTATCAGTATGACAAAGTCTCCTGAAGTTTTGCGCCCGGCTGGCTTCAGGCGAGCACGCTAACGCGGTATTGCGTGATCTGTTGATAGGTCTTGCCGGGCTGCAGCACCACTTCGTCGCACGCGGGCGCTTCCATGTTGATCTGGTTCGGGAAGCCGCCCGCTTCGAGGCACAGCCCCGCATAGCGCGCGCACGTCGTGCCACGGCGTCCCGGCTGTCCTTCCAGATAATTCCCCGTATAAAGCTGCAGGCCGCGCTGGTCGGTCGCGACGGCGAGCTCGCGCCCGCTGCCCGGTTCGTACACGCGTGCGACCGGCCGCACGGGCCAGCGGCCCGGCGCGGCGTGCAGCGTGCCCGCTGTGCTCTCGGGCGCACGCAGCACGTAACAGTGGTCGAAACCGTGCGCGCGTTCTAGCTGGGCATGCGGCCAGTCGAGCCGCGCGCCGAGCGGCGCGCCGTGGCGAAAGTCGAAGGCGCTGCCCGAGACATCGGTAATGCGCACGGGAATCAACTGAGGATCGACTTCGAGGAAGGCGTCGGCGTCGATCGTCAGCATGTGGCCGCGAATGTCCGGGCTCGTTTCGCCGGAGAGGTTGAAGTAGCCGTGACTCGTGAGATTGAGCGGCGTGGGCGCATCGCTCACGCCCTCGTATTCGAGCGTGAGCGTGCCGTCATCGTCGAGCGTATAGCGCACCTGCACGCTCACGTTGCCCGGAAAACCGCCATCCCCTTCGGGCGAATCGAGCCGCAGCACCAGCGAGCCCCGATCCTCTTCCACCTGCCACATCTGCCGATGAAAGCCGTTCGCGCCGCCATGCAGCAGATTGCCGTTCTCGTTGCGATCGAGCGGATAGTCGATCCCGTCCAGCGTGAAGTGCGCACCCGCGATGCGGTTGGCCCAGCGCCCGACCAGGCCGCCCATGTACGTGGAGGCCGCGAGATATTCCGCGGGCGTGTCGTGGCCGAGCATGATGTCCGCGAGGCGGCCGGCGCGATCGGGGGCGAGCCATGAGACGAGCGTCGCGCCAAGGTCGCTGACTGTCACCTTCATGCCCTGCGCGTTGCGCAGCGTGTAGAGCCGCACGGCGTCGCCGCCGGGCAGGGCGCCCCACGGTTCGGAAGTCATATAGGCAGCAAGAGTGTTCATGAGGCGAAGAGAACGTATGAAGAAAGCGTGATTGTCCGGGGTGGCCGAAGCCGCTTTATCTCAAGTGGACAAGCGGCCGCCGGAAGCGTTCGCGACACTGTCCTGATATTCGCGCGGCGTGCATCCCAGCTCACGGCGAAATACGGCATACATGTACTGCAGCGACGTGAATCCGCAGCGGATTGCCACCTCCGCGCTCGAAGCGTCGCGGCTCGCGAGCATCGCCTTCGCGGCGTCCAGCTTGTGGCGCAGGATCTCCTGGTGGACCGTGCACTGGAGTTCGCGCCGGAAATATTCTTCCAGCGACGAGCGCGACACGCCCACGTAGTCGGCCACCTGCTCGGTCTTGATGCCCTGGCACGCGTATTGGCGGATGAAGTGGCGTGCGCGCATGACATGCGGGCTCGACAACGGTTCATGCCGGGTCGATTCGAGCACATTGATGCCGACGGGCGGAACCAGAATGCGTTGTCCCGGAAAACGTGCGCCGCGCAGCATCTGGTGCAGCAAGTGGGCGGCCGTCTTGCCCATTTCCTCAGTGCCCTGAATGACCGACGAGAGCGGAATACGCGTGAGCGTGCGGGTGAGCGGATCGTTGTCGATGCCAATGATCGCCACCTGCTCGGGCACCGCAATGCCGTCAATCAGACATGCCTGAAGCAAATGCCTTGCCCGGGCATCGGTCACGGCGATCACGCCCACGGGCTTGGGCAGGCTGTGCAGCCACGCGCTCAACTGTTCGATATGCTGGTTCCAGGCGCTGGCGCTGGTGGCCTGACCCCGGTAGATCGGCGCCTGCACGCCTTCTTCGCGAGCGATCGCCTGGAATGCGAGTTCGCGCTCCTGTGCCCAGCGGTTTTCCTGCGCGACGGGCAGGCTGTACATCGCGAGATTCGGCAGGCCTGCGCCGATCAGATGCGTCCACGCAAGCGAAACCAGTTTGCGGTTGTCGGTCGCGATATAGGGCACGTCGGCAGGGTATTGGCCGGCATCTTCGAACGACGAGCCCACGGCGACCACCGGCAGCGGGCAGCCGCTCAGGGCGTCGGCCACGGCGGGGTCGTCGAAGTCGGCGATGATGCCGTCCCCATCGAAGCGCTCGATGCCCGCGAGCCGGCAGCGGAAGTCCTCTTCGAGAAAAAGGTCCCAGGCTACGCGTGTGGAGCGCAGATAGTGGCCAATCCCCGCAATGATTTCGCGGTCGTACACCTTGTTCGCGTTGAAGAGCAGTGCGATGCGGTGGGGCGTCTGGGAAGCGGGGGCACGGGTCATGTCGTGTCGGCGGCTGTTCGCCCGGCGCGCAACGCCTGCGGAAAGCCGCGATGTCTCCTGTTCGGGCGCGGTGCGCGCAAATGAGCGCCGCGCTACGATGTCTTTCGCGCCTGTGGCGCGTCGTTTTAAACGCCCGGTTATTTTAGGCCCACATTCGGGTTCGCGGGCGCACCGGCCGCGCCGGTCGGCAGGAAACATTAAAGGTCTCACGCAATTTCGCAATTGCCGCGCTTTGCGCGTCGCGGGCAGTATGGCGTCACACAGAGGGATGCACGCTGCGCCGCTGCGCTGCAACAACATTGGAGACATTCATGTCGTATTTCGAACATATCCCCGCTATTCGATACGAAGGTCCGCAGTCGGACAACCCGCTTGCGTACCATCACTACGACCGTACCAGGAAGGTGCTCGGCAAGACGCTCGAAGAGCATCTGCGCATCGCCGTGTGCTACTGGCACTCATTCGTCTGGCCCGGCAACGACATTTTCGGGCAGGGGGCGTTTCACCGGCCGTGGCAGCAGCCCGGCGACGCCATGGAGCGCGCGCGCCAGAAGGCCGATGCCGCGTTCGAATTCTTCTCGAAGCTCGGCACCCCTTATTACACGTTCCACGACACCGATGTCGCTCCGGAAGGCAAGGACCTGAAGGACTACACGGAAAACTTCAAGCGCATGGTCGACTACCTCGGCGAGCGCCAGCAAGCGAGCGGCGTGAAGCTGCTGTGGGGCACCGCGAACCTGTTTTCGAATCCGCGCTACGCGGGCGGCGCCGCCACGAACCCCAACCCCGAAGTCTTCGCGTATGCGGCCACGCAGGTTTGTCACGCGCTCGACGCCACGCGCAAACTGGGGGGCGAGAACTACGTGCTGTGGGGCGGGCGCGAAGGCTACGACACGCTGCTCAATACCGACCTCAAGCGTGAGCGCGAACAGTTCGCGCGTTTCCTTTCGATGGTGGTCGAGCACAAGCACCGCACCGGTTTCACCGGCACGCTGCTGATCGAGCCGAAGCCTCAGGAGCCGACCAAGCATCAGTACGACTACGACGTCGCCACGGTGCACGGCTTCCTCACGCAATACGGTTTGCAGAACGAAATCCGCGTGAATATCGAGGCGAATCACGCGACGCTCGCGGGCCACTCGTTCCATCACGAAATCGCGACGGCGTTCGCGCTGGGCGTGTTCGGCAGCGTCGACGCGAATCGCGGCGATCCGCAAAACGGCTGGGACACCGACCAGTTCCCGAACAGCGTCGAAGAACTCACGCTCGCGTTCTACGAGATCCTGCGCCACGGCGGCTTTACGACGGGCGGCATGAACTTCGACGCGAAGGTGCGCCGCGCAAGCGCCGATCCGGAGGACCTGTTCTACGGCCACGTGGGCGCGATCGACGTGCTCGCACTTGCGCTCGAGCGCGGTGCCGCGCTCGTGGAGAACGACCGGCTCGAGCAGTTCCGCAGCCTGCGCTATGCGGGCTGGGACAGTGAGTTCGGCCGCAAGATTCTCGCGGGCGGCTACTCGCTTTCTTCGCTCGCCACCGACGCACTCGCGCACGGCATGAATCCGCAACATGCGAGCGGCCAGCAGGAGCGCCTCGAGAATGTCGTGAACCAGGCCATCTACGGCCAGCGCTAGCCGTGCCACGGCGCGCGAAAAAACATTAGCGCGCGCCGTCAAATTCGCAATTGCGCCGTGTGCCACAGCAGGCAAACTGGCGCAAAAAGAAGGACGGAGACATGTTCATCGGTATCGACCTCGGCACGTCGGGCGTGAAGGCCGTGCTGCTCGATCGCGCGGGCGACGTGCTCGGCAGCGCGAGCGCGCCGCTCACCGTGAGCCGGCCGCAGCCACGCTGGTCCGAGCAGGCGCCGCAAGACTGGTGGCTCGCCACGCAGGGTGCATTGCGCGCGCTCATCGACGAGGCTCGTGGGCGCGGCATCGACCCGGCGCGTATTGAAGCGCTCGGCCTGACCGGCCAGATGCACGGCGCGACGCTGCTCGACGCGCAAGGCGAGGTGCTGCGTCCCGCTATCTTGTGGAACGATGGTCGTTCGGACACCGAATGTATCGAGCTTACGCGCGATGTGCCGCGGTTGCATGCGATCGCTGGCAATCTCGCGATGCCGGGCTTCACGGCGCCGAAGCTGTTGTGGGTGCGCAAGCACGAGCCGGAGATCTTCGCGCGCATTGCGCATGTGCTGTTGCCGAAGGACTATTTGCGCTGGCTGCTCACCGGCGTGTTCGCGACCGACCCGTCCGACGCCGCTGGCACGCTGTGGCTAGACATTGCGAAGCGCGACTATAGCGAGACCTTGCTTACGGCGTGCGGCCTCAAGCGTGCGCAAATGCCGGACGTGTTCGAAGGCAACCAGGTCACGGGTACGCTGCGTCCCGAACTCGCGCGGCAATTCGGACTGCGCGAGATTCCGGTCGTGGCGGGCGGTGGCGACAACGCGGCGGGGGCCGTGGGCGTGGGCATCGTGCGACCCGGCGACGCGATGCTGTCGCTCGGCACTTCGGGCGTCTATTTCGCGGTCTCGGACGGCTTTCTCGCGAATCCCGATTCCGCCGTGCACAGCTTCTGCCATGCGTTACCGCACACGTGGCATCTGATGTCCGTGATGCTGAACGCGGCCAGTTGCCTCGACTTCACCGCGCAGCTTACGGGTTACGAAAGCGTAGCCGCGTTGCTCGCCGACGCGGAAGCGAACTCGAACGCCGAGCGCGACGCGCGCCGGCCGTGGTTTTTGCCTTACCTGAGCGGCGAGCGTACGCCGCACAACAACGTCAACGCGAAGGGCGTGTTCTATGGCATGACCCCGCAGACCACGCGCGCCGATCTGGCCAACGCGACACTGGAAGGCGTAGGCTTCGCACTGCTCGATGGGATGGACGCGCTCCACGCGGCGGGGCTCGTGCCGGAAACAATAACGGTCATTGGCGGCGGCTCACGCAGCCCCTGGTGGACGCAAATGCTCGCCGATATCAGCGGCCGCGCGCTCGCGCTGCGCGCTGGCGGCGAGGTCGGTCCGGCGCTTGGCGCCGCGCGTCTCGCGCATCTCGCGCTCGAACCAGGCGCGGCGCTCGACGACGTGTGCCCGCAGCCGCCCGTGCTCGCGATGCGCGAGCCTGACGCCGCACGCCACGCCTGGTATCGCGAGGCGCGCCGTCCAACATTTAGCGCGCTGTATCGCGCGCTCGAACCGGTTTTCGCAACCGGCGCCTGACTAGCGGCGCCGGCGAAGAAAAAACTGCACTGCCAGCGTAGTGGTGCAGTCGATTGGTAGTCCTACGGTTATACCGCACGCCATGCCGTTTCGCGTGTGTTCCGCACTTGCATCGGCAACAACCTGAAAACCATCGCCGCAGCGGCGACGCGTACGCGCGTGCCCAAGCATCGGCATCAAGAGGAGTATGGAGACATGAATTTCGCCAAACGTCGGTCGGTTCTGAGTTCGCTCGTATGCGGGGCCGTGCTCGCGAGCCTGTCGCTAGCCGCACCGCTCGCTCACGCGAGCAAGGATCATCCCGAGATCGGATTCTGTATCGATGACCTGCGTGTCGAGCGCTGGTCGCGCGACCGCGACTACTTCGTCGCCGCCGCGGAAAAGATGGGCGCGAAAGTGTCGGTGCAGTCGGCTGACGCCAGCGAGGAACGTCAGATCTCGCAGATCGAAAACCTCATCTCGCGTGGCGTCGACGTCATCGTGATCGTGCCGTTCAACTCGAAGACGCTCGGCAACGTCGTCGCCGAAGCGAAGAAGGCGGGCATCAAGGTTGTTTCGTACGACCGTCTGATCCTCGACGCCGATATCGACGCCTACATCTCGTTCGACAACGAAAAGGTGGGCGAGCTTCAGGCGAAGGGTGTCTACGATGCGCAGCCCAAGGGCAATTATTTCCTGCTGGGCGGCGCGCCTACCGACAACAACGCGAAGATGCTGCGTGAAGGACAACTGAAGGTCCTCAAGCCCGCTATCGACCGTGGCGACATCAAGGTGGTCGGCCAGCAGTGGGTGCCGGAGTGGAGCGCTTCGACGGCGCTGCGCATCATGGAAGACGCGCTCACCGCGAACAACAACAAGATCGACGCAGTCGTTGCCTCGAACGACGGCACGGCGGGCGGCGCGATCCAGGCGCTCGCCGCGCAGCATCTCGCGGGCAAGGTGCCGGTGTCGGGCCAGGACGCGGACCTCGCGGCAGTCAAGCGCGTGGTGGCGGGCACGCAGACCATGACGGTCTACAAGCCGCTCAAGCTCATCGCGGGCGAAGCCGCGAAGCTCGCAGTCGATCTCGCGAAGGGCCAGAAGCCCGCGTACAACGCGCAGTACGACAACGGCAAGAAGAAGGTCGATACGGTGTTGCTGCAGCCTACGCTGCTCACGAAGAGCAACGTGGATGTCGTCGTGAAGGACGGCTTCTATACGCAGGCGCAACTGGCAAGCCAGTAACGTCTATAGCCTGACGGCCCGCGCGCGCCACGAGTGTGGCGATGGTGTCGCGCGGGCCTTCGCAGCGAGTGAGCAGCGTATGACCGAACCTTTGCTGACGATGCGCGGCATCGTCAAGTCCTTTGCGGGCGTGAAAGCGCTCGACGGCATTGACCTCACAGTGCGGCCCGGCGAATGCGTGGGCCTGTGCGGCGAGAACGGCGCCGGCAAATCCACGCTCATGAAAGTGCTTTCGGGTGTGTACCCGCACGGTACCTGGAGCGGCGAGATCCGTTGGGAGGGCGTGCCGCTCGAAGCGCAAAACGTGCGCGACACCGAACGTGCGGGCATCGTCATCATCCACCAGGAATTGATGCTCGTGCCCGAGCTTTCAGTGGCCGAGAACATCTTTCTCGGCAACGAAATCACGCTGCCGGGCGGCCGCATGAATTACGCGGCGATGTATCAGCGCGCCGACGAATTGCTGCGCGAGTTGAACATCGATGCCATCAACGTGGCGCAGCCGGTGATGAACTATGGCGGCGGCCATCAGCAGCTCATCGAGATCGCGAAGGCGCTGAACAAGCGCGCGAAGCTGCTGATTCTCGACGAGCCTTCGTCCTCGCTCACCGCGGCGGAAACGAAGATCCTGCTCGACATCGTGCGCGATTTGAAGCGCCGTGGCGTGGCGTGCGTCTACATCTCGCACAAACTCGACGAGGTCGAGGCCGTGTGCGATACGGTGAGCGTGATCCGCGACGGCCGCCACGTGGCGACCGAGCCCATGGCGACGCTCACCACCGACCGCATCATCGCGATGATGGTAGGACGCGAGATCCGCAATCTCTTTCCACGCGAGCCGCATGACATTGGCGACGTCGTGTTCGAGGCCCGCAACGTGACCTGCTACGACGTGACGAATCCGCGCCGCAAGCGTGTGGACGACGTGTCGTTCGCGGTGCGGCGCGGCGAGATCCTGGGCGTGGCCGGGCTCGTGGGCGCGGGCCGCACGGAGACCATGCAGGCGATCTTCGGCGCCTATGCGGGCGCATGCACGGCGACCGTCGTGCTCGAAGGCCGACCGCTGAAAATCCGCTCGCCGCTCGACGCGATCAAGGCGGGCATCGCCATGGTGCCCGAGGACCGCAAACGCCACGGCATCGTGCCGCAACTCGGCGTGGGCCACAACATCACGCTCTCGGTGCTGCAGCGTTTCTCGAAGCACGGACGCATCGACACAGCCGCCGAACTCGACACGATCCGCACGGAAATGCAGCGCCTTTCCGTGCGCGCGGCCAACCCCATGCTGTCGATTGCGAGCCTTTCCGGCGGCAATCAGCAGAAGGCCGTGCTCACCAAGATGCTGCTCACCGACCCGAAGGTGCTGATCCTCGATGAGCCGACGCGCGGCGTGGACGTCGGCGCGAAGTACGAGATCTACAAGCTCATCTTCCAGCTCGCCAAACGCGGCGTGGCGATCGTGATGGTGTCGTCCGAACTGCCGGAGGTGCTGGGCATCAGCGACCGCGTGCTCGTGATCGGCGAAGGCGAGTTGCGCGGCGACTTCGTCAACGAAGACCTCACGCAGGAAGACATTCTTGGCGCGGCGATCCAGAGCGTGCGCGCCCAACCCGATACAGCGAGTGCAGTATGACCCCCGACGTCACAACCCAAAGCGCGCGCGAAGAACATCAGCCAGGTGGCAATGGTTTCGCCATGCGCTTCCAGCAACTCTTCGCGCGCTACAAGATCCTCGCGCTGCTGCTCGCAGTGGCGGTGATCTGGCTGTTCTTTTCGCTGCTCACGCATGGCGCGTTCGTCACGCCGCGCAACGTCTCGAATCTGCTGCGGCAGATGTCGATCACGGGCATGCTCGCGTGCGGCATGGTGTTCGTCATCATCGCAGGCGAGATCGACCTCTCGGTGGGTTCGCTGCTGGGCCTGCTCGGCGGCGTGGCCGCCATTCTCGACGTGAACCGCGGCTGGCCCATCGGCGTGACCGTGCCGGTGGTGCTCGTGCTCGGCGTTGCGGTGGGGCTGTTCAACGGCTGGTGGTCGACATACCGTCGCGTGCCGTCGTTCATCGTGGGCTTGGGCGGTATGCTCGCGTTTCGCGGCGTGCTGCTCGGCATCACGGGCGGTTCGACCATCGCGCCGGTGTCCGATCACTTCGTGTTTCTCGGCCAGGGCTATTTGCCGCGCGTGGCGGGCGACGTGCTGGCGCTCGCGCTCTTTGTGCTGCTTGCCGTGCTCACGGTGCGCCAGCGTGCGAACCGCAGGCGCTATCAGTTGAGCGTCGTGCCGCTCTGGCAGGACGGTGTGAAGATCGTCGGCGCGGGCGCGATCCTGCTTGCGTTCGTGCTGATGCTCGATAGCTACGGCGGCATTCCGGTGCCCGTTCTGCTGCTGCTCGCGTTGCTCGGTATCTTCACATGGATCGCCACGCAAACGGTGTTCGGCCGCCGCATCTACGCGGTGGGCTCGAACCTCGAAGCCACGCGTCTTTCTGGCGTCAACACGAACCGCGTGAAGCTCGCGATCTTCGCACTCATGGGTCTCATGTGCGCGTTCGCAGGCATCGTCAATACGGCGCGTCTCGCGGCCGGTTCGCCTTCGGCGGGCACGATGGGCGAACTCGATGCGATCGCGGCCTGCTTCATCGGCGGCACGTCGATGCGCGGCGGCTCCGGCACCGTGTATGGCGCGCTGATCGGCGCGCTCGTGATGGCGAGCCTCGATAACGGCATGTCGATGCTCGACGTGGACGCGTATTGGCAGATGATTGTGAAGGGCGGCATTCTCGTGCTCGCCGTGTGGATCGACGTCGTGTCGGGGTCGAACCGCCGCTGAGCGACCACTGTGAAGCACGCGAGAACCACGATTGCAAACGTGCCTGCGCAGTGAGATTGATGAAAGTGTTCTTGCACCGCGCGTGACATTGCGACGCATCGGATGACCGTCACGCGTAGTTGCTCTCCTCACGCGCCCCGAGCGCGTTCTCAGGGCGGGACTCATGTCCCGCCCTTTTTCTTTGCTATGGTCGATCATCAACCGCACATTCAGCGGCGCATGTTCGACGCGTTGGCAATCGTTTCCTGCCACAATCGTTCGCACCTGTGTTGGGCGGCATACGCGCGCGACGCGCGCGATTCCTTCCGTCCGCAAGGTCATCGTCAGCCTCAGCACTGCGCCGCATTTGTGTTCCTGCGCGTGCTCGCCGATTTGTCGCTTTGCTGGTGCAACCGCTCTATGCACTGTCGCGTTGCACCGAATCGCGCCGCGAGGGTGTGCCCGGGGTTTGCCAACTTCGGCGGCGCGATTCCGATCCTCCGGAGACAAGCCGACCATGCCCACTCTTTGCGAAATCTGTAATGCCCGGCCCGCAGTCGCGCGCGTGACTGTCGTGCAAAACGGGCAGCGCAAGTCCATGTCGATCTGCGACTACGACTACCGCCAACTGATGCGTCACCAAAGCATGCTCAACCCGTTCGACTCGCTGCTGGGCGGCAGCGGACTGTCGCGCTTTTTCGGCGGACAGGGCGGCGAGGACGAGCATGACGGCGACGGGGACGATCTCTCCGCCGAGGTGCCGCGCGAATCCGTAGACGCGACCGATGCGTTCAGCGAGCAGACGCTCGAAATCCTGCAGCGCGCCGCGGAAAAAGCCCACGAATTGCAGCGTACTGAACTCGACACTGAACATCTGCTGTACGTGCTCGCCGACACCGATGTTTGCGCAGCACTCCTGAAGGAGTTGAAGCTCTCGCCGCAGGACATCAAAGGCTATATCGATCAGCATGCGCAAAAGGGTACGGCCTCGCCCGACGCGCCCATCGACAAGATGACGATTTCGCCGCGCCTTAAAAAGGCGTTTCAGTTCGCGTTTCAGGCTTCGCGCGATCTCGGCCACTCGTACGTCGGCCCCGAGCATCTGCTGATCGGTCTCGCTGCCGTACCCGACAGCATTGCGGGCACGCTGCTCAAGAAATACGGCGTTACGCCCGAGGCGCTGCGCCAGAAGGTCGTGAAGGTGGTGGGCAAGGGCGCAGAGGACGGCCGCGTGGATGCGCCCACGGGCACGCCAACGCTCGACAAGTTCGGCCGCGACCTCACGGCCATGGCACGGCAGGGCAAGCTCGATCCGGTGCTGGGCCGCGCGCAAGAAATCGAGAACACGATCGAGGTGCTCGCGCGGCGCAAGAAGAACAACCCGGTGCTGATCGGCGAGCCGGGCGTCGGCAAGACCGCCATCGTCGAAGGGCTCGCGCAGCGGATCGTCAACGGCGACGTGCCGGAGGTGCTGCGCGGCAAGCGGCTCGTGGAAGTGAACATCAATTCGATGGTCGCGGGCGCGAAATACCGCGGCGAGTTCGAGGAACGCGCGAAGCAACTGATCGACGAAGTGACCGCCAAGCACGACGAACTGATTCTCTTCATCGACGAATTGCACACGATCGTCGGTGCGGGGCAGGGTGGCGGCGAAGGCGGGCTCGACATTGCCAACGTGTTGAAGCCCGCGCTCGCGCGCGGCGAGTTGAGCCTGATAGGAGCCACGACGCTCAACGAGTATCAGAAGTACATCGAGAAAGACGCGGCGCTCGAACGGCGATTTCAGCCCGTCCTCGTGCCGGAGCCCACGGTCGAACAGACCATCGTGATCCTGCGCGGCCTGCGCGACAAACTCGAAGCGCACCATCAGGTGACGTTCGCCGACGACGCCTTCGTGGCCGCCGCCGAGTTGTCGGATCGCTATATCACGTCGCGCTTTTTGCCGGACAAGGCGATCGATCTGATCGATCAGGCAGCGGCGCGCGTGCGCATCGGCTCGACTTCGCGTCCCGCCGACATGCAGGAACTCGAAGCGGAGATTGCGCAACTCAAGCGCGAGCAGGATTACGCGGCTTCGCGCAAGCGCTTCGACGAAGCGAAAGGGTTCGAGGAGCGCATCAACGAAAAGCAGGAAAAACTCGAAGCGCTGACCGAAGCTTGGCAGCGCAAAACGGGTTCGGAAACGCTAGAGGTTACGGTGGCGTCGATTGCCGAGGTCGTGTCGCGGCTCACCGGCATACCGGTTGCAGACCTCACACAGGAAGAGCGCCAGAAGTTGCTCAAGATGGAAGAAACGCTGCGCGAGCGCGTGGTGGGCCAGCAAGACGCCGTCGTCGCAGTGAGCGATGCCGTTCGCCTCTCGCGCGCGGGTCTTGGTCAGTCGAACCGGCCGATCGCAACCTTCCTGTTTCTCGGGCCGACGGGCGTTGGCAAGACCGAGCTTGCGAAGGCACTTGCGGAAACCGTGTTCGGCGACGAACAGGCCATCATCCGCATCGACATGAGCGAGTACATGGAGCGTCATGCGGTGGCGCGGCTCATCGGCGCGCCGCCGGGCTACGTGGGCTACGACGAGGGTGGCCAACTCACCGAGCGCGTGCGGCGGCGCCCGTACAGCGTGATTCTGCTCGACGAGATCGAAAAGGCACACGCCGACGTCTACAACGTGCTGCTGCAGGTGTTCGACGATGGGCGCTTGACGGATGGTAAAGGCCGCGTGGTCGATTTCAGTAACACGATACTGATCGCCACGAGCAACCTCGGCGCATCGATCATCATGGACAACCTCGAGCGCCCCGAGAAGTCGCGCCTCGACGAGAAGACGGTCCGCGCCGAACTCATGAAGGTGCTCAAGGGCTATTTCCGGCCCGAGTTCCTCAATCGCATCGACGAGATCATCGTGTTTCATGCGCTCTCGCGCGACAACATCCGCGCGATCGTGCGGATACAGCTCGAGCGCGTCACGCGCACGGCGGCCGCGCAGGGCATCACGCTGTTGATGGGGCAAACGCTCGTCGATCACCTCGTGGAGGCCGGCTATCAGCCGGAGTTCGGCGCGCGCGAACTCAAGCGGCAGATTCGCCAGGAAGTGGAAACGCGTCTCGCGAAAGAGATACTCGGCGACGCGCTGCAGTCGGGTGATACCGTCGAGATCGGCTACGACAAGACGAACGACGAGGTCACGATCAGCAGGATCGCCGTGCCGCCCGACGTGAAGGAGAACAAGTCCGCGAAGAAGGCGAAGAAAGCGGCGACACCGCCTGTCGATGAAGTCGCGAACGAAATTGCCGCTGACGACATGGAAGGTGATCCGCCACCGCCGCCTCCTCCGAAGAAGAGCGGCAAGAGCGGGGGGAAGGCGAAGCCTGCTTGATCGTGCGGGAAAACCGCTGGCGCACCGAAAGGTGCGCTGGCTCTTTTATTCGATGATGATCAGGAATCCGGATCAACCGGAAGCGATGCGCCACCACGCGGGCAGCAGCGCACGCACTCCGGGCTGCGCGAAGCGGTCGTCCAGCAGGTGCACGACGCCGCGATCGTGTTCGGTGCGGATCACGCGGCCGGCGGCCTGTACGACCTTGCGCAAGCCCGGAATCAGGTATGTGTAGTCGAAGCCATCGCCGTATAGCGTATCCATGCGCGCGCGCATTGCCTCGTTCACGGCATTTACCTGGGGCATGCCGAGCGTGGCGATGAATGTGCCGATCAGGCGTGTGCCCGGCAGATCGATGCCTTCGCCGAACGCGCCGCCCAGCACCGCGAAGCCGATGCCGCAGCCGCCTTCCACGAAGCGCGCGACGAAGGCGCGTTGGCCCGCTTCGTCCATGGTGCGCGACTGAAACCACACGTCCACCTGCGGATGGCGAGCCATGAACAGATCGGCGGCTTGCTGCAGATAGTCGTAGCTGCTGAAAAAGCACAGATAGTTGCCGGGTCGCTCGGCATATTGTGTTGACACGCGCGCGACGAGCGCTTCGAGCGAACGCTCGCGGTCCTTGAAACGCGTCGAGATATGGCGGGCGATGTGTACGTCAAGCTGTTCGGCGCGAAACGGCGTGTCGATGTCGATGCTCACCGTGTTCGCGGGCAGGCCGAGCATGTCGCTGTAGTAATGCGTGGGCGAGAGCGTCGCCGAAAAGAGCGTCATGCTGTGTGCCGTGGCGATGCGCGCTCGCAAGGCATCCGCGGGCACGATGTTGCGGATTGCGATCGTCGAACGCGCCTGGCGAGCGTTCTGATTCGCAAGCGGTGTGACGTCGAAGAGCGAATGCGTATCGAAGCGTTCGGCAATGCGCGTGAAGTGCAGGGCGTCGAAATAGAAGCGTTCGAGTTCAGGGTCGCGCACAAGCGCTGGCTCGGCGAGCTGATCGCCAATCGCGCCGATCACGTCGCCGAGTGCGGTGACGAGGCCTTCGGGCAAGGTGTCGCTCGCGCGCCAGGCGCCGGGATCTTCCGCGTTTTGCGCATTCCAGTGCTTCTGCAGGCGCGCGAGCGCACGCTTGAGCGGCGCGCTCGCTGCGCGGCGCACGACGTCGATGCGCGTTTGCACGAGTTCCGCCGAGTACATCGCGCGGGCGCGCTCGGGGAGGTTGTGCGCCTCGTCCACGAGCACGCTCGCGCGCCACTGGTTGTGCGCGGCGAGCATGAACAGCATGGCGCTCGTGTCGAACCAGTAGTTGTAGTCGCCGACGATCACGTCGCTCCAGCGCGCCAGTTCCTGGCCAAGATAGTACGGGCAGACGGCGTGCTCGCTCGCCACTTCGCGCAGTGCTGCGCGATCGAGCCGCACGCGTTCGAGCGCCGCCGCGCGCGCGGGCGGCAGACGATCGTAGAAGCCGCGCGCCAGCGGGCATGATTCGCCATGACACGCCGCTTCGGGATGCTCGCAAGCCTTCTCGCGCGCAACGAGTTCGAGCACTCGCAAGGGAATGGTCGTTCGTTGCGTACCGGCGGCGGCCTCGTCTTGCGCGTTTGTCAGCGTGGCGAGCGCATCGAGCGCCAACTGACGCCCTGAGCTTTTCGCGCTCAAAAACACGACCTTGTCGATGGCCGCGCGCGGGCAAGCCTTCAACTGCGGAAAGAGCGTACCGATGGTCTTGCCGATGCCGGTAGGCGCCTGCGCGAGCAGACAGCGTCCCTGCGTGGCCGCGCGCCAGACCGCTTCGGCGAGATCGCGCTGGCCGGCTCGAAATTGCGGGTGCGGCAGACACAGTGCCGCGAGCGCGGCGTCGCGCGCGGCGCGGTGTGCGCTCTCCTGGTCGGCCCAGGCGACGAAGCGGCGGCATTGGGTTTCGAACGCGGCGCGCAGTTCCGACGCGCTCGCATGCTCGACGAGCGCCGTCTCGCGGCCCGAACCGATCTCGTAGTACACCAAAGCGAGTTCGAGCGTATCGAGGCCCAGCTTGTCGCACAGGAGCGCGCCGTAGACGTGCAACTGCGCCCAGTGAAGCGCGCGCTGATTCTCGCGCATCGCTTCGAGGTCGCCGCGATAGGTCTTGAATTCTTCGAGCCTGCGGCGCTCGGGATCATAGCCGTCGGCGCGGCCGCGCACGGTGAGCGATTCGAACGTGCTGGAAAGCGCGATCTCGGTCTCGTAGCCGGGCGGGCGCCGAGCGGCGATGGCCGCGTGGCCGGCGCGGCCATCGCTCGCATCGGGCGAGGGCGTGAAGCGCAAGTCGAGGTCGCCGCGCTTCGCGGTGAACTCGCACAGCGTGCGCACGGCGACGGTGTAGCTCATGGCGCGCGCAAGGACTGGACGATGCTTTCGTCGGCTTCGTCCGCCAGGTCGGGCCAGCGCACTTGCAACACGGAAACCGGCATACCGTGCTGCACGCAATACGCAAGCCAACGGCGCTGGTTGTCCTGCAGGCGGTCGCCGGGGCCTTTCACCTCGATCAGTTCGTAGCGCCGCTCGTGCGGCCAGAAGCGCACGAGATCGGGCAGGCCGGAACGGTTGGCAACGGGTTCGCGCAGCAGCCGCTCGAACCACAAGCGCAGATGCGCGGAGGGGAAGCAGTCGAGGGCGAGCGCGAGCAGTTCGTCGCTCAGTGCGGGCCATGCGACGAAGGGCGACTGGATACCGGCCTTTTGCGTATAGCGCTGCAGGATGGAGTCGCGGTACGCGTGGGTTTCGAGCTCGGCGAGGCATGCTTCGAACTGCGAAGCACGGCGTGCGACGAAGTCTGCGGCGTGGAGGTCGGCGGGTCCGCGCTGGAACGGATGGAAAAACGCGCCAGGCAGCGGCGCGAACAGCGCAGGCCAGCAGAGCAGGCCGAAGAGGGCGTTGATCAGCGTGTTCTCGACGTAAAACACCGGCGCTTGCGGCGTGGCGAGCGAGCGGCGCGCGGCTTCCTCGACGCGCAGTTCCCCGGGCGCCGCGGGCAGCGTGAGTTCGAGTTGCACGAACCCCGCCTCGGTGCTCGTCTTCGACTTCGCTCGGGTGCGCGCGAGACGCCCGAGTGTGCGCGCCGCGCGCTGCGCTTCCTCTTCGTTTTCAGGCGCATCGGCAATGGCCTGCGCGAGCGCCAGCGCTTCCTCGCGGCGGCTCTGTTGTTCGAGCACGCGCACGCGGCGGTAGCGCGATTCGGGATGACCACTGTCGAGATAGGCGCGCCACGCGAGTTCGGGTTCGCCCGCGCGCTCGGCGGCGAGCCCCGTGGCGTGACGCAGCTTGTCGTGGCGAGCGCGCAGCCACGCGTTGGCATGCGTGCGCGGGGCCAGCGCGTCGAGCGTATCGAGTGTCACGGCGATGGCGACGGCGGCGGCATCGGAGTCCAGGGCTTGGGAGGCGCTGTCGAAGCCGTCGCGGCAATCGCGCAGCGCGAGATACGTGTCGATGTCCTCGCGTCGCTGGAATGCGCGCGAGGCGCGGTCGAAGGGCACGCTTTCGTAGCGATAGACGCCGAGGTCGGCGAGCACGAATTCCGACCAGTCCTGATGCAGGTTGCCGAAGAACATGAGGCGCAGGCGCTCGCAGAGCGGCGCGCTCGCGAATAGCAGCACGGTGTCGGGCGAGGCTGGAAACCACGCATGCCAGTCGCGCGGCTCGGGCGCGACGGCGTAGTGCGCGGCGAGCGCTTCGAGCGAGGCCGCCCGCGTGGCGCGCGGTTCCAGCGCGATACCGAGGCGCTCGGCGAGCGCCTGCAGTTCGGCTTTCGTCACAAGCGCGGCGAGCGCGTCGAGATCGAGCGCGGGCGCTGCGTCGAGCCAACCCGCCGCAACGAGCGAAGCCGCCGCCGCGCGCGGGCAGCCGATCTCGTCGTACGCGAGACGGCTTGCGCGGAAATGGGGCCCCTTGCGCATCAGCATGCGCACGAAGAGCGCGCGCGACGCTTGGGGCATGCGAGCGAAATCGTCGGCGAAGCGGCGCTCGGCGTCGTCGAACAGGTCGGCGCAGCGTGCGTCGAGCCACGCCAGCGCGCGCTCGAAGTTCGCGAGGTAGTAGAACGGATCGGGAGAGTCGGGAAGCACGCGCGGCACTGTACGGATATACAGCAGCGATGATAGCAGGCTCGCGCGCGGGGGCGAGCGCCGTAAGGGATTCCCCGCCTCGTACGCTACAATTGCCGCAGCCTGAAAAACGGATGAGCGATGAACAAACGTAACGCCTGCTTCGTCGGCCTCGCGGCCGCCGTCACCCTGCTCGCGGGATGCGCGGCGCAGTACCGCAATACCAGCACCTGCGAAGAGGAGATGCGTAACCGCCTGGCCGATACGACGCTCGGCGACCTGAAAGTCACGCATAGCGCGACGACGTATCGTGGCGCGCGCGTGGTGATCGAAGGGCAACTCGAGAACGGCGCGGCGTCGGGCGCTGCGGTTGCATCGGCGCCAGCTGCGGCGTCTGCACCGGCCGCATCGGCAGCGGTGTCCGCTACCGGGCAGAACGTCCCGCAGGCGCCGACGATCAGCGCGCCGATGGTGCAGGCGGGGGCGTTGCCCGGCACGATTTCGGTTCCCACGGCTCCCACCGCCGAGGGCGGCGCCGCTGGGGGCAAGCCGACCACGCCGGTTGCGGCGCTGGCTGCGAAGCTCGGCATCAAGAAGGCCGCCGTCACGCCGACGGCAGCGGAGTGCACCTTCAACGAGTCTGGCCTCGCGACGTTCCGCTGGCTCGCGCCGGCGCCGCTCGCGAAGACCACGCCCGACCCGAACGCCGCGAACGACTAAGGCGAACTCACGCGGTTCGCTGTTGCGTTTCGTCGTCCACGCAATCTGCACTCGTGAAGGCCTCGCAAGAGGCCTTCGTCGTTTGTGACGGCCGTTGTCACTGCCGGCGCGCTCAGAACGCGAAGAACGGTCCCTCGCCGGCAGGCGTGGCCTGCGAGGCGATCGCCGTGAACACTCGCCGCCCGAAGAAGAACGGCAGCCCCCAGCCGAACGCGTTGGCGTTGTAGCCCGCCAGATTGCTGAACGCCCAGTTGCCGGTGGCGAGGAGCGAGGTCGCACTCGCCACGGAGAAGGTCACCGAAGCGCCCACGCCGTCGATGCCGGCGATCGTCGCGCCGAAGCTCGCGGGCGAACTCGGGCAATACCAGAACCCGCAACGCGTCATCGTCGAGTTGTTGAAGTAGAGCGCGTTCGAGCCGGTGTCGAGATAGCTCAGCGAGTAGACGGTGCCGTCCGATGTCGTCGTCTTCACATAGCCGGTGCCCGAATTCGCGCGCAGCACGCTCGCGCTGCCGAGCGTGTTGTTCGCCTGCGTGCCGATGCCGAAGATCATCGACCCGGTAACCTCGGACGCGCCGCCGTCCGCTACGGCCGGGAGGTCGATGACCACGCCGTTGTTGTCGGTGGCAAAGGCCGCCACCGGGTTGCTGACCTGTTGCGCGAGCGGTTGCGCGCTCGCCGTGCAGCCGCTCGCCGGGCAGGCGTAGTACCACGGCGTGACTGCCGCCCGCACGCAGGACACGCCGCAATCGGCGCTGAACGGTCCCACGCCGAGGATCCCGTTCGAGCGCAGCGTGGTGGCACTGTTCATCGCGAGACCGCTGCCGGCGCAGCCGGCTGGTGCGGAGGCGGGCACGGCCGGGTCGGCGATCAACTGGATCGGCAGCGAGGCGGCCGCTTCGCCCGCGAGTTTCACGTCGGCGCTGCGCACCGCTCCCCACGTATAACCCGTGCCGAACACGGCGCATTCACCTGCGATGCCGGATCCCGTGCCGGCCTGCACGGCGGGCAATGCGAAGCCCGCCGGCAGCGCAGAAGCCAGCAGGCGCAGACCCTGCGAGCCGGTATCGACCTGCACGTTGCCGACGCTCGCGCAGGTCGAGGTGCCCGGCACGCAGACCGTGACGCTCGTCATCAGCATGTTGCGTGTCGAGGTAGGCGTCGGGCCGACCGTGACCGTCACGACGTTGGGCGTGGTCGATTGCGGCACCGAGTTGCTCGTGCTGGTGGCCGACGGCGTGCTCGCGGGGCTTGCCGCGCTTGCGGAGGCTGGGGCGCTAGCGGGCGCGCTGGCGCCTGTGCTCGCGGAGGCGGTTGCGCTGCTTCCGCCGCCGCCACAAGCCGTCATTAAGGCGCAAAGCAGGAAGAGGGAGACGCTCTGGCCGATGCCGGGCGCGCGTAATTGGCGCTGGGTGCGGGCCCTCATTGCAGGTCCCCCACTCTCACGCCAGCGGGCAGCGCGGCAGGCAGCCACGCGCGTCCCACGTACGCGCGCATGTGGCCGGCCGTCTCGACCACGACCTGGGCGCCCTCCACGCGCGCGGCGTGCAGGCCGTCGCGGCCTGCGGCGTGAAGCGCCGCGGCGGCGCTGCGCCAGTCGACTGCATAACGGCCGAGCAGCGTTTCCACGTTGGGATGAGCCGGCCCTTGCCACGTGTATGCGAAGACCGTGCCGGTCGCGCTCCCCACATATTCGTTGATGCTCGTGCCGCCGTCGTCGACATAGCTGATGACGCGGCCCGCGCCGCCGCCGACAGTGCGCTGCGCGGCGCCGGCCGGCACCGCTGCGGTGTCGCCGAGCGCGGCGCGAGCCGGCGCGGCGGCGAAGCTCAGGCAACTGAGCGCGCAGACGAAGGCCGCGGCGCGGCCCGCCTGGGTGAGGCTGGAAGTTTTCATGACGCTCTCCGGTCCTGCTTTTTACGAATCTCTTTTTTGAGATTTCGATGTGAAATTAGCACCGGGGTCGTGCTCGCAAGCGGCCCGGGCTGGCAGGGCGGCACAGCGCAAAGGGGCGTTTCGGCGTGGATCGCAGTTAGGGCGTTGATTCAAAAAGGGAATTTTTGGCGGGTCAGCAGGCTCGGGGTGCCGGATCGAATGTGGATGAATGTTACGAGCAGGTTGGGTTGGCGCGTCGCGGCGGCCGATGCCGGACCTGGATTAAGTGCCACGCCGTGGTTTTTGCACAGCGGGCCGCCGGACCGGTAAAATGTTTGGTTGATCCACGGAAACTGGCCGTGGCGTAGCCGAAGGGATTACCCGAACATGAGTGATTTTCATCAACGTCTTGCCGCACGCGCGCTTGCGCTTCTGATGGCGGGCGGGCTGGTCGCCGGCTGCAGCTCGCCGACGCCAGGCAAGATCGATTACCGTAGTGACGCCAAGGCGAAGCAGTCCTCGCTCGCTGTGCCGCCAAACATGCTCGACGAAGCGTCCGACCAGCGCTCTCTCGCGCCGCAGGGCGGCGAAACCTCGCTATCCTCGCTCAAACAGACCCAGGCCGCGGCGCCGGTGTCCGACCAGAGCCAGGTGGTCCCGCAAGTGCCGGGCATGCATATCCAGCGTGACGGCACGGAAAGCTGGCTCGTCATCGACAGCCGCACGCCCGACCAGGTCTGGGCGCAGGTGCGCCGCTTCTGGCAGGAACAAGGCTTCCTGCTCGTGGTCGACCAGCGCGACAAGGGCGTGATGGAAACGGACTGGAACGAAACCCATCCGAAGATCAGCGACGGCCTCATCCGCAACACGCTTTCGTGGGCCACGGGCAACTCGTACGTGACCGCCGAGCGCAACAAGTACCGCACGCGTCTCGAAACGTCGCCCACCGGCGGCACCTATGTGTTCATCAGCCAGAAGGGTCTGAGCGAACAGCTCTCGGGCACCAATAACGACACCAGCAAGTGGGTGCCGAAGCCGAATGACCCGGCGCTCGAAGCCGAGTACCTCAAGCGCCTCATGATGACGCTCGCGAACGCGAAGCCGGGCGTGCCCGACGCGCAGGTCGCAGCCGAAGCCGACGCCAAGGCCAACAGCAAGGGCACCGACGCGAAGGCGAAGGGCGCGGACGCCGCAGCGGCCGCCGTTGCCGCGCAGAACGTCGCAGCCGTGGGCCAGCAATCGGGCAGCGGCTCGTCGAACTCGGGCGCGCAGGGCACTTCGGGCCAGTACACGTCGAGCGAACTCACGCTCGGCGAGCCGTACGACCGCGCCTGGGTGCGCGTGGGCATCGCGCTCGATCGCGCCAACTTCACGGTGGACGACCGCGATCGCACGAAGGGCATCTACTACGTGCGCTATGTCGATCCGAAGGATCTGAGCTCGGACGAACAGGGTTTCTGGAACCAGATCTTCCACGGCCGCAAGGAAAAGATCGCGAAGCAGTACAAGCTGAACGTGCGCGCCGTGACGGACAACCAGACGCGCGTTGCGATCGTTGACGACAGCGGCCAGGTCGATTCGTCGCGCCCGGCGCAGGAGATCATGAGCCTCGTGGTCGACGAACTGCATTGAGCCTAGCGCTCAAGCCAGCAACAGCTGGCTGACTGGATGTGGCAAAAGAAAAACCCGCCTGCGCTGGGAAGCGCAGGCGGGTTTTTTCATGCAAGCGCACTGTGTACTCAGTGCGGAATCATCCAGGTCAATACATTCTGCTGCAGCCACACGAGGATGCCGAGCAGCACGGTCAAGAAGATCGAGTGCTTGAAGGTCTTCGCGAACACGTGGCCTTCCTTGCCCTTGAGGTCCGTAGTGGCGACGCCGGTTGCGATGTTTTGCGGCGAGATCATCTTGCCCATGACGCCGCCCGACGAATTCGTCGCCGCCATCAGGATGGGATTGAGGTTGAGCTGTTTCGCGGCCACCACCTGCAGGTTGCCGAACAGCGCATTGCCCGAGGTGTCGCTGCCCGAGAGGAACACCGCGACCCAGCCGAGGAACGCTGAAACGAGCGGGAAGAACGCGCCGACCGAAGCCACGGCGAGACCCAGCGTATAGGTGAGCCCGGAGTAGTTCATGAGGAACGCGAGCCCGACGATGGTCGCAACCGTGAGGATGGCGATGCGCGTCTGCACCCAGGTATCGACGATCGCGCTGCCGAAATCGGCGGGCTTCAGGCGCACGACAAACGCGGTGATGATCGCCGAAACGAGAATCGCCGTGCCGGTGGCGAGCGGCTGGAAGTCCCAGATCGCGCCATAGGGCGTGTTGTAGAGCGTGATGTACACGGCCTTGTCGAGGCCCGGCCACGGCACTTTCACGTCGCCGATCGTGAAGATCTTCGCGACGGTCCAGATGATCACCACGGCCGCGACGATGATCCACGGATACCAGCCCTGCGCGCCCGTCACGGCGCCGCGCGTTTCCTTCGCGCGATCGACCTTGATGGCGAAGCGCGGGTCGGGCTCGGGCTTCCACACGCGCAGGAACAGGATGGTGAGGATCAGCGAGACGAGCGAAGAGAGCACGTCGGTGAGGCTGTAGTTGATGTAGTTGGAGGTGACGAACTGCGTGAGGGCGAAGCTGCCGCCCGCGACGAGCAGCACAGGCCAGATTCGCAGCATGCCGCTCATGCCCGCGTAGATCGTGATCACGTAGAACGGCAGCAGCAACGCGAAGAACGGCAACTGGCGGCCGACCATCTGGCCGAGCAGGTCCGAGGGCAGGTGCGTGACTGCGCCGAGCACGGTGATCGGCACGCCCAGCGCGCCGAACGCCACGGGCGCCGTGTTGAAGATGAGCGTGAAGGTCAGGGCTTCGAGCGTCGGGAAGCCGAGCATGATGAGCAGCGAACTCGTAATGGCGATAGGCGTGCCGAAGCCGGAAATCCCTTCGAACAGCGCGCCGAACGAGAAGCCGACCACGACGAGCACGATGCGCCGGTCATTGGGCAGATTGTCGAGCAGCCACATGCGAAACGCCGCGAAGCGGCCCGAGCGCAGCGCGATGTTGTAGAGCAGGAGCGCCGTGACGACGATCCACATCACCGGCCATAGCGCGAACACCACGCCTGCGAGCACCGAGCTGATCGCGAGATTGACCGGGAACTGCCAGCCGGCGATCGCGACGATCAGACCGACCACGAGCCCCGCGAGCGAGGCCTGCCAGGCGGGCCGCCGCGCCCAGCCGAGCAGGGCTAGCACGGTGAGAATGGGCAGCACGGCGATGAGAAACGAAAACAGCAGCGAATTGCCGATAGGGGTCAGCAGCTGGTGGAACATCACGTCTCCTTTATGCTGGTTCGTTATCGGCGCAGCAGTGTGGCTGCATACGCCGGGGCGCGTCGTCGGCTGTGGAGTTCAGTGCCCGGCCAGGCGGCCGAGTTAAGGCGGTGCTTCAATCCCCGCTAGCCCACTTGGAGGATAGATAACGAAACGGGAGCGTCAAGGAGGGAAAGTACGGTCCGGCACCGTTTTGCGGTGCGTCTCGCGGCGTAGTCTGGTGCGGGAGCGTCAGTGATGCCAGTGTCCGCCGCCACCGCTCCAGTAGCCAAAGCCGAACGAAACGGCGGGCGCGCCCCAGCCCCAGCCGTACGCGGGGTAAGGGTAATACGCGGGATAGGCCGGATAAGCTGGCCACGCGGGCACGGCGATCGCAACGGGCGGCGAAGGATAGAGCGGACCTGGATACTGTGCGTCGGGCACGGCGGCTGGCGCGGGGTTCGGCGCGGTTTGCGCGACTGCGGTTTCCTGCTGTGTAGCGGCTACGGGCACGGTGCCGTAGTAGTAGGGCGGGTAGCCGTAGGGAGCGTAGTAGTAGCAGCCGGAAAGTGCGGGGAGCATGCTCGCGGCGGTGAGCACAAGCACAGTCGGACGTTTCATGGCGGGCTCCGCGAGTGGCGCACGGCCGCGCAGGTTATCGCCTTCAGGCGCGGGCCGTTTGATCGTTCGAGCTTACGCCGTACATGTGCGTTTTGCGTTGCGGCTCGTTATCCGTATGTTTCAAGCGAATGTTTCACGTCGCGCGGCGCGTGCGGTGATGCTTGACCCAAGTGCTAGCCCCAAGCAAACGCGGCGCAGCCCGTGAGGGTCTGCGCCGCGCATCCTTCCCTGATGCACGCCTTGAATGGCGTGTTGCCTGTCGTGTCGTTACTGTTGCGTGCCGTCGCTTCGATCGTGAGGCTAAACGTCTAGCCGCATCGTCGATTCGTCCGGCCTTGATGCTTACTCGTGGTTACTTGCCAACCTGATTGCCGATCACGCCGCCGACTGCCGCGCCGCCCACGGTGGAGAGCGCATTGCCACCAATCGCAGCGCCGGCCACGCCGCCCACGCCCGCGCCGATTACCGTATCGCGGTCGCGTCTCGACATGTCGTCGCATGCGGTAAGACTGCCCAGCACGGCGACGAGTGTCGTCACCGTGAGCAGCGTGCCTGCACGTTTGAGCGTTTTCATTTTTCGACTCCCCACGCATAGTGCGCCTGAGTGTGCGGTGCGACATGCGCTTCGCGCGCGCCGCACCTCCAATACCCTCATCGTAGGCAGGCGACCCGTATCCGGGTGTGTGCTCTTGTCAGAGAGTTGTGGGAGTCGTTAGAAAATGTTTCGGCGGGCCGCGAGGGCCCGCGTGGACTTGGTGAGCTTACTGGCGCTGATAAATCTCCGCGCCTTGCTTGATGAACTCGACCGCCTTCACTTCCATGCCTTTCTTCAGAGCTTCGTCGTCGCTCACGCCTTGCTTCGCGGCAAAGTCGCGCACGTCCTGGGTGATCTTCATCGAGCAGAAGTGCGGGCCGCACATCGAGCAGAAGTGCGCGACCTTGGCCGAGTCCTTCGGCAGCGTTTCGTCGTGGAACTCGCGCGCCTTGTCCGGATCGAGACCGAGGTTGAACTGGTCTTCCCAGCGGAACTCGAAGCGCGCCTTCGACAACGCGTTGTCGCGCACCTGCGCGCCCGGATGGCCCTTCGCGAGATCGGCCGCATGCGCCGCGAGCTTGTACGTGATGATCCCTTCCTTCACGTCGTCCTTGTTCGGCAGCCCCAGGTGTTCCTTCGGCGTGACGTAGCAAAGCATGGCCGTACCGAACCAGCCGATCATCGCGGCGCCAATGCCCGAGGTGATGTGGTCGTAGCCCGGCGCAATGTCGGTGGTGAGCGGCCCGAGCGTGTAGAAGGGCGCTTCCTTGCACCAGTCGAGCTGGAGATCCATGTTCTCCTTGATGAGCTGCATCGGCACGTGGCCCGGGCCTTCGATCATCACCTGCACGTCGTGCTTCCACGCGATCTGCGTGAGTTCGCCAAGCGTCTTCAGTTCGCCGAGCTGCGCTTCGTCGTTGGCGTCGTAGATCGAGCCGGGACGCAGGCCGTCGCCGAGCGAGAAGCTCACGTCGTATTCCTTCATGATTTCGCAAATCTCTTCGAAATGCTCATAAATGAAGGACTCCTTGTGATGCGCGAGGCACCACTTGGCCATGATCGACCCGCCGCGCGAGACGATGCCCGTCATGCGGTTCGCCGTGAGCGGCACGTATTGCAAACGCACGCCCGCGTGGATCGTGAAATAGTCCACGCCTTGCTCGGCCTGTTCGATGAGCGTGTCGCGGAACATTTCCCACGTGAGGTCTTCGGCCTTACCGTTGACCTTTTCGAGCGCCTGGTAGATCGGCACCGTGCCGATCGGCACGGGCGAGTTGCGGATGATCCACTCGCGCGTTTCATGGATGTGCTTGCCGGTCGAGAGATCCATGACCGTGTCGCCGCCCCAGCGGATCGCCCACGTCATCTTGTCGACTTCCTCGCCAATCGACGACGTGACCGCGGAATTACCGATGTTCGCGTTGATCTTCACGAGGAAGTTGCGGCCGATGATCATCGGCTCGCTTTCCGGGTGGTTGATGTTCGCGGGGATGATCGCGCGGCCGCGTGCGATTTCGTCGCGCACGAACTCGGGCGTGATTTCCTTGAGCGCGTTCTCGCCGAAGGCCGCGGCGCCGAACGCCTGGCCCGGATGCTGGCGGCCCATCATCGCGGCGAGTTTCGCGCCGTTCGGACCGCTGGCCTTGAGGCTTTCCAGATACTCGGCGCGGCGCTGGTTCTCACGAATCGCGATGTATTCCATCTCGGGCGTGATGATGCCCTGACGCGCGTAGTGCATCTGGGTGACGTTCTTGCCGGACTTGGCGCGGCGCGGCGTGCGGTGCAGGCCGGGGAAGCGCAGTTCGGCCGTCGCGGGATCGGCGGCGCGCTCGCGGCCGTATTCGGAGGAGAGGCCCGGCAGCGCTTCGGTGTCGCCGCGCTTTTCGATCCAGCCCTGACGCAGCGCAGGCAGGCCCTCACGAATGTCGATCTTCGCTTCCGGGTCGGTGTACGGACCCGAGGTGTCGTAGACATAGATCGGCGGATTCTTCTCGCCGCCGAACCCCGTGGGCGTATCCGCCTGCGTGATTTCGCGCATCGGCACGCGGATATCGGGCTGCGAACCGGTCACGTAGAACTTGCGGGAATTGGGCAGCGGCGCGATCGCGGCTTCGTCGACGTGCGCGTTGGCGGAAATGAATTTCGGATTCGCGTTCATGCGTCTCTCTCCATGGAAAGCCAAGTGGGAACAGCGGCTTAGCAGGAGACGAGACGGAACGTGGACGGACTTCGCTGTGATGGGTGAGGCGTTGAGCGATGCGGCGAAGTCCGGACGCTTCCCTGCGCTGGCATTATCCAGATCAGGTTCAAAGGGTATTTCTCACCCGCGCAATACGCTGCACGACTTTCGTTCGATGCGGCGCATGACGCAGGACCCCCGCGTAAGCAAGGCCAAACGATACACCGGGCTGCGACGATCTGGCAAGTGCCGTCTCGCGCGCGATGTAGTACGACGCAAAGCGGCGCGCGGAACTTACAGCCTGAAATCCTTCGAGGCTTCAGGCTGAAACAGGATGCGCTCGATCTTCAGTGTTTCGACCGCGCCGCCCGGCGTCGTGAAGCGCACGGCGTTGCCGCGCTTCGCACCAAGGAGCGCGAGACCCGCCGGCGAGAACACGTTCAGCCGCCCGGCGTCGACATTCGCCTCGTGGGGATAGACGACGGTGTACGTGAGGGCTTCGCCGTTGCGCTCGTCCACGAGCGTCACCTGTGAGTTCATCGTCACGACATTGGCGGCGACGTCGCGCGGCTCCACGATCACGGCGTGTTCGAGCACTTCGTCGAGCATGACCTGGCGGGCAGGGGCGGCGCCGGGTTCAGCGGCGCATTTCTCGAGTCGGGCGACGTCGAGTTCGGTGAGGTAGCGGATTCTCTTCGACATGACGGTTCTCCTTGCGATCCAGAAAAAAGTCGAGGTAACGGCGAGGGCTGGCGGGCGAAATTGCGCAATGGGGCGCGCGCCGCAGCGGGGCGCAACGGATCGGCCCGGAGCCCGACCGAACGGCTCCGATGAATTGGGGAGGCAGGTTCAGTGCGGACGCCGGGCGGCGCGAAGCGGGGCAGAAACGGGAGGCAGGGCGCGCGGGCGGGAGGACAGAGGCCACGCCGCCGCTCGCTCGCGGCCGGCTCGCGCGCGCACCGGCGCGCTGCGCAAACTGCGCGGCGGCATGGCAGGGACGAGGCGCGAAACGAGCGAAAGCATGGCGAGCGGCGTGTCTGAAATAAGGTGAATGAAAGTTAAACGAAAGATCTGGTCATGCTAGCACGATCTCACAAACCTGGCGCGACGCTGTCGCAGCACAGCGATATGGTGCGCGATCGGCTGTTCCCACTTGCGCTTCGCACTGTGACACGAACGCAACGAAGCACCGCGCATAAAGCATCCTGAAAGCATCCGCGGCGACCGGCGTTGTTGCATAATGCGGTTCGCCCGTCTCGGGTGTCCTTCGTACTCCGTCCTTTTTCGCGTTCTTGCGCATCTGCACCATGCTGTCGAGCTTCACCCGTCCCGCCGCCTTGCCGCCGGGGCGCCCGCGGTTCTGCCCTTCACGTGCCGCGGCAAAATGACGATGCCTCCCCGTTTGCCTTCCCGCGTGAGCCCCCAATCCATCATCGCAACGGCCCTGCAGGCCGCAACCGCGCTATGGCGCTTCGTGCGTGGCGTGCGGCTGCCGCAATCGCGCGCCGGGCGTGTCGCGCTCTCGCTCGGCGTCGTCTACTTCGTCTGGGGCTCGACGTATCTCGGCGTGAAGGTCGCGCTCGATTCGTTCCCGCCGCTCCTGCTCTCCGGCTTGCGCAATCTGCTCGCCGGGATCGGCCTGTTCGTCTTTGCAATGCGCCGGCGACCCGTCATGCCGACGCTCCTCGAAGTGCGCAACGCGGGCGTAGTGGGCACGCTGCTCGTGGGCCTGTCGAGCGGCATGCTCGCCTACGGCATGCGGACCGTGGGCACCGGCACGGCGGCCGTGATGGTCGCCACGGTGCCGCTCTTCGCCACCGTGATCTCGGCGGTGACCGGGCGGCGCGTCGCGAAGGCCGAATGGGCCGCGGTCGCGCTCGGCCTCGTCGGTATTGCGATCCTCAGTCATGGCGGCGGTGCCTCCGGTTCGGCGGGCGGCAGCCTCGCGATCCTGTGTGGCGCGCTCTTCTGGGCGATCGGCGCGCATCTGGCGGGCAAGCTCAGGTTGCCCACCGATCTCTTCATCGCGACGGCGCTGCAGATCGGCCTCGGCGGCGCCATTTCGACCACGGTCGCGTGGATCAGCGGCGAACGCATGGGCGAGTTGCATGTCCTGCCGCTCGTGGCGTTCCTCTACCTGCTTTTCATCGGCACGATGGCGGCCTATGTCGCCTATGGCTTTCTGATCCGTCATACCAGCCCGCTCGTTGCGAGCAGTTGCATGTACGTGAACCCCGTTGTGGCCGTCGCGCTTGGCGCGCTGCTGCTCGGTGAGCCGGTCACGGGCGGCACCGTCGTCGCCACCGTGCTGATTCTCGGCAGCGTCGGATTGTCGTTCCTTTTCGACGACCGCCGCCGCACTTCCTGAGTTCATCCTCGCTTCGCGACGTGCCTCGCGTCATCGCGCCACGTTTGTGCACGCGGCCGCCCCGCATGTGAGGTGCGGAGCGGCCACGTCTTCATCGTTTGCCGGCGATCGATGCGGGCAGGTGTCACTCAGCCACCCGCGCGCGTGCTGCAACGCGCGTTACGCACTCGTCGCGCACGTCAGCCGTCATCCCGGCGCCTTTACCGTCTGCCAGACAACTACTTCGCCTTTTCCGCGGAGTTCGTGAGGGCGTGGCCGCCTGCGGAAACGTCCTCGCCGGCACCCGCCATCGTGTTGCAGGCCGAGAGCGCTGCCAACGAAGCGGTAGCGAGAAAGAGGGCAATCAGGCGTTTCATGAGGAAGTCCTCCACGGTGTCAAAGGAGACGACTGTGCCGCATGTCGCGTGCCCGGTCATTTGTGCCGCCATGTGTCTCCACGCCGTGCCTCCACACCATGCCTCCGTCTACGCCCGCGTCGGGTCCGCTGCTTGCGCTAGCACTGATGCAGGCGCGACATAGCGCAGCCATCCGCCCACAAGGAGGACCACGCCATGCTTCACTATGCCATCGTGTTTTTCATCATCGCGATCATCGCCGCTGTGTTCGGCTTCACAGGCATCGCCGCGGGCGCGGCCGAGATCGCCAAGATCCTGTTCTATATCTTCCTCGTGGTCTTCGTGGTCACGCTACTGCTTGGCGTGATGCACGGATGACACACGCAACGCAAAACCCGCTCCGCACAACCCACTCGTGCATGCCATGTTCGAAGGAGAGTCAGATGTCGAAGACACACGCTTCGTTTGAGTTCGATCTCAAACGCGTGCGCGATGAAGCGCGCAACAATCTCGATCAGGGGTCGGTCACGCCGGACTATCCCGCCAATCGCCAGACCGTGCTCAAGCTGCTCAACGATTCGCTCGCCACGGAACTCGTGTGCGTGCTGCGCTACAAGCGGCACCATTTCATGGCGAAGGGCATCGAATCCGAGTCGGTGGCGGCCGAGTTTCTTCAGCACGCGAACGAGGAGCAGCAACACGCCGACATGCTCGCGGCGCGCATCGTGCAACTCGGCGGCGAACCTGACTTTTCGCCGGCGACGCTAGTTGGGCGCTCGCACTCGGAATACAAGGAAGGGGCCGACCTGAAGGACATGATCCGCGAAAATTTGATCGCGGAGCGCATCGCGATCGAGAGTTATCGCGCGATCATCAACTATCTCGGCCACGACGACACGACCACGCGGCGCATCTTCGAGCAAATCCTCGCGACGGAGGAAGAGCATGCCGACGACATGACGGATCTGCTGTACGCGCGCAAGTAGCGCTGCCAGCCAGCCCTCAGGAAGAAGCCTGTGCGCCCGCGTCCACGCGCGGGCGCGTTGCGTGGTGAATCCAGCCCGCGAGGGCCGTGAACGCGATGCCGGCAATGCACACGCCGACCCAGCCGAACGCGCGCCAGGCGGTCACACCCACGGCAGAGCCGGTCGCACCGCCGATGAAGTAGCACACCATGAACACCGTATTGACGCGGCTGCGCGCCTCGGGGCGCAGCGCATAGATGCGCGACTGATTCGAGATCTGCGCGGCCTGCACGCCGACGTCGAGCACGATCACGCCGATCACGAGGCCGATCAGGCTTCTTCCCGAAAACGCGAAGATGACGAAGGCGAGCGCCATCAGCGCGATCGACATCGTGATGACCGCGCGCGGCCCGCGCTTGTCGGCGGAGCGGCCCGCCATCGGCGCGGCCATGGCGCCCGCCGCGCCGACGATGCCGAAAAGCCCCGCGGCCTGAGGCCCGAGATGGAAGGGCTCGCCCGCGAGCAGCAGCGTGAGCACGGGCCAGAAGAGACTGAACGCGGCGAAGAGGCAAGCGCCCGTTGCCGACGCTTCGCGCAGGCCGGGCAGGTCCAGCACGAGATGCCACATGGAGCCGAGCAGCTTGCCGTAGCCGAGCGTCGAGGTGGGCTGGCTCTTCGGCAGCTTCTTCACGATCACGACCGCAAGCACGAGCAGCGCGACGATCGACGCTCCGAACACCGCGCGCCAGCCGAAGTACTGTCCGACGAACCCGGCCGCCGTGCGCGCGAGCAGGATGCCGAGCAAGAGGCCGCTCATCACGGTGCCGACAGCGTGGCCGCGCGCCTCGGGCGGCGCGAGTTCGGCGGAGAACGGCACGGCCTGCTGCGCGATGGTGGAGAGGATGCCGATTGCGAGGCTCGCGGCGACCAGCACGGCAAGCGAAGGCGCGGTCGCCGCGACGAGCAGGGCAACGCACAAGCCGGCCGTTTGCAGCAGGATGATGCGGCGGCGGTCGTAGCGGTCGCCGAGCGGCGCGAGCAGCAGCATGCCGGCTGCGTAGCCTAGCTGGGTGCCGGCCGGCACGGCGCCGATCCACGCAGCGCCAGTCGGGAAGCTCTGGCGGAAGTCGTCGAGCAGCGGCTGGTTGAAATAGATGTTCGCGACCGTGACGCCCGCGATGGTCGCGAGCAGGAGCAGCAGGCCGCGCAGCGACCGGCTTTCGCCAGCGGTTGCGGAATCAGGTGTCGACATGTGCGAAATGCGGGCGGCGCCCGGTGATACGGAAGGCAGGCTTCGAGCGTGCCGATCATACCGGAGCGCGCGCAATCGCGCTGGCAGCGCGGGAGCGCGCCGCCAGTCGTGCGTTTAGCGGCGCAGTCAGCCGCGGGTTCAGCCGCGCAGTCAGCCGATCAACTCGCCCGAGGGCTCGTAGAACGGATACGGGCCGTCGAATGTCTCGACGTAGCCATGGTGCGTCACGATTCCGCCGTGCGGGTCGTAGCGATGCAGCGCGAAGGCGGGCGGCTCGAGCGTGAAGGTAGAGGGCGCATCGGGCGCGAGGTCTAGCGTGACCTGGTGAGCGGGCGCGGGCACCGCCGCGGCGATCGTGCCACCGAAGCGCACGAACATGGGCCGGTGCACGTGACCGCACAGCACGCGCTCGACGTTGGGGTGCCGTGCCACGAGCGCTTCGAGCGCCTGCGCGGCGCTGTCGTCGAGGCGCATCGCATCCATGTGGCCAATGCCGCAGTCGAACGGCGGGTGATGGAGCGCGACGACCACGGGCTTGCCGCGCGCCGCCTCGAGCTGCTGCGCGAGCCACGCGAGGCGCGTTTCGCAGAGCGTGCCCGCGCTTTGCCCCGGCTGCATGGAGTCGAGTGCGATCACGCGCAGCGGGCCGAGGTCCACCGCGTACTGGATGAACTCGCCGCCCTCGCGCAGTTCGGGCCGATCGGCAAACACTTCGCGCACCGGCTCGCGCGCGTCGTGGTTGCCGATCAGGAGCCAGTACGGAATCTCGAGCGTGTCGAGCAGCGTTTTGAGGTGCCGGTATTCCTCGACCGATCCCTGGTCGACGAGGTCGCCGGTCATGAGCACCGCGTCGGGGCGCGGCGTGAGCGCGTTCAACCGCGCGATGGTGCGTGCCAGGCTCGCGGCCGTATCGACGCGGCGATAGGCGAGCGCGCCCGGTGGCTTGATGTGCAGGTCGCTGATTTGGGCGAGCAGCATGGTAGTCCTCGTTTTGTAAGATTTACGCGAGCGCGATAAGCGCTTCAGGGGCGATCGAGATGCCGACCGGCGTGCCGCGTGCCAGCTCGACGCGGCCCGCTACGTCGACGAGCAGGGCATCGGGCGCGGCGCCGCCAATGGTAAGGCGCGTGCGCTCGCCAAGAAAGGTCGCCTGCTCGATCACGCCGCGTAGCTGCGCGGCGAGCGGGTCGGCGAGCGTGGCGTCTTCGGGGCGGAAATACAGTTCGGCGGCTCCGGCGATCTGCGACGCGCTGGCCGGCACGGCGCCGCCGCTCGTGCGCAGCATGCCGCCTTGCCATTCTCCGGCGATCCGGTTGAGCGTGCCGACGAACTGCGCGACCGCGCGGCTCGCAGGCTGGAAGTAGATCTCGCGTGGCGTGCCGATCTGCTCGATGCGGCCCGCGCTCATCACGACGATGCGGTCGCCCAGTTCCATCGCCTCGGCCTGATCGTGCGTGACGTAGACCGTCGTCACGCCCAGCTCGCGCAAGAGCGCGTTCATCTCGCTGCGCAGGGTGTCGCGCAGGCGCGCATCGAGCGCGGTGAGCGGCTCGTCCAGCAGTAGCACACGCGGGCGTGGCGCGAGCGCGCGTGCGAGCGCCACACGCTGGCGCTGGCCGCCCGAAAGCTGGTTGATGGGCTTGGCCGCGTGCGCTTCGAGACGCATCATCGCGAGCAGTTCGTCCACGCGTGCACGCGCGTCGGCGGCGGGCACGCGCTGGATCTTCAGGCCATAGCCGATGTTGCCGCGCACGTCGAGGTTCGGAAAGAGCGCGTAGTTCTGGAACACCATGCCGACCTTGCGCCGCTCGATGGGCTGAGCGGTCACATCCTCGTCGCCGAAGGCCACGCGGCCGCCGGCGTCGGGCGTTTCCAGACCCGCGATCATGCGCAGCGTGGTGGTCTTGCCGCAGCCCGAAGGGCCGAGCAACACGAGCGTTTCGCCCGCGCCGATCGCAAGGTCGAGCGGTTCGAGCACGCGCGTGCCGCGAAACGTCTTCGCACAGCGCGTGAGCGTAATCGGGATCGGTTCGAGTTTCATTCGGAATCCTTGTTGTTCTTTTGCTGGCCTGCGCGACCCTGCGTGCCAGATGGCTTTCCTGAGGAGCCAGGCACGTCCACGCCGAGCCATTGCATCGCCACGAGCAGCGGCATCGTCATGAGGAAGAAGAGGATCGTGTAAGCGCTGCCTACTTCGATGCGCAGCGACGCGTAGGTGTCCGCGAGGCCCACTGGCAGCGTTTTGGTGTCAGGCGTATGCAGCATCCACGTGAGGTTGAATTCGCCGATCGAGAGCGTGAGCACCGCGAGCGCGCCCGCCACGATGCCGGGCCGGGCGTTGGGCAGCACGATGGTCGTGAAGCGCTGCCAGAAGCTCGCGCCGAGGCTCGCGGCGCCTTCTTCGAGCGTGCGCAGGTCCGCCGACGCGCACACGGCCGCCACGGGCCGCACCATGAACGGCAGCGTGAAGACCACGTGACCGACCACGATGAACGCCGCACTCATGCGAAATGCGCTGAAGCCGCCATACACCACGAGCAGCGCGAGCGCTGAAGCGAGGCCGGGCAGGGCCACGGGCAGCACGAGCAACTCCTCGATGAAACGCGAGAGACGCGTGCGGCTGCGCGCGAGCGCATAGCCCGCCGGCACGCCGGTCACGAGCGTGATGGCGAGCGTGGCAGCCGCCACTTCGAGCGAGAGGAATACGCTCGCGTGATACTGCGTCCAGACCTGGTCGAGCCAACGCAGCGTGAGGCCGCTCGCCACGCCACGAAAATAGTTGACGGTGAGCCCCGCGACGATCGACATCACCACGGGCACGATGAGAAACGCGCATGTGGCGAGCGTGACGAGCCATTGCGCGCACGCAATCCATGTGCGCGCCGAGGGCGGCGCGAAGCGCCGCCGCGCGGCGGGCGGCTGGCCCGGTGCTTCGTGCATGTCGCGCGCCGCCGAGGCTGCGGAATTGACGACCGAATTCATTCTGGAGTCCTCGAAAACCACAGTGCGCTCATGCGGTGGCCGCGACGGCCGCACCCGTCACGCTGCGCGCGAGCGTGAGCACCGCCCACGTGACGAGACCGAGCACGATGGACAGGCCCGCCGCCGTCACCATGTTGGCGTTGAGCGTGAACTCGGTATAGATGGTCATCGGCAGGACGTCAATGTCGGTGGCGAGCGTGAACGCGGTGCCGAACGCGCCCATCGCGGTCGCGAAGCAGATCGCCCCTGCGGCGACGAGGCCGGGCGCGAGCGCGGGCAGGATCACGTCGCAGAGCACGCGCCAGGACGACGCGCCAAGCGATCGCGCGGCCTCTTCGAGCGAGCCGTCGAGCTGGCTTGCACAGGCCATCACGGTCACGATCACGCGCGGGATCGAGAAGTACAGGTAGCCCGCGAAGAGTCCCGCCATCGAGTACGCGAATACCCAGCGCTCGCCGGTGAGCCGCAGCGAAAGCGCGCCGATGAGCCCCTGGCGGCCCGCGAGCATGATGACCATAAAGCCGACCACCACGCCCGGAAACGCCAGCGGAAACGTGAGCAGCGCGACGAGCGCACGGCGCCCCGAAAACGAGCGCCGCGCGAGCAGAAGGCCGCAGATCGTGGAGATCACGAGCGTTGCCGCGGTTACGGCCGCCGAGAGCGCGATGGTCGCGCCCAGACTACGCATGTAGCGGCCATTCGTTAGCAGTGCGCGATAAGTTTCGATGAAATGCCCGTCGGCGCTCACCTGCACGAGCGCGATCATCGGCAGCAGCCAGAATGCGAGGAACACCGCGAGCGCCGGCGCGATGAGCGCCAGGCGCCAGCGCAGCGGAAAAGTGAGGTCATGCATGGAAGTGATCGGCTGGAGTCTCAGTGCATGATCTGCAGATAGCGCTCGCCGAAGGCCTGTTGCTGCGCCGCCATCTTTGCGAAGTCCACCGGCTTTGCGCGCGCGTAGTCGCTCGCGGGCAGGAACTTCGAAGCCGCTTCCGGCGAGAGCGCGCTCGCGCGCACCGGGCGCAGGTAGGCATTGGCCCAGAGCTTCTGGCCTTCGTCGGAAAGCACGAAGTCGAGCACCTTCTTGCCGTTCGCTTCGTGCGGCCCGTTCTTCACGAGGCTCATGACGTAGGGCACCGAAATCGTGCCTTCCTTCGGGATCACGAACTCGACATTCGCGTGGTCCTTGTATTTGGCGCGGTAGGCGTCGAAGTCGTAGTCGAGCAGGATGGGAATCTCACCCGAGAGCACGCGCGCGTAGGCGGTCTGCTTCGGCACGATTGGCTGGTTGGCCTTGAGTTTGCCGAACCATTCGAAAGCGGGCTGGAAGTTCTCGAGCGTGCCGCCCAACGCGAGATTCACGGCCACTGCGCCCGCATAGCCCACGAAGGCGCTCGACGGATCGAGGTAGCCGACCATGCCCTTGTACTCTGGCTTGAGGAGATCGGCCCACGAGCGCGGCACCGGCTTGCCTTCTAGCGCATCTTTGTTGACGAAGAAGCCGAGCGTGCCCGAGTGGATGGCGAACCAGTAGCCTTGCGGGTCCTTCAGGTCGGCAGGAATGTCGCTCCAGTGCGCGGGCTTGTACGGCGTGATCACACCCTTGTCCTTCGCCTGGAATGCCGACGAAACGCCGAGATAGACGACATCGGCGACCGGGCTCTTCTGCTCAGCCATCAGTTGTGCGATGGATTGGCCGGAGTTCTTGTTGTCGAACGGCACGCGGATGCCGGTCTCTTTCTGGATCGCCTGGATCTGGCTTGCCCAGTCGGCCCATTCGGGCGGGCAGTTGTAGCAGATCGCGGTTTGATCGGCCTGTGCCGTGAGCGGTGCGGCAAGGCCTGCCACGAGGGCGACGGCGCTCGCGGCGAGCGGCAGGGCGCGGGACAAGGGGGCTAAGCAGACTAAGCGGGTTAAGCGCCGTACGCGCGTGGCTAGCGTACGTAGGGCGGCGTGCACGGGCACAAGCGAAAGCGGGCCGGCAAAGGCGAGTCGGCGGGTCACGGCAGGTCTCCAGGTCGGTTGCGAGAGCGTTCTGGTGGATGAGGGCCGTGTGCGTGCACGGCCCGGATTGTTCAGGCTGTTCGGTTTGTTTTTCAGGCGTGCTAACGGCGCACAAAAGCGGCTCACGAACGCGCGCCGCCGAGTTCGAGATCTCGATCGATCGCGCTCCCACGCGCGCCGAGCGGCGCGTGCGCGATCGCCGCGATGGTGCCGCCCGCGCGCAATGTGTGCGGCAGCGCGTTGGCGAGCGGCCCCGCGTATTGGCCGCCGATGCGCGCCATCAGGCAATGCCACGCTTCGCGGCCGATGTCGCGGTTCGGCGTGCCGATGCTCGCGAGTGGCGGTGCGAGCAGTTCGCCCATTGCGAGGCCGTCGAAGCCGAGAATCGACATGTCCTGCGGCACGCGCAGGCGCGCGCGGCGCAGCCCGCGCATCACGACCATGGCGAGCAGGTCATTGCTGCAGAAGAGGGCCGTGGGGCGCGCGGGCCCGCTTGTCAGATGCGCGAGCACGGAAGGCGCGAGCTCTTGCGCGTTGAAATCGATTTCAAGGGCCGGCGCGGGCGTGAGGCCGGCCTGCTGCATCGCGAGGGCATAGCCGGCATGACGCTGGCGCGCGCGGTCGGAGGCGGCCAGCGTGCCGGCCAGCATGAGGATGCGGCGATGGCCGTGTGCGATGAGCATGCGCACGCCGTCGCAGGCGGCCTGATGGTTGTCCACCGATACCGAAGGGCGGCGCTTCGTGTCGTTGTGCATCAGCACGTAGAGCGGGCCATCTGCGTCGAGTTCGTCGAGCAGGGGGTGCGTGTCGGCGTCGGCCACGGTCAGGATCAGACCCTCGACACGTTGCGCGCGCAACGTCTCGATCGCATGACGCTCGCGATCGGCGTCGTACTGCGTGGTCATCAGCATGAGGCGAAAGCCCTGCGCTGCGGCAAGCTCGTCGATGCCCTGCAGGCACTCGGCGAACACCGGATTGGCGAGCGTGGGCAGCACCACGCCGATGAGGCGCGTGCGCTCGCCGCGCAACTGCCTGCCGAGCGGGTTCGGGCGGAACTTCAGCGCGTCGATGGCTTCGCGCACGCGCGCGAGGGTGATGGGGTTGACGGTATGAGGCGCGTTGATCGCACGCGAGACCGTGGCGATCGAGAATCCGGCGTGTGCGGCGACATCCTTGATGGTTGGCGTCATGCGAGCGGCCCCGGGGTCGTTTGTAAACGTTTTCGATGGGGCCGATTATGAAAAACACGTGTGACCGCGAGATGACGGATGCGGTCCCCCGTCGCGCCTTTGGGACGCGCGCCGCGCAATGGTAGAATCGCGTCCGCCCTGCCGGGGTGATGAAATTGGTAAACATAGCGGACTTAAGAAAAATTGAGTGCCCAACCGGAAACGGCTGGTGCAGAACCCCTCAAATTCGGCGAACCCCCTGGGCCTTGAAGCGCGTTGCGCGCGAGGCGCCGAGGCAACGCCGAGCCAAGCCGGCTGCTGCGCAAAGCGGCGGTCAGGAAGGTGTAGAGACTAGACGGGGGGCGCCTAAGGCGGTGCGCGGCGTGAGACACGCGGCGCTCAGCGACGGCGAAGGCATAGTCCAGCGCACGAACGCGCGTCCATGCAGGGACGCGTGGCGTCGAAAGACGTGGTGTGACGAAAATCCGCCGCCTAACGGCTTGCCGGTTCGAGTCCGGTCCCCGGCACCAGATGTCGTTCCAGCGTCTTCCGCTGGAATCCGAAAACCCGCGATAGCGTTAGGCTTCGCGGGTTTTTTATTCGCATGGCTAAATCCGTGCGGGCGCGCGAAGGGAATTGGCTAAGGCGAAGGTAGAAACCAAAGAAGGCGGGAGAAGCTCAGGGCGGACGCGCAAAAATGGCGGCGCGAGGATCAGTCGAGCGCTGCGCCGCAACAAGGCGCTTGCGCACTCAACGATTACCGATCTTCCCGGTCAGCGGATTGATCAGCCGCGCAAATCCGAACAATGCCGCGATGCCAAAGGGGCAGGCGATGAAGAAAGCGGTCAACATGACTCGGCTCTAAACGTAACAAAGTGTATCGTCAGTTTAGCGTGGTCATGCGGTTTGAATATCAGGGTGAACGACAACAAACTATTGCGCTATCGCAAGGAATTTAGTCGGCAACAGCGGGGGAAACGGGCTGCAACGCCCGTTTGGCGCGGGTAAGCGAGAAACTGTGTGGAGCGCATCAGATGCAGTCGAATATTACCTCTACTGTCTGGGACGTCACGCCGCGCAAGCCCTCACTGTGGATCTCGACCGTGTGTAACTGCTTCTTCTGCTTTTCGCAGTAGTCCTCGGCTTCGCTGAGCCCGGCTGCGCGCACGTGATTCCACGAAACCAGATCCCAGCGCGCGCGGCTCGTGACGGTGAGATGACCATCCTGTCTCGAATTGACGGCAGTCACCGATGTGCACGCCGTCAGCATGCTGACTCCAAACAACAGGACGTAACCTTTCATAGATTCTCCGTGGTCCGCGAGCATTCTCGCCGCCAACCCGGGCATTGGCAACCCAAAGCGATGCGCTCCGGCACGCCGGGGCTGCTTGATGCAGTGAAACGCTGCTGTGCCGTTAGGCACCGAGACGATGGCTTGCGCGCGCAACTCGGGCTCCGAATCGATAAGTGCGCGCAATTCGCACTTCGATGCGGGCCTGCTCTTCAGGCGGTAAGGCCGCAATTACGTTCTCTGGCGAGCCGGTATGGCCCTGCGCGAAACGCTACTCGTGCAGAGGCCCGAATCCGGCAAACTGGAAGGCGCGGCGCCATTTTCCCGTGTAGTAGCGGCGTGTCGCCTTCGGCGCGATTGACGGTGGCGTCGAGCCGAGCGACCCACTCGACGCTCGCATTGCGCAAGTTCCAGATCAGGCCGAGGCGGCCACCGGGTTTGACCACATGCAGAATTTCGGCGAGCGAGGTGGCGTTGGCGAACCAGTGAAAAGCCTGCGCGCAGACGATCGCGTCAGGCGTGTGGTCCTATTCAGCCGAGTGGTGTACGGCGTTGTGCGGGTCGGTCATCAGCGCGCTCCGGCGGCGGGTCCGCGAGAGAGCAGACCATCACCTGCCGAGCCGTCGAAAGGCGCGGCGCCGCGCACCACGCCCGGTTGGCGGCGCTGCGCTGGGGGTTCAGTCGTGGGCGATCAGGTCGCCGACTTGACCCTGGCCCGAAACGAGACAGGAAGAGAGGAAGTTTTCGCTCTGGCTGCTCGCGCCGCGCTCGCCGAATCCGCGCACGAGCGCTTCGGCCTTGACGAGTGCGGAGCCCTGGGCGCAGGTCAGCGAGCCAGCCTCGTGAGCCTGCACACGTGTCATGGCCCGATTCGCGAGGAGGAGTGCGAGGACGATGACAACACCAACATTGAATGCTTGTCTCATGATTTCGTCTCCTTGTGCATTCAGACTATCTCAGTCGTTCGGCGTCCGAATCCAGGAGTTTCCCGGCCATGCACTGCAGCACATGTGGCGCGCAAAAACGCGCTTTCATGCGGTCTGCGTAATGCTTCGGCATCCTTTGCTTGGCTCCAGTGCGCCGCTGGGCCTTAAGCAGCATGGCGCGGCGAAAAAGCGTTCATGCACGGGGCTGGGCGCTGCGTCGCAACAATGCCGCGACGCGTCAGATCGGACGTCTGCTAACAAATGTAGCCCTGTCGCGTAACGAACAGGGCGTGGCACATCGACACGGTGTGTTTTTGCACAACGAACCGCGGCAAAACATTCATGCGGCACCATTTTTTCCTCCACTGGAAACGTGGAAATGCAATGCCGCCCGACCGGGTGCGCCCAGCGTGTCTTGAAATACGACGGGGCTTCCTGCAAGATCGACGCTCGATCCCCTTTTCCTGTGCGAGGTGAACCCATGCAGTTGATCGGCATGATGGACTCTCCCTATGTGCGTCGCGTCGCGATTTCGCTTCATGTGCTCGGCCTGACGTTCGAGCACCGCAGTATTTCGGTATTTCGGCAGTACGACGAATTTGCTCAGATCAATCCCGTCGTCAAGGCGCCCACCTTGATCGACGACGACGGCACGCAGCTGATCGACTCGACGCTGATCCTGGACTACCTGGACCGCAAGGTGCCAGCCGCGCAGCGGCTCATGCCAGAGGAGACGCAGGAGCGGACTTTTGCGCTGCGTGTGAACGGTTTCGCGCTCGCGGCGATGGAAAAGACGGTGCAGCAGGTTTATGAGCGCCAGTTGCGCCCCGCCGAGCGCCAGCACGAGCCGTGGTTCGAGCGCGTGAACGCCCAGATGCACGCGGCCTGGGCCGTGCTCGACCAGCTCGTGGCGGGCCGCGACGGCTGGCTGTGCGCGGGCCGCATCACGCAAGCCGATATCACCGCGGCCGTTGCGTGGCGTTTCAACCAGTACATCCTGCCTGGCTGCGCTGATCCCGCACGATATCCGGCGATCGCCGCGCTTTCCGCGCGAGCCGAGACGCTGCCGGAATTCGTGGCCACTCCTCTCGACTGAAGCGCGTCCGCGCGAGCCGGGACTCGCGCAAAGCACCGTGTGGCAGGGCCGGGCGCAACGCCGCACCAGGTGCCCCCGCATTTGTTTCGATTGTTTGCGATTTTCGACAAGTGACTTCGCGGACGGCCCATTTATCAGCGCTCGCTGCATTCCTAGAATGACAACCATTGAATGACCCTGCGTCAGAAGGATGCGGGGCATGCAGCGGGAGCAGTCATGAAATCCTTTTTCGAACGACAGTTGTATCAGCCAGCGTTGGTTCTGCCGATGGTGGACCTGATGCAGCTGATGGTGTCGCTCGACTTCAATATGGGCCAAGTCGGGCTGATGATGGCTACGCGCGGCGCGCGCGCCGCATTCCAGCGCTCGCGCGATCTCTGGAACGCGGGCCATGGGGAATGCGCGCCCACTGATTGCGTGCATTGATTGTGCATGGATTGCGCGCGCACTCGATTTGCCTAACCGAATTTGCCTACGTTTAACGACTGAGTCTCCAATCACACATCCATCGAACGCCTGACGCAGCCGCGCGTGGCGTTCGCCGATCCCCCTGACGCGCAGCGGCTTCGCCCGTTTGCTGTTGTGACGTCACCCTGTGAGCCGCCTCGACGTGTGAGGCGGCTCTTTTTTTGCGCATGCGTCCCCCTTCGCGATGCACGCCGATACGCACCCGATTCGCTGAATCACGCTGCGGGCGGTGGCCGTTCGTCGCGCGTAAGATGGCGCGATCTGCCGCCTTTCGCATCTCGCGGCGGCTCGCCTGGAGAGTCGATTCAACTTGCGGCTCAACTCGCGTCAACGGCAAAGGAGGGCGGCATGGCACAACGTTTCGATGCGATCGTGATCGGCACGGGGCAGAGCGGGCCGCCGCTCGCGGTAAGGCTTGCGAAGAGCGGGCGCAAGACGGCGGTGATCGAGCGCGCGTCGTTCGGCGGGACCTGCGTGAACGTGGGCTGCACGCCGACCAAGGCGTATGTCGCCTGCGCGCGTGCCGCACACGTGGTGCGCCATGCGGCGGACTTCGGCGTGCAAACTGGAAATGGCGCGCTGCCGGGTGACGTTCATGTCGATCTCGCGTTCGTGAAGGCGCGCAAGGATCGCATCATCGCGGCGTCGCGCGATGGCGTCGAGAGTTGGCTGCGCCATACGCCGAACGTCACCGTGTTCACGGGGCACGCGCGCTTCACGGGCGCGCATGCGGTGCGCGTCGCGGCGCACGATGGTACGCAGATCGATCTCGAGGCGCCCGAAATCTTCATCAACACGGGCACGCGCGCGCAGATTCCCGCCATTCCCGGCTTAGAGGCGATCCGCTACGAAACCAACTCGACGCTGCTCGCGCTGGAGCAATTGCCGGAGCATCTGGCGATCTGCGGCGGCAGCTACGTGGCACTCGAATTCGCGCAGATGTTCCGCCGCTTCGGCAGCCGCGTGACGGTGCTCGTGCGCGGGCAACGCGTGCTCGCTCGCGAGGACGACGATTTTTCGCGCGCCGTGCAGGATGTGCTCGCAAGCGAAGGCGTGGAATTTCGCTTCGGCGCAGAGCCGCGCAGCGTCGCGCCGCGCGACGGCCAGGCGGGCGTGCGCATCGCGCTCGACAGCGGTCCGCTCGACGTTTCGCATCTGCTCTTTGCGACGGGGCGCCTGCCGAACACCGACGATCTGGGGCTCGACGCCGCGGGTATCGAGCGCGACGCCCACGGGCTGATCGCCGTCGATGGACAATTGCGCACGCGCGTTCAGGGCATCTGGGCGCTGGGCGACGTAAATGGCCGTGGCGCGTTCACGCACACTTCCTACGACGACTTCCAGATCGTCGCGGCGAATCTGCTCGACGGCAAATCGCGCAGCGCCGACACACGCATTCCCGCTTACGCCGTGTACGTCGATCCGCCGCTCGCGCGCGTCGGCATGAGCGAGCGCGAAGTGCGCGAGCGCGGCAAACCCGCGCTCATCGCCACGATGCCGATGTCGCGCGTGGGCCGCGCGCGCGAACGCGGCGAGACGGACGGCTTCATGAAGGCGCTGGTCGATCCGCAGACGCAACGCATCCTGGGCGCGGCGATATTCGGCATCGAGGGCGACGAGGCGATCCACACATTCATCGACACGATGACGGCCGACGCGCCCTACACGACGCTGCAATACGCGATGCACGTGCACCCGACCGTGAGCGAACTGGTGCCGACCTTGCTCGACGGCCTGAAACCGCTTGAATGAGCGATTCAGCATGAACGAACCGAACACCGCCGCCTTCGGCAATCTTTTCGCAGGCATCAATCACGACGCCAATAAAGAGCGTATCGATCGGCTCGTTTCGCGCGATGGGGTGCTGATCGAGCGCATCGTTTCCACGGGACAGGCGAGCCCGCCAGGCTTCTGGTACGACGACGCGCGCGACGAGTGGGTGGCGCTCCTTGCCGGCGCGGCGACGCTCGAGTTCGAGGACACGGCAGAGCCGCCGCGACGCCTGCTGCCCGGCGACTACGTGCACATTCCGGCGCACTGCCGCCATCGCGTGTCGTGGACCGATCCGACCGTGCCGAGCGTGTGGCTCGCGGTGTATGTCGGCTCGGCGCATGGGGAGGGCGACGGCGAGGCGTGAGCGCGGCGATAATCGGCCGTATTCAACCGAAACGTAAGGTCATGTCCGCGAACTATCCCCTGCGCGTCGCTTTGGTTTCCGATACGCACAATCTGCTGCGCCCCGAGTTGCTCGCCTTCGTCGAGGGCGCGCACGCTATCGTGCACGCGGGTGACATCTGCGAGCAGCGCGTGCTCGACACGCTCGCGGCCATCGCGCCGCTCACCGCCGTGCGTGGCAACAACGATCACGGCGCGTGGGCCGAGGCGCTGCCCGTGCAGGCCGTCGTCGCGCTGGGCGGCGTGCGCCTCGCGGTGATCCACGAACTGCCGGACCTGCGGGGCGATCCCGCAGCCGCTGGCATTGCCGTCGTCGTGAGCGGGCATTCGCACAAGCCTGCGCTGGAAACGCGCGAGGGCGTGTTGTACGTGAATCCCGGCAGCGCGGGGCCGCGCCGCTTCAAGCTGCCGATTTCGGCGGCGATGCTGACGATCGGGAAGGACAACGCATTGCACGTCGAACACGTCAACCTCGTCGAATAGCGAAGCGATCGCGCAAGAAAAAGGCCAGCGCGAAGCTGGCCTTTTTGCGTTGCAGTGATGCCGTATCAGGCGCGCACTGCGTTGGCGACGGCGTACTCGTCGTCGAGTTCGCGCGCGAGACGTACGCCGCGCAGCACCGCATGCGCTTCCGCCTTGGTGCTCACGCTCGGCGCCGAGCCCGGCAGCGGGCGGCGCGCCGTTTCATGCAGTGCCAGCACCGAGATGATGCCGATCACCGCCGCGCCCATCAGGTAGTACGCGGGCATCATGAGATTCTGCGTGTGCTCGACGAGCCATGCCGCCACGAGGGGTGTCGTACCGCCGAACAGCGACACCGACACGTTGAAGCCGATGGCGAGCGCGCCGTAACGGATCGCGGTCGGGAACAGCGCCGGCAGCGCCGAGGGCATCACGCCCGTGAAGCACGAGAGCAGCGCGCCGAGAATCAGGAGACCGAAAAATACCGGCACGAGCGCGCCTGTCTGGATCAGCGTGAGCGACGGGATCGCCAGCAGGATCAGGCCCACGCAGCCCGCGAGCATCACCGGCTTGCGGCCCACGGCGTCGGACAGACGGCCGAACGCGAGCGTCATCGGCATCATGAGCACCATCACGATCAGCACGAGGAAGAGGCCGTGCGTTTCGTTGAAGTGCAGCGTCGCCGAGAGGTAGCTCGGCAGATACGACAGCGCCATGTAGTCGGTCACGTTGAAGATCAGCACGAGACCCACGCACAGCAGGAAAGGGCGCAGATGCTGGGTGAGCAGCGAGTGCAGCGTGAGTTTCGGGCGCGCGTGCTCTTCGGCTTCGCGCAATTCGGCTTCACGCTTGAACGCGGGCGTTTCTTCGAGCTTCGTGCGGATATAGAGACCCACGAGGCCGAGCGGACCCGCGATCATGAACGGCACTCGCCAGCCCCAGTCGAGCAGTTGCTGGTGCGAGAGCATGGCAGTCAGCACGGCAACCGTGCCCGCGCCGAACACATAACCAATCAGCGTGCCGAATTCGAGGAAGCTGCCCATGAAGCCACGGCGCTTGTCGGTGGCGAATTCGGCGATGAAGGTCGCCGCACCGCCGTATTCGCCGCCAGTCGAGAAGCCCTGCACGAGGCGCGCCACCAGCAGCAGCACGGGCGCCGCGATGCCGATCGAGTGGTACGAGGGAATCAGGCCAATGGCGAAGGTGCCGCAGGCCATCAGGATCATCGTCATCGCGAGCACGCGCTGGCGGCCGATGCGGTCGCCGAGCGGCCCGAACACCATGCCGCCGATCGGGCGCACGACGAACGCGGCCGCGAACGTGCCGAACGTGGCGATGAGCTGTGCCGAGGGGCTGCTCGACGGGAAGAACACCTGGCCGAGCGTGACGGCGATGTAGCTGTACACGCCGAAGTCGAACCATTCCATGGCGTTGCCGAGTGCCATGGCGCCGACGGCGCGTTTGAGGAGGCTTTTATCGACGATCGTGATGTCGTCGAGGGTAAGGTCGGTCTGGGCCGACGAGCCGGAAGTGGAAGCGGTCAAGGTCTGCATCTCCAATGACTGCGACGAACCCACGAGGGTCCGCCACGGTTGCCGGAGAGTGCCGTTTCGCGATAGCGGCGACATTTCGCGCTCGGCACGTCGCGTCGGAGACGAGGGCGGGCCGATGGTGCATCGCACAAGGCGAGCGGCGCACGAAAGCAATGCTGAAGCGTCGCGAAACGACACTCGGACGAATTGTGTTTAACGTAGCGCCTGCGTGGCCGTGAGGGGGGCAGGACGCGTGAGGACGCTGGACCGGCATGAGGTGCCTGGTGAAGCGCCGCTGAAACGAAAAAGAAGCCCGCGTGGCGGAGCGTTCCTTTTGTCATCTGCGCATTCGGATTGAGGGCGTTTTCGGGCGCCTTCCTGAATGCAATTGATGGCTAATGCCTGTTGAACGAGGCCACATGATAGCACGATAACGTAAGATCGCGCAAACCCCGGCATCTGCGGGGTTTCGGGGAGCGGACTGGAAGCCCCACGTGGCGGGGGATTGCGCCGATTTGGTGGAACCGTTTCCGCAGCCTGGAAAGCGCATGAAGCGCATAAAAAAACCGCGCCGGAGGCGCGGTTTTTGCGAGGGATTGCGCGGCGTTTTTCGCCTGCCAGGGACAGATCCTGGCGCGCAACGGAAGTGTTTTAGCCTTCGGTCGGCGGCACGTAGCCCGAAGCCTGATCGGCGCCTTCGCCAAAGAAGAACTTCTCCGTCTGCTTCATCAGGTACTGGCGCGCACGCGGATCGGCCATATTGAGACGGTTTTCGTTGATCAGCATGGTCTGCTGCTTGAGCCACTGCTGCCACGCCTCCTTCGAGACGCTTTCGTAGATGCGCTTGCCGAGTTCGCCCGGCAGCGGGGGAAAGTCGAGTCCCTCGGCTTCCTTGCCGAGCTTCGCGCATTGGATCGTACGGGCCATGTGTGCTTCTCCTGTAGTCGTATGTGTGGGTGGCGTCGCGCCTCATCCGCAGATGTGGACGCTCAGAGCTGTTTCATCAGCACGAGCGATTTGCGCTGCCAGTTATAGAGGCGGCGGCGGTCTTCGGGCAGGTCGTCCACCGTTGCCTTGACGAAGCCGCGCTTCAGGAACCAATGTTCGGTGCGCGTGGTGAGCACGAAAATGCGCGTGAGGCCGCGCGCCCGCGCGCGCTGCTCGATGCGGCGCAAGAGTCGCTCTCCGTCGCCCGAGCCCTGCGCTTCGGGCGAGACCGTGAGGCACGCCATCTCGCCGATGCGCTCCTGCGAATACGCGTAAAGCGCCGCGCAGCCAAAGAGTACGCCGTCGTGCTCGATCACCGAGAAATGGTCGATGTCGCGCTCGATCTGGTGGCGCCCGCGCCGCACGAGCGTGCCGTCGGTTTCGAGCGGCTCGATCAGCGTGAGAATGCCGCCGACGTCGTCGGGCGTCGCTTCGCGCAGGCTTTCCAGGTTCTCGTACGAGATCATGGTGCCCACGCCATCGTGCAGAAACAGTTCGAGCAGCAGGCCGCCATCGAGCACGTAGGGAATGATGTGCGCGCGGCCCACGCCGCCGCGGCAGGCGCGAATGGAGTGCTTCAGATAGAAGCCCGCGTCGCCGAGCACGGTGCCGCTTTCCTGCAATTTGTAGGCGTCGTCGAGCGACATTTCGCGGATCAGTTCGCCTTCCTCGTCGATCAGGCCCTGCGTTTCCGTGAGGAAAATGATCTTGTCGGCGCGCAGAGCGATGGCCGCCGCCGAGGCGACGTCTTCCATCGACAGATTGAACGCCTCGCCCGTGGGCGAAAAACCGAGCGGCGAGAGCAGCACGAGCTTGCGGCTCGCGAGCGAATGGCGGATCGAATCGGCGTCGATCTTGCGCACGACGCCCGTGTGCTGGAAGTCCACGCCGTCGAGAATGCCGACCGGACGCGCCGTCACGAAGTTGCCCGAGACCACGCTGATGTGTGCGTGCGCCATGGGCGTGTTCGGCAGACCCTGGCTGATCGCGGCCTCGATGTCGAGACGCACTTCGCCAGCCGCTTCCTTCGCGGATTCGAGCGCGCGGGCATTGGTGATGCGCATGCCGTGCGAGAACTCGGACTCGACGCCGTGCAGGCTCATCTGCTCTTCAACCTGCGGGCGCGAACCGTGCACGAGCACGATCTGGATGCCCATGGCCTGCAAGAGCGCGATGTCGGCAACGAGCGCGTTGAGCAGATTCTGGTGCACGACCTCGCCGCCGAACCCGACGACGAATGTCTTGCCCTGGAACGCGTGGATGTAGGGTGCGACCGATCGCATCCAGTCCACGAATTGCGCGTGCTGCGCCATGATCTGCGAGTCGGTATCCGCAGCGGCGGCGGAGGCCGGCGCGCTGGCGGTGGCGGGGACGAGGTCGGTTTGGGAATTCATGCCCGGGATTATAATGCGCCCCCATGTCGAATGTACCCAAAAGACCTGCCTCGGCGCAGGGCAGCAACACCCCGGCCGGGACGGAAACGGCGCAGGACGGCGCGAAAGCGAAAAGCGCGTCGCAGAAGTACGGCGGCGGGGAAAAGCTCGCGTCGTCGGACAAGCTTGCCGCGCTCATGGGCGGCGGCGCGCTGGGCGGCGCGCGCGTGCAGGATAAGCGGGCGGAGCAGCCAGCGCCGACTCAGCCTGCCAGGCCGAAGGACACGCAAGGCGGCCGTGGCGAAACACGCAAGCCTGAGCAACCTCGCGAAACGCGAAGTGCTTCCCAGCCGGCGGCGACGCAGCCGACGCGAGGCGAGGCAAATCGCGCGCGGCAAGGCGAGGCGCGCACGCCGCGCGACGAGTCGCGCAAGCCAGACGCGCGGCGCGACGCGCGCGGGCAGACGCAACGCGCGCCGAGTGCCGCTTCGGATAATTCGTCGCGCAAGCCGCCGCGCAATCCCCCGCCGCAGCAAAAATCGGCTCAGCATCAACCGCAACGCGCGCCACGGCCGGAAGCTGCGCGCGAACGCGACCAGGCCGCGGAGCAACGCGCCGCGCGCGCTGGCAACGAAACGGCCGAAGCGAACGATCGCAAGCCGCGCAGCGAACGCCCGGCGCGTGCTCCGCGCGCGAACGTCGAGCCGAACAAGGTCCCACCCATCACGTTCCCCGAAGCGCTGCCGGTTTCCGGCCGCCGCGACGAAATCGCGCGTGCGATTGCGCAGAATCAGGTCGTGATCGTGAGCGGCGAAACGGGCTCGGGCAAGACCACGCAGTTGCCGAAAATCGCGCTCGCGCTGGGCCGCGGCCTGGGCGCAGGTGGCACGGGCCTGATCGGCCATACGCAGCCGCGTCGGATCGCGGCTTCGGCCACGGCACGCCGCATCGCCGACGAACTCAATACGCCGTTTGGCGAAGTGGTCGGCTACAAGGTGCGCTTCACCGACAACCTCTCGCCGGGCGCCTCGGTCAAGCTCATGACCGACGGCATTCTGCTCGCGGAGACGCAAACCGATCCGCTGCTCAAGGCCTACGACACGATCATCATCGACGAGGCACACGAGCGCAGTCTGAACATCGACTTCCTGCTCGGTTATCTGAAGGAGATCTTGCCGCGCCGGCCCGACCTCAAGTTGATCGTGACCTCGGCGACCATCGACGCGGATCGTTTCGCGCGCCACTTCGGCAGCGACGAAAAGCCCGCGCCGGTGATCGAGGTGAGCGGGCGGCTGTATCCCGTCGAGGTGCGCTACCGGCCGGTGCAGGAGGACAGCCCGGCGGTCAAGAATGCGCAGGGCACCACGGGCCGCGAAAAAACCGCGAAGTCGCAACGCGATACGGATCGCGACCTGATGGAGGCGATCGTCGACGCCGTCGACGAACTCTGCCGCGAAGGCTCCGGCGACGTGCTCGTGTTCCTGCCCGGCGAGCGCGAGATTCGCGATGCCGCGGAGGCGCTGAGGAAGCACCATCCGCCGCACACGGAGATCCTGCCGCTCTTCGCGCGCCTTTCCGCGCAGGAGCAGGAGCGCGTGTTCAAGCCTTCGAACGCACGCCGCATCGTGCTCGCGACCAACGTTGCCGAAACCTCGCTTACGGTGCCGGGCATCCGCTACGTGGTCGATACGGGCCTCGCGCGCGTGAAGCGTTATTCGTACCGCAACAAGGTCGAGCAACTGCAGATCGAATCGATTGCGCAGGCTGCCGCGAACCAGCGCGCGGGCCGATGCGGACGTGTCGCGGACGGCATCTGTATCCGGCTTTACGAAGAGTCGGACTTTATCGCGCGGCCGCGTTTCTCCGATCCGGAAATCCTGCGCTCCTCGCTCGCCGCTGTGATTCTGCGCATGAAGTCGCTGCATCTCACGGCGATCGAGACGTTCCCGTTCATCGAACCGCCGCCTGGCCGCGCGATCGCCGATGGCTATCAGTTGCTCAACGAACTGGGCGCAGTCGACGACGACAACGCGCTCACGCCGCTTGGCCGCGAACTCGCACGCCTGCCGCTCGACCCGCGCGTGGGCCGCATGATTCTCGGCGCACGCGACGAGCAGGCGCTGCGCGAAGTGCTCATCATCGCGAGCGCGCTTTCGGTGCAGGATCCGCGCGACCGGCCAATCGAGGCGCAAGAGCAGGCGGATCAGGCGCATCGCCGTTTTGCCGACGAGCGCTCCGAGTTCCTTCAGTGGCTCAAGATCTGGGCCTGGTTCGAAGAGGCCGTCGCGCACAAGAAGTCCAACCGGCAATTGCTGGATTCGTGCCGCGCGAATTTCCTTTCGCACTTGCGCTTGCGCGAATGGCGCGACGTGCATTCACAATTGCTGACTGTGGTGCGTGAACATGGCTGGCGCATCAACGAAGCCGACGCGACCTACGAGCAGATCCATCACGCGCTGCTCACGGGCCTGCTCGGCAACATCGGCCTGAAGGCCGACGACGAGCCGCATTATCTCGGTGCGCGCAGCATCAAGTTCCACTTGTGGCCGGGCTCGGCGCTCGTGAAGAAGGCGGGGCGCTGGGTGGTGGCGGCGGAACTCGTCGAAACGAGTCGCCTCTACGCGCGCTGCATCGCGAAGATCGAGCCCGAGTGGCTGGAAAAGGTGGGCGCGCATTTGCTGAAGAAATCGCTCTCCGAGCCGCATTGGGAAAAACGCGCGGCGCAGGTGAGCGCGTTCGAGCGCGGCGTGCTTTATGGCTTGCCGGTGTACCAGCGCCGGCGCGTGGCGTTCGGCAAGCAGGACCCGGCGCGTGCGCGCGAACTCTTCATTCGCGGCGCGCTGGTGGAAGGCGAATTCGACACGAAACTCGCGTTTTTCGCGCACAACCGCAAACTGCTTGCCGATATCGAGCAACTGGAGCACAAGTCGCGCCGCCAGGACGTGCTGGTCGACGACGAGCTGATCTATGGCTTCTACGATCAGGCGATTCCCGAGGGCATCTACTCGGGCGCGTCGTTCGAACGCTGGTATCGCGACGAGGTGAGAAAGGGCGGCCAGCCCGAGGACAAGCTGCGTCTGCTGTACCTCTCTCGCGACGATCTGATGCGTCACGAAGCGGCCGGCGTGACGACCGACCTGTTCCCGAAGCGCATGACGATGTCGGGCGTGGCGATGGCGCTCACGTATCACTTCGAGCCGGGCTCGCCGCGCGACGGCGTGACGCTCGCGGTGCCGCTCTACGCGCTCAACCAGGTCGACGCGCGCCGCTGCGAATGGCTCGTGCCGGGCATGCTCAAGGAGAAGGCGCACCTGCTCCTGAAGTCGCTGCCGCAGAAGCTGCGCCGTCATTGCGTGCCGTTGCCCGAGTATGCGGCTGGCTTTGCCGAGCGCGTGGGCGGCGAGCGATTCGGCGCAGGCGGGTTGCTTGAGGCGCTGATCGCCGACGTGCGCGAGCAGAAGCAGGTCGCCCTGAAGTCCGCCGACTTCAAGCTGGAAACGCTGCCCGCCCATCTCTTCATGAACTTCAAGGTGATCGACGAGCACGGTCGCCAGCTCGCGATGGGCCGCAACCTCGCGCAACTGCGCGCGGAACTCGGCGCGCAGGCGCAGCAGCAATTCCAGAAGCTCGCGAGCGCGACCGCGCTGGCTGCGCTGGAAACGCGCGCGCAGGGCGGTGATGCGGCCCAGAGCGATCAGGCCGAGCGCGGGGCAAGCGGCAATGCGCCGCAAAGGACCAACGCACCGCACACGAGCGCGCCGGGCGACGCAACGCCCGCCACCGCGCTCTACGAAAACCTCACGACGTGGAATTTCGGCAAGCTGCCGGAGCTGCTGGAAATCCGCCGGGGCGGACAGACGCTGTTCGGCTATCCGGCGCTCGTCGATCGCGGCACGCATTGCGATGTCGAAGTGTTCGATTCGCCGGAGGAGGCCGCGCGGATTCATCGCGCGGGGCTGCGTCGATTGTTCGCGCTGCAGTTGCGTGAGCCGATCCGCTACCTGGAGAAGAACCTGCCAGGTCTGCGCGAGATGGCAATGCAGTTCATGGCGCGCGCCACGCAGGAGGAACTGCGCGACCAACTGGTCGAACTCGCGCTCGACCGCGCCTGCCTGCTAGACCCGCTGCCCGACGATGACGCGAGTTTCCACGCGCGCAAGGACGAAGGCCGCGGACGTCTCACGCTGCTTGCGCAGGAAATCGCGCGGCTCGTGGGGCAGATCCTCGCCGAATATGCGTCGTTGGCAAAGAAGCTCGTGCAGGCCAAGGCGTTCGGTGCGCCCGCTGCAGACATGCAGGCGCAGGTCGACGCGCTCATCAGCAAGCGCTTCATTCTGGACACGCCCTATGCGCAGCTCGTGCATTTCCCGCGCTACTTGAAGGGCGTCGCGCTGCGTATCGACAAGCTGCGTGCCGATCCCGCACGCGACGCGCGCCAGGCAGGCGAATTTCAGCCGCTCGCGCAGCAGTATCAGCGCGCGCTCTCGCAGCGCGGCGGCGTGTTCGATCCTCGTCTCTCGGAGTTCCGCTGGCTGCTCGAAGAGCTGCGCATCTCGCTCTTCGCCCAGGAGTTGCGCACGCCGATGCCGGTTTCCGTGAAGCGTCTGTACAAGGTTTGGGAATCGATGCAGCGTTAGGGTCACGTTGTGCGCCCGCCGGATGCATTACGGGCCATAACAATCCTTCGAAACAGGGGCGCGTCATCGCGCCCCTTCCATTTTCAAGCCGCCTACGTCAACCTTGCGGGCTGTCAGACGGTCTACAATCACGCATCTGCCCGGGAACGATCCTTCATGCGTAAAAACACTTTTCGCCGCGCCGCCTTCAAGGTTGCCGCAGCCGCGCTTGCTTGCGCTGCCGCTTTTGCCACATTCGCCTCAACGGCCGCTCACGCGAACAACATCATCGTCCTGAATTCGGGCGAAGCCACGCTGAGCCTCATCGACGACAAGACGCACGAAGTCGTCGGCACGGTGCCCACGGGCAAGGAACCGCATCACCTCTTTCCCACGCCGGACAACACGTCGTTGATCGTCGCGAACTCGGTGTCGAACAACCTGCTGTTCGTCGATCCGAAAACCGGCAAGCCGCAGCGCTGGGTCGAAAACGTCGAAGATCCGTATCAGCTCGGCTTCTCGCCCGACCGCAAGTGGTTCGTCACCACGGGACTGCGCCTCGACCGTCTCGACATCTACAACTACGCGGGCGGCAGCAATATCACGCTCGCCAAACGCCTGCCGCTCTCGGCCATGCCGAGCCACCTGGCGTTCACCAATGACAGCCGCGTCGTGTTCGTTTCGCTGCAGGTGTCTGGCGAAATCGCGGCGGTCGATCTGCCCACGCAGAAAGTGCTCTGGAAAATGAAGGTCGGTCCCGCACCGGCCGGCCTGTGGCTCACGCCCGGCGACAAGTACCTGCTCGTCGGCATGACGGGCGCCGACTACGTGGCGGTACTGGACTGGCGCAACCAGAAAATCGTCAAGACGATCCAGGTGGGCAAGGCCGCGCACAACTTCCGCTCGCTCGCGGACGGACGTCACGTGCTGGTATCGAGCCGCGTGGCGAACGTCATTAGCATCATCGACGAGGAAACGCTCGAAAAGACCGGCGAGATCAGCGGCCTGATGCCCGGTCCCGACGACATGGAACTCACCGCCGACAAGCGCTACCTGTGGGTGACGTTCCGCTTCGCAAAGCACATCGGACTCATCGACATGCAGACGAAGAAGCTCATCAAGACCATTGCCGTGGGCCGCTCGCCGCATGGCATCTACTTCTACGATCGCGCGCCCGTTACGGCGCCGAACGGGGCTTAAGGAAGCGGAGGGCGCGTGGACATGGTGGCGTCTGTGCTGGCGGTGATTGCGCACGCGGGGCAGGCCGTGGTCTCGGGTGCGGACGACCTCGTGTCGTGGCTCCAGACGCTCCTCTACGTCAATGCGATTCAGCCAATGCTCTTCCACGTCGGCATGATGGACGTGGACGAAGACACCTACGACGCGCTCTACTGGGTGATCGTGGGCGTGCTCGAAGTGGGCCTGATGTACGCGCTGCTGCGCCCGCTCGAAGCGCTCGTGCCTGCGGAGAAGTGGCGCGACCGCAAGGGCGTGGGTGTGGATGCGCTCTACACCTGGGTCACGCGCCTCGGCATTCTGAACCTGCTGTTCTTCTTCACGATGCAGCCATTCTTCGACCGCGCGCAGAGCGCGCTGCGGCTCATGGGCGTGAAGACGGTGGACCTCGACAACCTCTGGCCGGGCGTGACCACGCAGCCGCTCGTCGCGTTCGCGATCTACCTCGTGGTGCTCGACTTCTTCAGCTACTGGTACCACCGGCTTTCGCATCGCTACGGCATCTGGTGGGAACTGCACGCCGTGCATCACAGCCAGCGCAAGATGTCGCTCTGGTGCGATGACCGTAACCATCTGCTCGACGTGGTCGGGCAATCGTGCATGTTCGCCGCCGTGGCGCTCGTGATCGGCGTGCCGCCCGCGCAATTCGTGGTGCTCGTTGCGCTCACGAACTTCGTCCAGAGCGTGCAGCATGCCAATATCCGCGTGCATTTCGGCTGGCTCGGCGAGCGGCTGGTCGTGAGCCCGCGCTTTCACCGCCGCCATCACGCCATTGGCTACGGCCACGAAGGCACCCACTACGGCTGCAACTTCGGCGTGCTGTTTCCCTGGTGGGACATGATGTTCGGCAGCGCGTCGTTCAATCGCGAGATCGAGCCCACGGGTATTCGCGACCAGCTCGAAGGCGCGCGCTATGGCGAAGGCTTCTGGGCGCAGCAGGGTTATGCGTTCTCCCGCATCGCGCGGCGCCTGCGTTCGGGCTCCCGCGCGGCCGCTGCCGCGCGGGCCGAGGCACGCGACGACGCCACCGTGACCTGAGGGCCGGCGCGGCGTCTTTCCCCTTGGTCTCACCCGTCTTACCCGCCATGCGCGCGGTGGTTTATGCTGTCGGCTTGGTCGTACCGATTTCGCCGACACCGTGTTCTCTACCCTTCCTTTTCGCCATATTCCGCTCGCATGAATGATCTGCTGCGCTCGTTCGGACGCGCGCTCGCGAGCGTGTTCCATCCCGCCATGCTGCTTCTCACCTTCGTGCCATTTCTCGTGGCGGCGGCGGTGTGGGGCGCCGTGCTCTATGTGTTCTGGCAGCCGCTGCTCGACCTCATGCGCGGCGCGCTCGCGAACTGGTCGTCGACGGCCTACCTCTACCATCTCTTCGACGCACTCGGCTTCGGCTGGCTGCGCGCGACGATCGCGCCGTTTCTGGTCATCATCCTGACGATTCCGCTCATTGTGATCACGGTGCTGCTGCTGATCGTCGCGATTGCGATGCCGCGCGTGATAAGCCATCTTTCGAATCGCCAATATTCGATGCTCGAGATGCGGCGCGGCGGCAGCTGGTACGGCAGTCTTTTCTATTCGCTCGTCACGACGATCGTCTGCCTGATCGTGATGATCGTGACGCTGCCGCTCTGGCTCATCCCCCCGTTCTTTGCGCTCATTCCGCCGCTGCTGTGGGGCTGGCTCACGTACCGTGTGATGACCTACGATGCGCTCGCGCTGCACGCAACCGTCGAGGAGCGCCGCGCGCTGGTGCGCAGCCACCGCCTGCCGCTACTTGTGATCGGCGTGGTGAGCGGGTTGCTCGGCTCGCTGCCTACGGCGATCTGGGCGGTCTCCGCGTGGCTGCTGCTGTTCTTTCCGATATTCGCGGCGGTGACGATCTGGATTTATGCGTTCATTCTGGTGTTCACGGCGCTCTGGTTCGGACACTACTGTCTGCGCGCGCTTCAGCGCATGCGTGCGCACGAAGTGCAGCAGGCGTCCGGAGACGTGACGATCGTGCACTAACGCTCCACCCTCAAGACAATTCAACGAGGCGACACATGGCATTTGGCGTCATCATCATCGGCGACGAGATTCTTTCGGGGCGCCGCTCCGACAAGCATCTGCCGAAGGTCATCGAACTGCTCGGCGCGCGCGGCCTCTCGCTCGAGTGGGCCCAGTACGTGGGCGACGACCCCGAGCGCATCACCGAAACGCTGCGGCGCTCGTTCGCTTCGGGCGACATCGTATTCTCGACGGGCGGCATCGGTGCGACGCCGGACGACCACACGCGCCAGTGCGCGGCCGCGGCGCTAGGCGTGCCGCTCGCGTTGCATCCGGAAGCCAAGGCGGCGATCAGTGAGCGTATTCGCGACATGCACACGGGCGCCGACCCCGTGAACTACCAGTCGCCCGAGAATCTGCATCGTTTCCAGATGGGCACGTTCCCGCAGGGGTGCGAGATCATCCCGAACGGCTATAACAAGATTCCGGGCTTTTCGATTCGCGAACACTACTTCGTGCCGGGCTTCCCCGTGATGGCCTGGCCGATGATCGAGTGGGTGCTCGACACGAAATACGCGCACCTGCATCACCAGACGCCGCACGCCGAGAAGTCGCTGCTCGTATTCGAGTTGCCGGAGTCGACGCTCACGCCGCTCATGGAGCGTATCGAGCGCGATTTTGCGGGCGTGAGAGTCTTCAGCCTGCCGAGCGTGGGCGATACCGAGCGCGGCGGCATTTACGCGCGCCGGCACATCGATCTGGGCGTGAAGGGCGAGCCCGAAGCCGTGGCGGCCGCCTTCGTGAAGCTGCGCGAAGGCGTGCACGAGCTGGGCGGCGATGTGGTCGAGCCGGCGGTGCCGGACGAGGGCGCGCCCGATCGCGAGCGCCGCAGCGGGCCGCGCGCCGGCTTCTGAGTTAGCGTGTAAAGACGCGCCGCCTGTGACGGCAGGGCAGACGGCGCATCATCGGCGTGTCACACGGGGCGCTCAGAGTGGCCCGTTGGGTTGAAATGGGACGGTGTTAGGCGCCGATCCACGGCAGGCCCCGGAAGCACCAGCCTGTGACGGTTTTGCGGTGTCCCTGGCCGTCCTTGTCGCCCTCGAAACCTTCGAGCAGGTCATAGGCCCTGGTGAAGCCGGCTTTTGCGGCTTCGATGGCGGCGAGCTTGGAGCGCGCGGCGCTGCGGCACAGGAACAGCACAGGCGCGTCGGCTTGCACGGCGCTCTTGAGCTGGGTGAGGAACTCGGCGTTGGGCACGCCGCCCGGATAGCGGGTCCATTCGACGTGCGAATACTGGCCGTCGCCCACAACGGGGCGGCCGACCCAGTCGAGTTCAGCGCGCGTGCGAACGTCGACGAGGCGCGCACGCGGGTCGAGCTGCAGAAGCTCGAATGCCTCTGCGGGCGATACCGCGCCCGCGTAGGGCAGCTGGTTCTCGACGCGGCGCTTCTCGGCCTGGGCGTACAACTGTTCGAGCGTACTCATGACAACGGATCTCCTGTTTCGCGTTGGACCAAGAAACCATTCTAGCGCGTGGGGACGGAGCGGGCAGGTTGGTCCGGAAAAGGCAAAACCGCACACGCGTGCATGCTTTGGGCGGCACAAAGGGCGCGATGCATTGAGTTGGTGCATGTCAGGCGTTTTGCACCATAATGAAGAGAGATTCGCGCGCCAAATTCGGGATTGCACGAATTTGGTGCCGATGAGTCGCCACAGTGGTGGCTCCACAAAAGCGTCGCGCACGATTTTTGTTTGCAAGTGCGTGTCGCGAAAGGGTTTTGCGCCACGTTGGCGCATGCATGGCACGGAAGCTGCTTTATACGTCGCGATCGATTCGCAGCCGGCCAGCCGGGGTCAGCAGGACAGGCCTGGGAAGGAGGCGGCCGGCGAGGATCAACAAGATTGGGACGGCGGCAGCGTTCGCCGAAATCGTTAATCAGGAGAATAGGTTATGAGTAAATCCGTGGCCGACGTCATGCAACTCGTCAAGGACGAAGACGTCAAGTTTGTCGACTTCCGCTTCACGGACACGCGCGGCAAGGAGCAGCACGTTTCGGTTCCGCTGTCGGCATTCGACGAAGACAAGTTCGAGTCGGGTCATGCGTTTGACGGTTCGTCGATCGCCGGCTGGAAGGGCATCGAAGCCTCGGACATGCTGCTCGTGCCGGACCCGAACACGGCCTTCATCGACCCGTTCTACGAAGAATCGACGCTCGTGCTGACCTGCGATGTGGTCGAGCCGGCCGACGGCAAGGGCTACGAGCGCGACCCGCGCTCGCTGGCAAAGCGCGCTGAAGCCTATCTGAAGAGCACGGGCCTCGGCGACACCGCCTTCTTCGGTCCGGAGCCGGAATTCTTCATTTTCGATTCGATCCAGTGGAACACGGATCAGTCGGGCTGCTTCGTGAAGATCGGCTCGGATGAAGCACCGTGGTCGTCGGGCCGCGAAATCGAAGGTGGCAACACGGGTCACCGTCCGGGTACGAAGGGCGGTTACTTCCCGGTCGCGCCGGTCGACACGTTCCAGGACATCCGCTCGGAAATGTGTCTGCTGCTCGAACAGATCGGCATTCCGGTCGAAGTGCACCACCACGAAGTGGCAGGTCAAGGCCAGAACGAAATCGGCACGAAGTTCTCGACGCTGGTTCAGCGCGCGGACTGGACGCAGCAACTGAAGTACATCGTCCACAACGTGGCGCACACGTACGGCAAGACGGCGACGTTCATGCCGAAGCCGGTCGTTGGCGACAACGGTTCGGGCATGCACGTTCACCAGTCGATCTGGAAGGACGGCCAGAATCTGTTCGCAGGTAACGGCTACGCTGGTCTGTCGGAATTCGCGCTGTTCTACATCGGCGGCATCATCAAGCACGCTCGCGCGCTGAACGCCATCACGAACCCGGGCACGAACTCGTACAAGCGTCTCGTTCCGCACTTCGAAGCACCGGTCAAGCTCGCTTACTCGGCACGCAACCGTTCGGCATCGATCCGTATTCCGCACGTGTCGAACCCGAAGGGCCGCCGTATCGAAACGCGCTTCCCGGATCCGCTGGCCAACCCGTATCTGTGCTTCTCGGCACTGATGATGGCAGGTCTGGACGGCGTGCAGAACAAGATCCACCCGGGCGAAGCCGCCGACAAGAACCTGTACGACCTGCCGCCGGAAGAGGATGCAAAGATCCCGACCGTTTGCGCCGGCCTCGACCAGGCTCTCGACGCGCTCGATAAGGATCGCGAGTTCCTGACGCGCGGTGGTGTGTTCACCGACGGCATGATCGACGCGTACCTCGCGCTGAAGGAAAGCGAACTGCAACGCGTGCGTATGACCACGCACCCGGTCGAGTTCGAACTGTACTACTCGCTTTAATTGGCGATGGCGCTTCGCTGGATGCTACACAGCGAAGCGCCGGTTCAGTTCGTACGACTCGCAGGACGCTTAGGCGTTGGTCTCCAAGGGACGGCGGTGCCGTCCCTTTTTCGTTGGGCGCTTGACCGGCTCATTGAACAGCTCATTGAACAGTACTAACGACCAGGACCGTTGCTGGTGCGCCGCATGGCGGCCGGCCTGAAACATGGTGCTCAAGAATCTGATCAAGGCAAGAAAGGGCCACGCCGAACCGCTCTCCGACGACGCGCCGCTCGTCGAGTCGGGCCTCTTGCCAGGCTTCGAGGCGCTGCCGACGGTCGTGCTCGTGCTCGACAAGCGCACGCTGCGCGTCGCCTTCGCGAATCCTTCGGCGGAGGCGATGCTCGACCTCTCGCGCCGTCAGCTCCAGCAGATGGCGTGGTCCGACCTTTTCTCGAACGCGGACGAGCTGCTTTCGACGATCGCGTCGATCGCCGAGCATCGCTTTCACGCGACGCGTCTCGACGCTTCGCTGGAGCGCCCCGGCCGCGAGCCGCTGAACGTGCATGTGGTCGTGGGCTTTCTCGATATTGCGCCCGATTACGTGCTGCTCGAACTGTTCGAGAACGAGCGGCATCTGCGCAGCGATCGCGAGGAGCGCATTCACGACCTCACGGCCGTGAACAAGCATCTGATCCGCAATCTCGCACACGAGATCAAGAACCCGCTTGGCGGCATTCGCGGCGCCGCGCAGTTGCTCGAATTCGAGCTTGGCGCGCTGGAGCGCGACGAGTTGCGCGAGTACACGCAGGTGATTATCAAGGAGTCGGACCGCCTGCAGACGCTCGTCGACCGGCTGCTGGAGCCGCACCGTCATCCGCATATCGTCGGCGACGTGAATATTCACGAAGTGTGCGAACGCGTGCGCGCCGTGATCCTCGCGGAATTCCCGCGCGGCCTCACCATCGAGCGCGACTACGACGTGAGCGTGCCCGACCTGCGCGGCGACAAGGAGCAATTGATCCAGGCACTGCTGAACATCGTGCGCAACGCGGCGCAGGCGCTGCGCGAGCGCATTTCGCAGGGCGACGCCCGCATCGAATTGCGCACGCGTGTTGCGCGCAAAGTCACGATTTCCAAACGCCTGTGCAAGCTGGCACTGGACTTGCATATCACTGACAACGGACCCGGCATTCCCGAGGATATCCGCGACCGCATCTTCTATCCGCTCGTTTCCGGACGGGAGGATGGCAGCGGTCTCGGCCTCACGCTCGCGCAGACGTTCGTACAGCAGCACGACGGACTCATCGAGGTGGATAGCCGGCCGGGCCACACAGAGTTTCAGATATTGCTGCCGCTTGATAGTTGAACCGACAACTACATAAGCAGTTTATGGATTCACCGATACCCGCACGCCACCAGGACTTCTGACCGATCTTATGAAGCCGATCTGGATAGTAGACGACGACCAATCGATACGCTGGGTGCTCGAAAAGGCCCTTGCCCGCGAGAACTTCGCTACCCGCAGCTTTTCGAACGTGCGCGAAGCGGCGAGCGCGCTCGATCACGACAGCCCGCAGGTGCTCGTCTCCGACATCCGCATGCCGGGCGGCTCGGGCCTCGAGCTGCTGCAAACCGTGCGCGAGCGCGTGCCCGGGTTGCCCGTCATCATCATGACGGCGTTCTCGGACCTCGACAGCGCGGTTGCCGCTTTTCAGGGCGGCGCGTTCGAGTATCTCGCCAAGCCCTTCGACGTCGACAAGGCCGTCGAGCTGATTCGCCGCGCCGTGGATGAAAGCATGCGCGGCGAGCAGCAGTGGGACGAGCGTCCAGCCGAAGCGCCCGAGATGCTCGGCCAGGCGCCGGCCATGCAGGACATGTTCCGCGCCATCGGGCGGCTTTCGCATTCTGCCGCCACCGTGCTCATCACGGGCGAGTCTGGCACCGGAAAGGAGCTTGTCGCGCGCGCCTTGCACCGACATAGCCCACGCGCGAACGGTCCATTCATTGCGCTGAACACCGCCGCCATTCCGAAGGATCTTCTGGAATCCGAACTGTTCGGCCACGAGCGCGGCGCGTTCACGGGCGCGCAGGCCATGCGCCAGGGCCGCTTCGAGCAGGCCGAAAACGGTACGCTGTTCCTCGACGAAATCGGCGACATGCCGTTCGATCTGCAAACGCGCCTCTTGCGCGTGCTCTCGGACGGGCAGTTCTACCGCGTGGGCGGACACAACCCGCTGCGCGCGAACGTGCGCGTGATCGCCGCGACGCACCAGAATCTCGAAACGCGCGTGCGCCAGGGGCTGTTCCGCGAGGATTTGTATCACCGGCTCAACGTGATTCGCCTGCGTTTGCCCGCGCTGCGCGAGCGCAGCGAGGACATTCCGCTGCTCACGCGCCACTTCCTCCAGAAGAGCGCGCGCGAACTGGGCGTGGAGCCCAAGCGCGTCTCGGACGAGGCGCTTGCCTGGATGTCCGCGCTGCCGTTTCCGGGCAACGTGCGCCAGCTCGAGAATCTCGCGAACTGGCTCACGGTGATGGCGCCCGCGCAGACCATCGAGATCAAGGATCTGCCGCCTGACCTCGTGCCTGCGCACGGCTCGGCGGGTGCGGCTGTGCATCTCGGCGATGCCTCGGCCACAGCCGAAGCGGGCGCGGCAACCCATGGCGCGAGCGGTGCATCGTCAGTTGCGGGTGCGATAGCGGGTGCGGGCTTGCCTGGCGCCATGGGCGGCGTCTCGGGCGGCGTGGTGTTCGGGACGCCGGCGTTCGGCGCGTCCAACGGCGCCGCTGCCGCTGTTTCGGCGCTGAGCGTGTGGGAGAGCGGGCTGCGCACGGAAGTCGCGCGTCTGTTGCGCGAAAACAGCGCCGACGTGATGGACGAACTCTCGCGGCGCTTCGAAGCCGCCGTGATCCGCGAGGCGCTGGACTTCACGCGCGGGCGCAAGGTCGAGGCCGCCGAGCGTCTTGGCATCGGCCGCAACACCATTACGCGCAAGATTCAGGAGCTCAATCTGGAATGAGCATGGACTAGCACGCTGCATCGGGCCGGAGTCGCGCAACGCGAGCCGGCCCGATGCGCAGTGCGCCGGCGTGTACACAGGGCATAATCGACGCTGTTTTCCTGTCGACGACCGAATATGCCCGTGACTTCCCCCTGGCCGACCGAGGCCGACCCTTTCCTTTCGCTCGAATCGCTCGACGACCCCGCTGTCATGGCCTGGGTCGAGTCGCAGAACGCGCGCACGCGCGCCGCGTGGCAGGGCGGTGCGCGTTTCGAGGCGCTGGAAAAGCGCCTCGCGCAGGCCTACTTGCCGCGCGAGCGGCCCGTGATCCCGAGCCGCTGGCAGGAGTGGGCCTACGACCTCTGGGAGGACGAGGACAATCCCAAGGGTCTGTGGCGCCGCGCGCTCTGGGCCGACTGGCGTGCACATAAGCCGCAGTGGCAGACGCTCATCGACTTCGATGCACTCGGCGCGAAGGAGGGAATGCCATGGGTGTGCGCGGGCATCGACATCCTTTACCCGGACGGCGACCGTGCCCTGATCCAGCTTTCCGATGGCGGCTCCGACGCGGTGATCGTGCGCGAGTTCGACATCGTGAAGCGTGAATTCGTCGACGATGGCTTCGCCATTGCGAAGGAAGGCAAGCACATCATTTCGTGGATCGATCGCGATACCGTGTACCTGGGATGGGACGCGGGCGGCAAAAGCGGAAAGAAGATGCTCACGCGCTCGGGCTATCCGCGCGAGGTGCGCCGCTGGCCGCGCGGCACGGCGCTCGCTCAGGCGCCCGTGGTGTTCAGCGGCGAGTTCGACGACATCAGCGTGGAAGGCGACTACGATCCGGTCGAAAAGCGCCACGACGTGGTGCGCAGCGTCGACTTCTTCGATTCATATACCTATCGTCTGGATGAACGCGGCGACTGGCAGATGTACGACGTGCCTACGCATGTCTCGGTGGGTGCGTGGCATGGCTGGCTGCTGCTCGAGCCGCGCCTCGACTGGACCGTTTCGGGCGTGACGTACAAGGGCGGGGCGCTGCTCGTGATTCGCGAGGACGCTTTTCTCGCGGGCGATCGCGCGTTCACGGCGCTCTTCACGCCGACTCCCGTGACGTCGGCCTGCGACTGGACCAATACGCTAAACGTCTTGATCGTCTCCTGGCTCGACGATGTGGAGAGTCGCACAATGCTCTGGCAGCCGCAGCAGGAGGATGGCGCGTGGCGCTGGGAGTCCCGGGTGTTTCCGACGCGTGCGAGTTCGCAGGTGGACGTCTCGCCCATCGAAGACACACTCAACGACGAAGTATTCGTCGACGTCGACGATTACCTGCTGCCGCCCGAATACTGGCTCGCCGATCTTGCGCAAACCGATCTCCAGCAGTGGGAATTGCTCGACCGATGGCCCACGCAGTTCGATTCCGGGCCGCTCACGGTCATCCGCTCGCACGCGCGCTCGGCCGACGGCACGAGCGTACCGTTCACCGTGATCGGCCCGAAGGCCGTATTGGAGGGCGAATCACGCAAGGCGTCGCCGTGCCTGCTCACGGGCTACGGCGGCTTCGCGATCGCGCTCACGCCGCAATATCTGGTGGGCTCGGGCATCGGCTGGCTGGAGCAGGGTGGTGTAGTGGCGATCGCGCACATTCGCGGCGGCGGCGAGTACGGCACCGCCTGGCACGTCGAGGCGCAGCGCGAGCATCGCCAGCGCTCCTTCGACGATTTCATCGCGGTGGCCGAACAACTGGCCGCCGATGGCTATACGAGCGCGGCGCGATTGGGTATCAAGGGCGGCAGCAATGGTGGACTGCTCGTAGGCGCGTGCATGGTGCAGCGTCCCGAGTTGTTCGGCGCCGTGGTGTGCGAGGTGCCGTTGCTCGACATGCAGCGTTACCCGCTGCTGCATGCGGGTGCGTCATGGATCGACGAGTATGGCGATCCTGAGGATGCCGAAGAATCGCGCGCGCTCGCCGCTTACTCGCCTTACCACCATGTGAAGCCTGGCGTTGCGTATCCGCCGTCGCTATTCACCACTTCGACGAGCGACGACCGCGTACACCCTTCGCATGCGCGCAAGATGGTCGCGCGCATGGAGAGGCAGGGGCACGCGAACGTCTGGTATCTGGAGAACACCGAAGGCGGTCACGGCCCCGGCAGCGATTCGCTCGAGCGCGCGGAGTATGACGCGCTCGTCTATCGCTTTCTGTGGACCACGCTCTCGGGGAGCTGGTAAGGCGGGCGTTCAGCCAGCAATATCGAGTGTGGCGATGACCGGCGTGTGATCGGACGGCTGTTCCCACTTGCGCGGCACCTTGTCCACTTCGCACGCGGTGAGGTGCGCCGCAAGCGCGGGCGAGAGCAGGACGTGGTCGATGCGCAAGCCCGCGTTGCGGCGAAACGCGAACATGCGGTAATCCCACCACGTGAAGATCTTTTCGGGTTGCTCGAACTGGCGGAACGCATCGACGAAGCCCAGTTCGATCAGCCGGCGGAACTGCGCACGCTCTTCGGGCGACACGAGGTTCTGGCCTTCCCAGGCCTTCGGATCGTGCACGTCGCGATCTTCGGGCGCGATGTTGTAGTCGCCGAGCAGCGCGAGCTTCGGGTAGCGCTGCATTTCCTGCGCGAGCCAGTCGTGCATGGCGTCGAGCCATTGCAGCTTGTACGCGAACTTCTCGGTGCCCGGCGCCTGGCCGTTCGGGAAGTACGCGCTCACCACGCGTACGTCACCAATGGTCGTGGCGATCACGCGTTGCTGCGGATCTTCGAAGCCAGGAATGTTACGCACGACCGTGGCTTCGTCGACGAAGAGCCCTTCGCGCACGAGGATGCCCACGCCGTTATAGGTCTTCTGGCCCGCGAACCAGCTGCGGTAGCCGTGCGCCTCGAGGTCGGTGCGGGGGAACTTGTCGTCGGTGAGCTTCAGCTCCTGGAGGCAGAGCACGTCGGTCTTGCTCTCATTGAGCCAGTCGATGACGTGCTGAAGACGGACCTTGAGGGAGTTGACGTTCCACGTTGCGATTTTCATGTGAGGCTCGATAGGGTGACGGTGTGCTTTCTGTGCACTTCGGCGCCATTATCGCCTGCTTCGCGAAACGGGCGGCAATGGCTTCACCATTGCTCCAGCCATGGCCGCAAGTCGAGTTCGTGCGTCCACGCGTCGCGCGGTTGCTGGTGCAGCGTCCAGTAGGCGTCGGCGATGTGCTCGGGGTTCAGGATGCCGTCGCGTTCCTTGAGCTTGTAGCGCTGGGGGAAATTCTCGCGGATGAACTCGGTGTCGATCGCGCCATCGACGATGATCTGCCCCACGTGGATGCCCTGCGGCCCGAGTTCGCGCGCCATCGACTGCGCGAGTGCGCGCAGTGCATGTTTTGCGCCCGCGAACGCGGCGAAACCCTCGCGGCCGCGCAAGCTCGCGCTCGCGCCTGTGAAGAAGATCGAGCCGCGCTCGCGCGGCAGCATCACTTTTGCGGCTTCGCGTCCCATCAGAAAGCCGGCGAAGCAGGCCATTTCCCAGACCTTGAAATAGACGCGCGCCGTGGTTTCCGTAATGCCGAAGCGCACGTTCGCGCCGATATTGAAGATCGCCACCTCGATGGGCGCGATGCGCGCTTCGATGTCCGCGAAGAGCGCGATCATGTCCTCTTCCTTGCGCGCGTCCGAGCCGAAGGCGTGCGCCTCGCCGCCCTCGGCTTCGATCTGCGCAACGAGCGGCGCGAGCTTGTCGGCATTGCGGCGCGTCACGCACGCGATATAGCCCTCGCGTGCGAAGCGGCGCGCGATCGCGCCTCCTGTGGCGTCGCCTGCGCCGATTACCAGTACGGCTTTCCTTTGCGTCATGGTGCTTGTCTCACTGTCGATAACAGCGGCATGGTTTCAGGTATCTTAGGATGTCGCCGCGCTTGGGCAAAGCCGCGCGAATTCACATGGGGAGACACAATGGGTGATGTGACGGTGCAGTTTTTGTTCGACTTCGGCAGTCCTAACGCGTATCTGTGCCATAAGGTGATCGGCGAGATCGAGGCGCGCCAGCAGATGCGTTTCGACTATGTGCCAATACTGCTTGGCGGCCTTTTCAAGCTGAGCGGCAATCGCTCGCCGGGCGAGGCGTTCGCGGGCATTGAGAACAAGCAGAAGTTCATGATGCTGGAGATGCGGCGCTTCATCGAGCGGCATGGACTCACGGCTTATCGGCGCAATCCGCACTTTCCGGTGAATACGCTGCCAATCATGCGCGGTGCGATTGCGGCGCGGCGCAACGGCACGTTCGAGCGCTACGTCGACCGTATGTTCGCGCACATGTGGGAAGAGGGTCTCAAGATGGACGACCCTGCCGTGATCCGCGCGGCGCTCGAGGCGGACGGTCTCGACGTCACGGCGTTTGAAACGGCGATTCAGGACGCCGATGTGAAAGCCGCGTTGCTGGCGAACACGCAAGCGGCGTTCGAGCGCGGCGCGTTCGGTTCGCCGACGTTTTTCGTCGGCGAGGAGATGTACTTCGGCAAGGATCAGTTGCGCGACGTCGAAGAGAAAATCGCGCGCGTGAAGTCGCGCACATAGGGCGCGCGGCTTCATAACGAGGCGAAGCGGGTGCGGTATAACCGCTCCCGCCTCGCACTGCGCATCAAAGCGCGGCCTGTTCCTCGGCTTGCGGTGCCGCGACCACGCCCAGACGTACGCGCGCTGCCTCATACTCGCGCTTCAAACGCTCGATGAGTTCGGCCGCCGGCACGATGCTCTTCACCGCGCCAATGCCCTGGCCCGAGCCCCAGATGTCCTTCCACGGCTTCACGCGCGTCGAGCCGAAATTCATCGCCGACGGATCCGACTGCGGCAGCGCTTCCGGATCGAGGCCGCTCGCGACGATGCTCTGGCGCAGATAGTTGCCGTGCACGCCCGTGAAGAGATTCGAGTAGACGATATCGCCTGCGGCGCCGTCGACGATCATCTGCTTGTAGGCATCGACGGCATTCGCTTCATGCGTGGCGATGAACGCCGAGCCGATATAGGCGAGGTCGGCTCCCGCCGCCTGCGCCGCGAGAATCGCGTTGCCGTTGCCGATCGCGCCCGAAAGCAACAGGGGGCCGTCGAACCATTCGCGAATCTCGTGGATGAGCGCGAACGGCGAAAGCGTGCCCGCATGGCCGCCTGCACCGGCGGCCACGGCGATCAGGCCGTCCGCGCCTTTCTCGATCGCCTTCTTCGCGAACGTGTTGTTGATGACGTCGTGCAGCACGATGCCGCCCCATGCGTGGATCGCATGGTTGACTTCTTCACGCGCGCCGAGGGACGTTATGACGATCGGCACCTTGTATTGCGCGCAGACGCCCAGGTCGTGCTCGAGACGGTCGTTCGACTTGTGCACGATCTGGTTCACGGCGAAGGGCGCAGCGGGCGCGTCCGGGTGCTTCGCGTTGTACTCGGCGAGTTCGGTGGTAATGCGGTCCAGCCATTCACCCAGCACATGCTCAGGCCGCGCATTGAGCGCAGGGAACGAGCCGACGACGCCCGCCTTGCACTGGGCGATCACGAGATCGGGATTCGAAATGATGAAAAGCGGCGAGCCGACGACCGGAATCGACAGGCCGCGGCGCAGCACGGCGGGCAGGGACATCCATATCTCCTTGACTGGGGCGGCGGCCGGGTGCGGCCTCCGTCGCGTGATTTGATTCGTGATGCGTTGCGCCGGCGTGCGAGCCGGCTGGCAGGCTTAAACATAGCAAAGCCGTCGAAACTATGCAACCAGTTGCATAGTGGAAAAATTCGATCCGCAACAGATCCGGTCTCGGGTGGGGCGTGGTTTAGAATCGCCGCATGTCGACGCCGCACGCCATCCTCATCGCCTTGCTGGAAAAGCCTTCGTCGGGCTACGACCTCGCGCGCCGCTTCGATCGCGCAATTGGCTACTTCTGGCATGCCACGCATCAGCAGATCTATCGCGAACTGGGCCGCATGGTCGAGGCGGGGTGGGTGTCGGTCATCGAGGACGAGACGGCCGCGGCGTCGCGCAAGAAGGTGTATTGCGTGTTGCCGGTGGGGCGCGATGAGGTGGCGCGATGGGTGCGCGAGACAGCGCTCGACCTCGACTCGCGTAATGTGTTCCTGCTCAAGCTGCGTGCCGATGCCGTGATCGGGCCGCTCGGTCTCGCTGAGGAACTTGCGAGGCTCATCGCCGAAAATCGCGCGCGGCTTGCGACTTATCGGGAGATCGAGCAGCGCGATTTCAGCGCGGCTTCGCTCACGCGCGGCCAGCAGCTGCAATATGCGATCCTCAAGGCTGGCATTCATACGCAGGAGATGTGGCTTGCCTGGGCGGAAGAGGTGCGGCCGCTGGTGGAGCCCGCCGAGGCGTAGTGAAATTTGCCAAGGTATCCGAAGTAATTCGATATGGCGCTATCGTCATGTTGTTGGACATCGAAGGCGTCGTGTATCGATCGTGTGAAAAGATACTTGACGAAGTGGCACAAGCGCCTTATACTTCTTTTCTCTGACGGACGCGGGGTGGAGCAGTCTGGCAGCTCGTCGGGCTCATAACCCGAAGGTCGTAGGTTCAAATCCTACCCCCGCAACCAAACGTCTTAAGTAGCAAGGCCTCGCGCCAATCAATGAACCCGCTTCTAGCGGGTTTTTTGTTTTCTGCATCTGCTCTTTTCAAGAGCATCGGGCCGATCCGAGGCAACGAACACCACCACTAAGCGGCTCAGGCTCCAATCGCCCAATCCACTGCGGCCTGCGCATGCAACGCAGTGGTGTCGAATACCGGCAGCGCCGAATCGTTCTGGCCGATTAGCAGCGTAATTTCCGTGCAACCGAGAATGACCGCCTGCGCGCCGCGTGCCGCGAGGTCTTCGATCACGCGCTGATACACACCGCGCGATTGCGCATCCACATTGCCGTGACACAACTCGTCGTAGATGATGCGATGCACGTCCGCGCGATCGTGTTCGTTCGGCACGATCGCTTCAATGCCATGCGCCTCGCGCAATCGCCCCACGTAGAAGTCCTGTTCCATCGTGTAGCGCGTGCCGAGCAGGCCCGCTCGCGTGAAGCCCGCGGCGCGCAGCGCGTGGCCGGTCGGGTCCGCGATATGCAAAAAGGGGATCGAGATCGTCGCCTCGATCGCCGCGCGCACGCGGTGCATCGTGTTCGTCGCGAGCAGCACGATGTCGGCGCCCCCGCGTTCGAGCTGTTGCGCGGCCTCGGCCATCTGCACGCCGAGCGCGTCCCAGTCACCGGCGCGCTGGAGTGCTTCAACCTGCGCGAAGTCCACCGTCACCATCAGACTGCGTGCGTTGTGATGACCGCCCAGGCGCGCCTTAGCGTGACGGTTCAGCAGCCGGTAATACTCGGCCGACGATTCCCAGCTCATCCCCCCAATCACGCCGATTGTTTTCATCGATACGTTCCTCATTCTCGTGGACGGTTCAGTCCGCACGAGTATAGGCCGGCTCGGCCAGCAGTACAGAGACGGTATGGCCGTTCCGGGGCGGTACGGCAGCAGATAAAGGGCTCGGACACGTGTCTTCAAAATGGCACTGTGCGCGCTCAGTTCGCGCTCTTCGACGACGATCCCGCGGAAGACGGCGGCCCGATCGCGCTCGTGTGCTGTTTTCGCATAGGAATCACGCCGCTGGCGACGTCATTCTGGCGCCGATAGAATCGACGCGAGTCAAAACGACAGCGCCAAGCCACCCCGCCAGAACAAGGAGCCGCAGATGGACCTGATCATTCGCCGCGCGGTGCTCGCGCATGCGCATCCCGCTGGGTATCCCACGGTGGATATCGGCATTGAGGCAGGGCGCATTGCCGCCGTGGAACCGCATCTCGCGGCGGCGGCGCACGACGAGGTCGATGTTGCGGGTGCGCTCGTGAGCGCGCCATTCGTCGACGCGCATTTCCACATGGACGCCACGCTCTCGTATGGCCTGCCGCGCGTGAATGCGTCGGGCACGCTGCTGGAGGGCATTGCGCTGTGGGGCGAGCTCAAGCCGCATCTCACGCAGGAGGCGCTCGTCGAGCGCGCGCTTCAGTACTGCGACTGGGCCGTCGCGCGCGGGCTGCTCGCAATCCGCTCGCACGTCGATGTCTGCGACGCGCGATTGCTCGCGGTCGAAGCGCTGCTCGAAGTGAAGCGCCGTGTCGCGCCGTATCTCGATCTTCAGCTCGTGGCGTTTCCGCAGGATGGCGTGTTGCGTAGCCCCGGTGCATTCGAGAATCTCAAGCGCGCGATCGCGATGGGTGTCGACGTGGTGGGCGGCATTCCCCACTTCGAGCGCACGATGGCGGATGGTGCCGAATCGGTGCGCCTGCTCTGCGAGTTCGCGGCCGAAAAGGGTCTGCGCGTGGACATGCATTGTGACGAATCCGACGATCCGCTTTCGCGCCACATCGAAACGCTCGCGGCGCAAACGCAGCGCCTCGGCCTGCATGGGCGCGTGGCCGGTTCGCATCTCACGTCGATGCATTCGATGGACAACTACTACGTGAGCAAGCTGATTCCGCTCATGCGCGAATCCGGTGTCGCGGCGATTGCGAATCCGCTCATCAACATCACGCTGCAAGGGCGCTCCGATACTTACCCGAAGCGGCGCGGCATGACGCGCGTGCCCGAGTTGATGGCGGCGGGCGTGACCGTGGCGTTCGGCCACGATTGCGTGATGGACCCGTGGTACAGCTTCGGCTCGGGCGACATGCTCGAAGTCGCGCACATGGGCCTGCACGTCGCGCAGATGACTGGCACCGACGCCTCGCGCGCCTGCTTGGACGCAGTGACCGTGAATGCCGCGGCGATCCTCGGCCTCGAAGGCTATGGCGTGGCGGCCGGTTGCGAGGCGAACCTCGTGGTGCTCGACGCGCGCGATCCCATCGAGGCGATCCGGCTGCGTGCGGCGCGGCTTGCTGTCGTGAGCCGGGGCAGGGTGGTGAGCCGGCAACCCGCGCAGCGCGCGGCGCTTTCGCTCGAAGGGCGGCCGGAAAGCGTCGATTTCAAGCTGCATCGATAAAACGCGAGGCAAAAAAACCGCGCATGGGTTTCACACCCATGCGCGGTTTTCGTTCGGATCGCTTACCAGCGAGTCACAGGGTCATTGCTGTGCCGGTGGCTGCTCCATGCCGTTGTGACGCAACAGCGCGTCAATGTTCGGCTCGCGGCCGCGGAAGGCCTTGAACGACTCCATCGCCGGACGGCTGCCGCCCACTTCCAGAATTTCCTTGCGGTAGCGCGTGCCGGTCGCTTCGTCGAGCACGCTCGACTTCGCGGCTTGCGCGGCTTCCTCGAAGGCCGCGTAGGCGTCGGCGGAGAGCACTTCGGCCCACTTGTAGCTGTAGTAGCCTGCCGCATAGCCGCCCGCGAAGATGTGGCTGAACGTGTTCGGCCAGCGCGAGAACGGAGTCTGCGGTATGACGTGATAGCGCTCGTTGATCTCGCGCGCGAGGTCGTTCGCGCTCTTGCCCTTCGAAGCGTCGAAGTCGACGTGCAGCGCCATGTCGAACATCGAGAACACGATCTGGCGCAGCGTGCCGAGACCGCTCTGGAAGTTCTTCGCGGCAAGCATCTTGTCGAAGAGTTCGCGCGGCAGCGGCTTGGCGGTTTCGACGTGCGAGCTCATTTCGCGCACCACGTCCCATTCCCAGCAGAAGTTTTCCATGAACTGCGAGGGCAGTTCGACGGCATCCCACTCCACGCCGTTGATGCCCGATACGCCCAGTTCGTCCACACGCGTGAGCATGTGGTGCAGGCCGTGCCCGAACTCGTGGAAGAGCGTGATGACTTCGTCGTGCGTGAAGCACGCGGGGCGGCCGCCCACCGGGGCCGAGAAGTTGCACGTGAGATACGCGACGGGCGTTTGCACGCCGTTGCCTTCGAGCTTGCGGCGCGAGCGCGCGTCGTCCATCCATGCGCCGCCGCGTTTGCCTTCGCGCGCGTAGAGGTCGAGATAGAACTGCGCGACGAGCGTGCCATCCGCGTTTTCCACGCGGAAGAAACGCACATCGGGATTCCACACCGGTGCGCTGTCCGGGCGGATGCGCACGCCGAACAGCGTTTCCGTGACCTTGAAAAGGCCCTGCAGCACGAAGTCTTCCGGGAAGTACTGCTTCACCTCGTTCTCCGAGAACGAGTAGCGCTTCTGGCGCAGACGCTCGGCGGCGAACGCCATATCCCACGGTTCGATCTGCGCGAGGCCCAGTTCGCTCGCAGCAAATTCGCGCAGTTCTGCCCAGTCTTTTTCGGCGTGCGGGCGCGCGCGCGTGGCGAGGTCTTCGAGGAAGCTCATCACCTGAGCCGGCGTTTCCGCCATCTTCGGCGTGAGCGAGACTTCGGCGAAGTTGTTGTAGCCGAGCATCTTCGCTTCTTCGGCGCGCAGCTTCAGTTGCTCTTCGATGATTGCTGTGTTGTCCCATTCGGCCTTGCCGGCGCCGTAGACGGGGCCGAGTTCGGACGCGCGCGTGACGTAGGCGCGATACATGGTCTCGCGCATCGCGCGGTTTTCCGAGTATTGCAGCACCGGGAAGTACGAGGGGAAGTGCAGCGTGAACTTCCAGCCTTCCTTGTTCTCGCGCTCGGCGGCTTCGCGCGCGGCGGCGATCACGTCCTCGGGCAGGCCCACGAGTTCAGCTTCGCTCGTCGCGAAGAGCGCGAAGCCATTGGTCGCGTCGAGCACGTGGTCGGAAAAGGCTTTGGCGAGCGCGGCCTGGCGCTCCTGCAGTTCGGCGAAGCGCGGCTTCTGTTCTTCGGGAAGCTCGGCGCCCGAAAGGCGGAAGTCGCGCAGCGAGTTGTCGAGGATCTTCTTGCGCTCGCCCGAGAGCAGTTCGAACGAGTTGTGATTCGTGATGGCCTTGTACTTCTTGAAGAGCTCGAGATTCTGGCCGACGCTCGACCAGAATTCGGTCACACGCGGCAGGTTCTCGCCGTGGGCGGCGCGCAGTTCAGGCGTGTCAGCGACGGCGTTCAGGTGACCGACCACGCCCCAGGCGCGCGAAAGCGGCTCGCTGGCGCGCTCGACTGGCTCGACCACGTCGCTCCATTGCGAGGGCGTCATGGGCTGCGCGGCGCGCTCGACCGCGGCCTTTGCGTTCGCGAGCAGCACGTCGAGCGCGGGCGTCACGTGCTCCGGGCGGATTTCGCCAAAGCGCGGCAGGCCGGTGAAATCGAGGAGCGGATTGTCGGAGGGGGTAGTAGCCATGATGCTTCCTGTTCCTGTCTGTCGCGGGTTAGGGGACCGGGTCGCGGCATGCGCGCGCGTCCGATAGTTCGGTTATTGGGGCGTCAAGCACGCTTTCCAACCGGGTTATCCGAGCAAATTAACAGATGTGACGCAACGGCGGCGAAATCCCTGCCCGCATGGCGCGCGCTGGCGGCGCCCGAAAAAGAAAGCGGCCCGTGATGGGCCGCTTCGAGAATGTCATGCTGTGACGCGTGGCCGCGCGGGGCTTACGCTGCTGCCGCGCGCTCCGCGGCTTCAATCGTGTTCACGAGCAGCATGGTGATGGTCATCGGGCCGACGCCGCCCGGCACCGGCGTGATGAAGCCGGCCACGTCCTTCAGGCCGGCGAAATCGACGTCGCCGCAGAGCTTGCCGTTGTCGTCGCGGTTCATGCCCACGTCGATCACGGTCGCGCCGGGCTTGATCATGTCGGCGGTCAGCACGTTGCGCTTGCCCACCGCGGCGACCACGATATCGGCGTCGCGCGTGTGCTTCGCGAGGTCGCGCGTCTTGCTGTGGCAAATCGTGACCGTCGCGCCCTTTTCGAGCAGCAGCAGCGCCATCGGCTTGCCGACGATGTTCGAGCGGCCGATCACCACCGCGTTCGCGCCTTCGAGCGGGATTTTGTATTCCTCGAACATCTTCATCACGCCATAGGGCGTGCAAGGGCGAAAGAGCGGCTGGCCCGTCATGAGCGCGCCCGCGTTGGCGACGTGAAAGCCGTCCACGTCCTTTTCGGGCGCGATTGCCTCGATCACCTTGTGGCTGTCGATGTGCTTCGGCAGCGGCAGTTGCACGAGAATGCCGTTGATCTTCGGGTCGCGGTTCAGTTCGTCAATGCGCTTGAGCAGGTCGGCTTCGGAAAGCGACTCCGGATAGCGGTCGTACGACGAGTAGAGGCCGTTGTCTTCGCAGGCCTTGATCTTGTTGCGCACATAGACTTCGCTCGCCGGATTGTCGCCGACCAGCACGACGGCGAGTCCCGGCTGATGGCCGCGCGCGGTGAGGGCGGCGGCGCGCGTGGCGACTTCGGCGCGCAGTTTTTTGGAGAGGGCGTTGCCGTCGATGATAGTGGCAGTCATGGTCGGTCGAGGTCGAGAGTGGGCGATGCGGGGCACGTGCGGGGCACATATGGGCGCCAGCGCTGGCGCGCGTGGGGAAGCGCGCGAGCGGCATGGGGCGGGCGCCATTCGAAGGGCGACATTATACCCGCGCGGCGGGCCTGCTCCGGCGTGAACGGACGATGGGCGAGGGAAGAGCGTTGCGGCGAGACGCGGCGGGCCGCATCCGCGCACCGTGGCGCGCGCGGATGCAGCCCGGGAAAGAGGCGCTTACTGCTGCGCCTGTTGCGGCTTGTTGGAGAGCGCGAGACGCAGCAGGTCGGCGACCGTGTTGACGTTGAGCTTCTCCATGATGTTGGCCCGGTGCGCTTCCACCGTCTTGATGCTGATGCCGAGGTCGTCGGCGATCTGCTTGTTCAGGCGGCCCGCGATGATGCGCTCGAGCACCTGATGTTCGCGCGCCGTGAGCTTGCCGAGGCGCTCGGCGGTAGCGCGCTGTTGCTGCACGTTGGTGCTTTCGTTGCGAGCCTTGTCGAGCATGCGCTCGACGAGCTTGCGCAACTCGGCCTCGTCGAAGGGCTTCTCGATGAAGTCCATCGCGCCTTTCTTCATGGTCGAGACGGCCATCGGCACGTCGCCGTGGCCCGTCACGAAGATGATCGGCAGCGAGGCGTTATCCGCGATCAGACGCTCCTGCAGTTCGAGGCCGCTCATGCCCGACATGCGCACGTCGAGAATCAGGCAGGCGATTTGTCCGGCCTGCTGCGCCGGTTGGTAGCCCTCGAGGAACTCCTCCGCGCTATTGAAACACTGGACGCGGTAGCCGTTCGCTTCGAGGAGCCAACGCAGGGAGTCTCGTACTGCCTCGTCGTCATCGACAACAAAGACGGTTTCCTGGGTGGTGACTGGGCTGTTCATGGCTCTCCCGTAACGGTTTGTGGAGTCGGTTCGTCGGTGGTCCGCGAGGGGGTGTCCGATTCGCCGATGGGCAGACTGCAATGGAACGTAGCGCCGCTGATGTGGCCGTCGGATTCGACGTTGTTGACCACCCAGAGACGCCCGCGGTGCGATTCGATGATGGAACGGCAGATGTTCAGGCCCATGCCCATGCCGTCCGACTTGGTACTGTAGAAGGGCTCGAAGAGGCGCTCGGCCGTGGCTTCGTCGACGCCCGGGCCCTGATCGACCACGCTGATGCACACGTTGCCGCCTTCGCGCTTCACGATCACACGAATCACTGGGTCGATCGCCGAATCTGGCAAATTCGGGCGCGCTTCAGCCATGGCTTCTGCTGCGTTCTTCAGCAGATTGACGAGCACCTGTTCGATCAGCACCGGATCGACGTAGATCACGGGCATGCGCGAG